>CAZVSO010000001.1:0-43895 GCA_964629425.1 uncultured Gemmatimonadaceae bacterium
GGCATCTCCGCCTCGTGGTACGTGTACAGCCCCATCCGGGTGAAGTACCCCTACGTGCGCGGGGCGCTGATGGACCTGTGGCGCGAGGCCCGGTCCACGCACGCGAACCCGATCGAGGCGTGGGGCTCGATCGTGGAGGACGAGCAGAAGCGGGCCCGCTTCCAGCGCGCGCGTGGCAAGGGCGGGTTCCGCCGCGCCACGTGGGATGACGTGTTGGAAGTCGTCGCTGCTGCCTGCCTGTACACGGCCAAGCGGTGGGGCCCGGACCGGGTGTTCGGCTTCTCCCCCATCCCGGCCATGTCCTATCTCTCTTATGCCGGCGGGTCCCGGTTCCTGCAGCTGTTCGGCGGCGTGAACATGAGCTTCTACGACTGGTATGCCGACCTGCCCAACGCCTTCCCGGAGGTCTGGGGCGACCAGACCGACGTGTGCGAGAGCGCCGACTGGTACAATTCCAAATACATCATCTCGATGGGCTCGAACCTCAGCATGACGCGCACGCCCGACGTGCACTTCATCTCCGAAGCGCGGCACGAGGGCACCAAGTTCGTCGTCATCGCCCCGGACTTCAGCCAGGTGGCGAAGTATGCCGACTGGTGGATCCCCGTCCAAGCCGGCCAGGACACGGCCCTGTGGATGGCCGTGAATCACGTCGTCCTCAAGGAGTTTCACGCCGACCGTCAGGTCCCGTACTTCGTCGACTACCTCAAGCGCTACACCGACGGCCCCTTCCTGATCACGCTTGAGAAGGACGGGGACGGCTACCGCGCCGGGCGCTTCCTCCGCGCCAATCGCGTGGCCCGCTACCGTGAGGTCGAGAACGGCGATTGGAAGCTGCTCGTCCACGACCAGAAGACCAACCAGCCACGCATGCCGAAGGGCAGCGTCGGATTCCGTTGGGCCCAGGAGAAGGGCAAGTGGAACCTGAAGATGGAGGACGGGCTCGACGACACCCCGATCGATCCAGTGCTGACATTCCTGGGGCAGCACGACGAGGTCGCCCAGGTGGCGTTCTACGAGTTCGCCCAGGGCAAGACTGCGCGGCGGGGCGTGCCGGTGAAGTACGTGACGACCAGCGATGGCCGCGTTCCGGTGACGACTGCGTTCGACTTGCTGATGGCTCAGTTCGGCGTGGGGCGCGGCCTCCCGGGCGACTACCCAACCGGGTACGACGAGGTGGCCCCGTACACCCCGGCCTGGCAGGAACAGTACACGGGCATCGGCCGGGACACGGTCATCCGTCTGGCGCGCGAGTTCGCCGCCAACGCCGAGGTCACCGAGGGCCGCTCTATGATCATCATCGGGGCGAGCATCAATCACTGGTACAACAACAATCTGGCGTACCGCGCGCCGATCACCGCCCTGATCCTGTGCGGCTGCTGCGGGAAGAACGGCGGCGGCATGAACCATTACGTCGGCCAGGAAAAGCTGACGCTCATCGCCCCGTGGGTCAGCTTGGCCTTCGCCCTGGACTGGGTCAAACCGCCGCGTCGCCAGCAAACGCCCACCTGGCACTACGTCAACAGCGACCAGTGGCGCTACGAAGGCGACTTCACCGACTACGCCCCGATCCCGCCGCAGACGCGTTGGGCCAAGGGGCACGCGCTGGACCTGGCGGCGATGGCGGTCCGACTGGGCTGGATGCCGTTCTATCCCCAGTTCAACCGGAACCCGCTGGACCTGGTGCGCGAGGCCAAAGCGGCGGGTGCGAAAACGAACGAGGAGGTCGTCCGCCGGACGGTCGCGGATCTCACGAATGGCAAGACGCGCTTCGCCGTGGACGACCCCGACGCGCCGGAGAACTGGCCGCGCGTCTGGATCATCTGGCGCGGCAACCCCATCCAGTCGAGCGCCAAGGGGGCCGAGTTCTTCCTACGTCACTATCTGGGCACGCACGACAACGCCATCGCCGAGGAGATGGCGAAGGGGAAAGTGAAGACGGTGACGTTCCGGGAACCGGCGCCGCGCGGCAAGATGGACCTGGTGGTGGATCTCAACTTCCGGATGGACTCCTCGGCACTGTACTCGGACATCGTGCTCCCCGCCGCGTTCTGGTACGAGAAGAACGACCTGAACACGACCGACCTCCATTCCTTCGTGCATCCGCTGGGAGCGGCCGTGCCACCCGTGTGGGAGTCGAAGACCGACTGGGAGATCTTCAAGGCCTTTGCGAAGAAGGTGAGCGAGCTGGCGCCGTCGGTCTTCCCGGCGCCGGTCAAGGACCTGGTCGCCATCCCGCTCATGCACGACACGCCCGACGAGCTGGCCCAGACGGAGCCGCGCGACTGGAGGGCGGGCGAGTGCGAGCCCGTTCCCGGCAAGACGATGCCGCACCTGCATGTCGTGGAACGCGACTACGTCAACCTGTACAAGCGGTTCATCTCGCTGGGCCGGAAGATGCGCGACGACGGCGTCAGCGGGAACGGCGCCCAGGTCCCGATCCAGTCGTTCTACGACGAGCTGCTGGCGAATCCGGTCGGCGGGACGCCGGACCCGCGGCGCGTGCGCTGCGTGGAGTGGGGCGGGCAGAAGTACCCGAGCGTGGAGGACGCGCTGGACGCCGCGAACGTGGTCCTCGCGCTCGCGCCGGAAACGAACGGCGAGGTGGCCTACGCGGCGTTCAAGCACGAAGAGGAGCGCGTGGGGCTCCCGCTCGCCGACCTGGCGGAGGCGGACCGCGGGGTCCGGATGACGTTCCACGATCTCACCCGCCAGGTGCGCCGCACCCTCAACAGCCCCTGCTGGACGGGGATCACGAATAACGGGCGGCCGTACGCCGCGTGGTGTCTCAACGTGGAGCGGCTCGTCCCCTGGCGCACCCTGGCCGGACGCCAGCACCTCTACATCGACCATCCGTACTACCTGGATTTCGGGGAGCACCTGCCGACCTACAAGCCCAAGCTCGACCCCCGGAAGACGCGCGACATCGTGCGGAGCCAGGTGGACGATCAGTGCCTCGTGCTCAACTACATCACGCCGCACGGCAAGTGGAACATTCACTCGACGTATAAGGACAACCTCCGCATGCTCACCTTGTCGCGCGGCATGGATCCGATCTGGATCAACGACAAGGAGGCGGAAAAGATCGGGCTGCAGGACAACGACTGGGTGGAGGTCTACAACGACAACGGGGTGGTGGTGACCCGCGTCGCCGTCAGCGCCCGGGTCCAGCCGGGGACGTGCCTCTACTACCACGCGGTCGAGCGGACCATCTACATCCCCAAGTCGCAGGTGCGGGGCGGGAAGCGCGCCGGCGGACACAACAGCCTGACCCGTACGCGCATCAACCCGGTGGAATTGGCGGGCGGCTACGCCCAGTTCACCTACGGCTTCAACTACTGGGGGCCGATCGGCGTCTTCACGCGCGACACCTACGCGGTAGTACGCAAGCTGGAAAAGCTGGAATGGTGAATAGGAGCCGTCAGCCGTCAGCCCTCAGCAGTCAGCTGATGGCTCACAGGAGAACGACATGAACATCCGCGCGCAAGTGTCAATGGTCTTCCACCTGGACAAGTGCATCGGGTGCCACACCTGCAGCGTGTCGTGCAAGAACATCTGGACCGACCGCAAGGGCACTGAGTACATGTGGTGGAACAACGTGGAGACCAAGCCCGGCACCGGGTATCCCACGCTGTGGGAGGACCAGGAGAAGTACAAGGGCGGCTGGGAGCAGCAGGGGGACGAGCTGCGCCTCAAGCTGCACGGCCGCTTGGGCGGCCTGGCCAACATCTTCCACAACCCGTACTTGCCCACGGTCGACGACTACTACGAGCCGTGGACGTACGACTACAAGAATCTTTTCACCGCTCCCGAGGGCGACGACCAGCCGACCGCGCGCGCCATCTCGATGATCTCCGGCAAGCACATGGAGATCGAGGCCGGGCCCAACTGGGACGACGACCTGGGTGGCTCACCTGTCTACGCCCGCAACGACCCGAACCTGGAGGGCCTGAGCGTGGCTGAGCGGGAGCAGATGAACGAGCTGGAGCGGGTGGCGTTCTTCTACCTGCCGCGCATTTGCAACCACTGCCTGAATCCCGGCTGCGTCGCGGCCTGCCCGGCCGGCGCCATCTACAAGCGCGGTGAGGACGGCATCGTGCTCGTCAGCCAAGAGAAGTGCCGCGCCTGGCGGATGTGCATCTCCGGCTGCCCGTACAAGAAGGTCTACTACAACTGGACGACCGGGAAGTCGGAGAAGTGCATCCTCTGCTTCCCGCGCCTGGAGAGCGGCCAGGCGCCGGCCTGCTTCCACTCCTGCGTGGGGCGCATCCGCTACTTGGGCATCCTGCTGTACGACGCCGACCGGCTTGAAGAGACCGCTAAGGCCGCCGACGCCCGGCTCGTGGACGCCCAGCGGGCCATCATCCAGGACCCCTTCGACCCGCAGGTGATCGCCGCGGCCAAAGCGAACGGTCTCTCCGACGCGATGATCGACTCGGCGCAGCAGTCGCCCGTGTACAAGTTCGTCAAGAAGTGGAATCTCGCGCTGCCGCTTCATCCCGAGTTCCGTACCCTGCCGATGCTGTTCTACGTGCCGCCGATGTTGCCTGTGCTCGCCGTCACGAAGGACGGGCGCTACGATGTCGCGGGTGCGGGTGACGGCGGGCTCGCCCCGCTCCTCAGCTCGCTCGAGCGGGCGCGGATGCCGCTGCGTTACATGGCTAACCTGTTCGCGGCGGGAAACGAAGAGATGGTCGCGGCCGTGTACCGCAAGCTCATCGCGGTGCGCATCTTCATGCGCGCCCAGACGGTGAAGGACGTGTCCGCGGCGGAGGCGCAGCTCGCCCTGGGCGTGGGCGACACCAACGCGGAGGAGGCCGAGGCCATTTTCCGCCTGACCTCGCTGCCGACGTTCGAGGAGCGCTTCGTCATCCCGCCGCTCGCGCGCGAGATGGCGATCGAGGGGACGCTGGATCCCTACACCCACAAGCGCGAGGCGGGATTCGGCTCGCGGCAGCCCGCCGAGCGGAGGTGGTGACCATGTTCCGCCTGTTCGCCGAGTTGCTGGAGTATCCCGGCCCGGGCGTCCGGGAGGCTGCGCGGGCGTGCGAGGCCCTGGCGTCGCAGGAGGATACCGAGGCCGCCGCGCTGCTCGCCCGGTTTCGCGCGTTTGTCGAGAACACGCCACCGGAACGCGTGGAAGAGGTCTACAGCGCCACATTCGACCTCGACGCCAGCTGCCATCCGTACGTGGGCTACCACCTGTTCGGGGAGACGTACAAGCGCAGCGTCTTCCTGGTCGAGCTCAAGCAGCGCTACAAGGCGGCGGGCCTCGACAGCGGCCGGGAGCTCCCAGACCACCTGGCGCTCGTGCTGCGGTTCGCCGGCGCGCAGACCGACCCCACCGCGGTGGCGGAGCTCGTGCACGAGGCCCTGCTGCCCGCCCTGGATCGCATGACGGGCCGAGCCCGCTCCGCCGGCTATGACCAGGACGAGTCGCCGCCGGCCGAGCAGGGCGCGGAACCGGTGGGACCCTACTGCGACGAGTCGCCGCCGGCCGAACAGGGTGCGGAACGGGATGGACCCTACCGCGCGCTGCTCGAGGCGTTGCGGCTCGTGTTGCAGCGGATCCCCGTCGCTCCGTCGCCGGCCGTGATCGAGTCCTAATCGGGGGAGGGCGTCACCATGGATAGCGTGCTCTTCGTGGCCTTTCCCTACGTCGCCGTCGTCCTGGCCGTCCTGGTCGGGATCTATCGCTACCGGCGCGATCGCTTCTCGTATTCGAGCCAATCCTCACAGTTCCTGGAAAACCGGGCGCTGTTCTGGGGCTCGGTGGCCTGGCACTATGGCATCTTGATCATTTTGCTGGCCCACCTGCTTCCGCTCCTGTTCCCCGACGCCTGGGCGGCGCTGATCACCAAGCCGGTGCGGCTCTACGTGCTGGAGGTGACGGGGCTGGCCCTCGCGGTGTGGGCGGGGGCCGGGCTTGCGGTCTTGATCGTGCGCCGCCTGGGGAGCCCCCGCCTCGCCCCGGTCACCACGACCATGGACTGGGTGCTCCTCGCCGTTCTTCTCCTGCAGGTCACCCTGGGCTTCTGGGTGGCGCTGGTGTACCGCTGGGGCTCGGACTGGTACCTCCATACCGCGGTCCCGTGGCTGGTCTCGCTCGCCAAGCTGCAGCCCGAGATCCAGTCCGTGACCGCTCTCCCCGCGGTGGTGAAGCTGCACATGCTGGGCGGGTTCTTCGTCGTCCTGCTGTTCCCGTTCACGCGGCTGGTGCATCTCGTGACCGTGCCGATCACCTACCTGTGGCGGCCGTATCAAGTGGTCATCTGGAACCGGCGCCCGCGCCAGGCCTGGGGGCGGCAATGACCGGAGACGAGCCCGCGCCATGACCACGCGGGCGAAAGCCATCAGCGTCCTCGCGGCCAACACGGCGGCGTTCATGGTCTGCTTCGCCGTGTGGATGATGTACGGGGTGCTGGTGACCTTCCTGGTCGACCAGCAGGTGTTCGCCTTCACCAAGGCCCAAATGGGGTGGCTCATCGGCATACCGGTGCTGACGGGCTCGCTGTTCCGCCTGCCGGCCGGGATGCTCACGGATCGCTACGGCGGCCGCCCCGTCTTTGTGGCGATCATGCTGCTCGCCGCCCTGGCGGCGTACCTGACCAGCTTCGCCGGCGACTTCTGGGGCTTCATGCTGGGAGGCCTCGGGTTCGGGCTCGCCGGAGCGTCTTTTGCCGTGGGCATCGCCTACACGTCAGTCTGGTTCCCGCCGAACCAGCAAGGCACGGCACTCGGGCTGTTCGGTGTGGGAAACACGGGCGCGGCGCTGACGGCGATCGTGTCGCCTCAGCTGCTCGCCGTGCTGACCCGCGGGGGCACGGAGCTGGACCGGTGGCGCATGCTCCCACGAGTGTACGCCGGCGCGCTGGTGGTGACGGCGGTGCTCTTCTGGCTGTTCACGTATCCGAGGAAGCCTGCCGAGGCGGTCCAGCGCACGGTGCTCGAGCGGCTGGAGCCGCTGCGGTCGGTCCGGGTGTGGCGGTTCGGGCTGTACTACTTCCTCGTGTTCGGTGGGTTCGTCGCCCTCGCCCAGTGGCTCATCCCTTATTACGTGAACGTGTACGCGCTGAGCGTGGTCGCCGCGGGGCTGCTCTCGTCGCTCTTCTCCCTGCCGTCGGGCCTGTTCCGGGCGTTGGGGGGCTGGATGTCGGACCGGTTCGGGGCGCGCGCCGTGATGTACTGGGTGCTCGGCGGTGCGACCGCCGTGTGCCTGCTGCTCGCGGTGCCGCGGATGGACATCCACTCGCCCGGGCAGGGCGTGATGGCCGCGCGCGCGGGGCAGGTCACCGCGGTATCGGAGGACGCCGTCGACGTGGGCGGCACCCGCTATCCGCTCCGCCGGCGGGAACCCGGAAGCCCGCGGGAGGAGGGCATGCTCGTGTTGCCGACCACGGCGTCGTGGCAGGAGTCGGTGGTGCGGCCCGGTGACGTGGTGGCCAAGCGCCAGCTGCTGGCCCGCGGCGTCACCCGCGTGTACTTCCAGGCCAACATGGGGGTGTTCACCGGGCTGGTCTTCGTCCTCGCCGCCGCCCTGGGGATCGGGATGGCTGCGGTCTTCAAGCACATCCCGACCTACTTCCCCCGGGACGTCGGCACGGTGGGTGGGGTCGTGGGCGTGATCGGTGGGCTGGGCGGCTTCGCCGGCCCCATCCTGTTCGGCTACCTGCTCCAGTGGACGGGAATCTGGACCACCAACTGGATGCTCCTGTTCGCGCTGTCGCTGGTCTGCCTGGTGTGGATGCACGTCGTCGTACGCCGCATGCTCAACGTGCGCGCCGCCGAGGTGGCGAGGCAGTTCGACGAAAAGGGGACGCCGATTCCCCTCGCGCTCCGGGTGCTCTGCCCCGTGCACGCCGTGGAGGCGCAGGTGCGGGTGTTCGTGACCCCGGGGAGCGAGCGAGTTGGGCTGGGCGAATGCTCGCTCCGCCCGGGGGAGGGCGGCCGACCGGGATGCGAGGGGCAGTGCGTAGTGGTGGCCGGGGAGGAGTAGCTAATCCACGTCCGGGTGCACGTCACCGTCGACATCCCCTCGTGCAGCGGATCGCGCTGCTCTCCTGACGCTGTGTGCGACGCGTCTCGTCGGGGCGTACGTGCAAGCCGCCGAGTTGGAGCTCACGGGCGCAGTGCGGGGTGCGCGGGGAGTTCGACAAGCGGACTTCCGGCACCGCGGCGCCACCACTGCTGGGAGGACGACATGACTGAACCGGATGCTGCACGGGCCGTCCAACCGCCGGAGTCCTTTCGCGAGTTCGCGCGGAGGTTTCCGGAGGTCGTCGAGGCCTACGAGCGGCTGGGCGAACAGATTCGCCGCGCGGGGCCCTTGTCGCCGCGGGAGGTGGCGCTCGTGAAACTCGCTATCTCGGTCGGCGCGCGGATGGAAGGCGCCACGCACGCCCACGCCAGGAAGGCGCGCGCGCAGGGCGTGGAGCCCGCCGCCATCGAGCACGTGGCTCTCCTCTCGTGTCCCACCATCGGGTTCCCGAACATGATGAGCGCTCTCGGGTGGGTACGGGACGTCTTGGAAGAAGCGTGACGCAGACCGGCACGCACCTCCGGCGATGACGGGTTGGTTCGCCGCGCTCTCGCCCGTCGCCCAGGGTGGCCTGGCCGCGCTCGGCACCTGGTTCCTCACGGCCGCGGGCTCGGTGCCCGTGCTGTTCCTGCGCCAGGTGCCGCGCCGCTTCATGGACGCGGCGATGGGCGTGGCCGCGGGCGTGATGGTCGCGGCCTCCTGCTGGTCGCTCCTGGTGCCCGCCATCGCGCGCGGTGGGGTGTGGCGGGCCGTGGCGGGGCTGGTCGCCGGCGCCGCCATGCTCTACTTCCTGGATCAGCTTCTCCCGCATCTCCATCCGGAGTTCCCCGACGAGGCGCGGCGCGAGGGGCCGGCACGGGCCTGGCGCCGCTCGGCGCTGCTCATGATGGCGATCACGCTGCACAACTTCCCGGAAGGGCTGGCCGTTGGGGTGGCCTACGGCGCGGGGGACGTCGGGGTCGCCACGGCCCTGGCGCTCGGCATCGGCCTGCAGAACTTGCCCGAGGGCCTGGCAGTGGCGCTGCCGCTGCGGCGCGACGGCATGGGCCGGTGGAAAGCGCTGTGGTACGGGCAGCTGACCGCGGTCGTCGAGCCGTTTGCGGCCGTCCTAGGCGCCGCCGTGGTGACGCGGATGGCCGGACTCCTGCCCTACGGCATGGCGCTCGCCGCCGGGGCCATGCTCTACGTCGTGGTGGAGGAGCTGATCCCGGAGACCGAGCGTAGCGGCAACATCGACGTCGCCACGATCGGCTTCATCGCGGGGTTCGCCGTGATGATGGCGCTGGACAACCTGTTCACCTGAACATGCGAGCGACGGCAGCCATCAGCAACGTGGGGCTGTGGCGTGCGGCGCGGGCACTGGCCGTGGCGGCCACACTCGGCCTCGTGGCCGCCCTCCTCTGGGTTCCACAGGTGGCGCTGGGCGTTCTCTGGGACATCGTGATCCCGCTCGTCCCCGCCTCGCTCCTCATCAGCCCGGCGCTGTGGCGCAACGTGTGCCCGCTGGCGGCCTTCAACATGGCGCTCAACCGCTTCGGACCCCGACAGATCCCCACCCGCACGTTCCTGGCCCGCGCCACGACGGCGGGCATCCTGCTGCTCGCCGTCCTGGTGCCGGCGCGCCGGGTCGTGTTCAACACGGACGGGCCCGCGCTCGCTGTGACCATCGTGGCCGTTGCTCTCGCCGCGCTCGCGCTGGGCGCGGTGTTCGACGCCAAGGCTGGGTTCTGCAACGCGATGTGCCCGGTGCTGCCGGTCGAGCGCCTCTACGGCCAGGCGCCGCTTGTAGCGATCGGGAATCCTCACTGTACGCCCTGCACGCTGTGCGCGAGCGGGTGTCTCGACGTCGCGCCCCGGAAGTCCATCGCGGTCGCGCTGGGGCCGGCGCGTCGGTCGGCCGCCTGGCTCGCTACTCCCTATGGTGTGTTCGCAGCCGCGTTCCCCGGCTTCGTCGTGGGCTACTCTACTGCAACCAACGGGCCCCTTGCGTCCGCCGGAGGGGTGTACCTGCGGGTCGTCGCCTGGGCCGCGGCGAGCTACCTGGTCACGGCGGTGGTCGTTCTCATGTGGAAACCGACGTGGGCCCGCGCCCTCCGATCCCTCGCGGCCGCAGCGGCGGGCCTGTACTACTGGTTTACCTCTGTGGTCGTCGCCACGCGGGTGGGGGGCGGGAGCGTGGGGACCACCGCGCTGCGTCTCATCATGCTCGCCCTCGTGGCGGGGTGGCTGTGGAACGCCTCGCGCCCGGCGGCGGGGCCTCGCCCAGCCTCCTGAGGATTCGTTCCGCTTCCCTTCAGCCGTTTTTCAGACGATCAGCATGAACTTGCCGCAAGCTCGAACGAGCGAGTGTGCGCTCATGTCTCACAGGGCGATCGTGGCAGGGGTCGACAACTCCCCCGCGTCGGGGCGAGCGGCGGCGGTAGCGTACCGGATCGCCGCAGCGGCGGGCGTCCCGTGCCAGCTGATCCACGCCGTTCCCCGCACCGGCCCCGCGCGGATCGTCGTCCCTGGGCGGCCGCCGGCGCCCGAGGTGTGGCAGGAGGCCCGGCGCGAGCTAGGGAGCCTCCTGAACGGTCACGTTCCGCCGGCGGTGCTCGAGCGTCTCGAGGTCCTGGTCGGGCGGGCGGGGGTCATCCTGGCCGACGCCGCACGGCGCGTGAACGCGGAGCTCGTGGTCCTCGGAGGAAAGCCCCACGGTGCCGTGGCCCGCGGGCTCGGTGGAAGCACGGCGCAGTACCTGGTGCGGACGCTGGATGTCCCAGTGCTCGTCACCGGTCCCACCGACCGGCCCATGAGCCGGGTGCTGGTCGCCGTGGACTTGTCGTACGCTTCGCGGCCTACGCTGCAGGCGGCGCGGCGCCTGGCGGATCGGCTTGGGGCCCGGCTGCGGGTGCTGCACGTGGTCGAGCCAACTCGGTCTCCGGCGGGCGCGGCGCGTAGCGCGGATCCGGAGGCGCATGCTCGGACCGCTGCGAAGATCCTGCGTCGCCTGGTGGAGGCGGAGCCTGGGGTCGGCGGCGCGGAGCCGGTGGTGCGGCAGGGGCCGGCGGCCGAGGAGATCGCGGCCGAGGCGGCCTCCTGGGGGGCGGACGTGATCGTGATGGGGTCGCACGGCAAGGGCTGGGTGGACCGCCTGCTGGTGGGGAGTGTGACCGAGCGGTTGCTGGCGGCGCTACCGACGGCGCTGCTGGTGGTTCCGGTGTACCCCGCGCGCCATGATCGGGCCGCCCGGCCCGGCCGCAAGCGCCACACGACGAGGAGGAGGGAGCCCTATGCGAGTCGCTGAGCTCATGAAGACCGACCTCAAGACCGTTCGGCCGGACGAGACGGTGGCCGATGCGGTGACTACGCTCGCCGATGCCCATGTCTCGGCGCTGCCGGTCGTGGACCCACAGGGGCGGCTCATCGGGGTGCTTTCGACCAGCGACGTGTTGGCCGCCACGGCGGAGGCCGCCGGTCCCGCGGAGCGGGAGCGGGTGTTCGAGGAGACCCGGGTCAGCGAGATAATGACCACGCGGTCTTTGACCATCGACGCGGAGGCGGACGTCACCGACGCCGCGCGCCAGATGCTGTACCTCGAGGTGCACCGGCTGTTCGTGGAGCAGGGGGGCCGGCTGGTCGGCGTCCTGTCGCAAACCGACATCGTGGGGGCGGTGGCGACGGCGAAGATCTGAAGTGCCCTACCTCCGGCGCACCACCCGCCAGCCACCCATCTGGGTACCGGAGGTCCGCTCCACCCAGGTCGTGAAGCTGCCCGCGACCGTGTCGGCCCGCACTCGTCCGTCGAATCGAGTCACGAGCCTCGTCCCGGTCTCGGGGTCGGCGTAGGGCGCGAGCATCCCGGACACGCGGTCGCCCTCGACGTGCACGAAGCTGATGGTCAGCACTTGCGGCTGGACGCGCGGTGGTCCGCCCGGGTCGCCCTCGGGCCAGGGCCTGAGCTGCCGGCCCCACCCGACCGGAATCATCACGACGTCACCGTAGGCGGTGTCGCCCCGCGCCGTGAGGGTGAACGAGATGCTCCCGCTGCGGCCAGTGGCGGCGCTGCTGTACTCGCCCACCCACTCCCCGACGAGCGGAGTGAGGTCGGACGCCGGGCCCTCGACGGGAACCGGTGCCGGGGTGGAGGCGCACGCCCCCAGGATGGCGGCCAGGGCGATGGCTCCAGGACGAACGTAGGATCGCATGCGTCACTCTCCTCGGCTGCGGCGGAACGCAGTCGCCGCGCCTGCTGATTCTCGCCCGTCGGGCGTGGTGCTTCGTGGAATTCAGGCTGAAGAACGGTTCACTCTGGACGGAGGCCGGGGCTGCCGTTACCGTACCGGCCCATGACACCGCGCCCCGAGCTTCCCCCTGTCCTCATTCCGGAGTCCGCCATCGGCGAGCGGGTGGAGCAGCTCGCCCGCCAGATTTCCCGCGACTACGCGGGGGCCGGCGAGATCCTCCTCGTGGGCGTGCTGCGCGGCGCGTTCATGTTCGTGGCGGACCTGAGCCGGCGGCTCTCGGTCCCGTGCCGCGTGGATTTCATCGCGCTGGCGCACTACGAGCGTGGCGCGGTGCCGACGGGCGCCGTGCGGCTGGTGATGGACCTGCGGGTCCCCGTCGCCGGGCGGCACGTGCTCGTGGTGGAGGACATCGTGGACAGCGGCCACACCCTGGCGTATCTCGTGGCCACGCTCGGGGCGCGGGGGCCGGCGTCGCTCAAGACCTGCGTGCTGACGCGCAAGCCCGACCGGCTCGAGGTCGAGGTGCCGCTCGACTACGTGGGATTCGACCTGCCCGACCGCTGGGTGGTGGGCTACGGCCTGGACCATGAGGATCGGTTTCGGGCGCTCCCCTACATCGGGGTGGTGGAGGTGTAGCTCAGGCCTCGCGTATCTCCTCGACGTCGCGTGAAATGCCGGTGAGCTCTGGCGACGACCGGTTCACCCGGCCTAGCGCTGGACCGTCAGCTCGTCCTGGATGCGCGACACTCCCGGGATGGCCTCGGCCGCCCGCTCGACCTCCAGCCGCTCCGCCAGCGAGCGGACGTGCCCGCGGAGGACCACCGTCTCGCGCCGCACCTCGACCCGGATGTGCCGGCCGTGCGTCTGCGCCTCGTGGCGCAGCGCGGCTTCCACGCGACCCCGGACGCTCTCGTCGGGCGGCGCGGCGCCTGCCTCGACCGTGATGCGATTGCTCACCGCCCGGACGCCCCGGACGCGCTGGATCACTTCCTCGGCGGCCGTCCGCTCCGCGGGCCGCTCGACCGCACCCTCGAGCGTTACGCCGCCGTTCGCCACCCGCGCCGCGACCCGGTCGCGGGGCACGAAGACGTCCCACGCGAGCGCGTGCGCGACCGCCCGGCCCAACTGCGCGTCGGTCCGCTCGTCCGCCGGGGGCAGCACGACGGTCGTCTCATTGACCACCGCCTGAATCCCGGGTACGCGCCGCGCGGCGCGCTCGAACGCGAGCCGTTCCGGGTAGCTCCGCACGGTGCCGCGAAGGGTGGCCACGTAGTCGGTCACGTCGAGCAGAATCCCCTGGGGGTCGAGGCACGGCTCCCACGTGAGCTGCTCCCAGACCGCGCGCTCGAGCTCCCGCTGCGTGTTGGCGGCCTCCGTCTCCGACAGCCAGATCTGAATGCTCGTCATCGCTCCCTCCCCTCAGGGCGGCCGCGGTCGACTCGCGGGCCCACGTGGACTGTACGCAGGGGCAAAGTGAAGGCCGTGTGAATCGCGCGCGAAGAACCCTTCACAGCGGCGCCGGCACCATTGACGGCGTTTACCAGAAGTTCAATTTTCTAACGTCAGTTCACTTCCGGAGCAGGCGCCGATGTCTCGCGTCGCAGCAGCCCGCTCTCCCGTCTCCCCGCACGTGCGGGAAAAGCGCCGCCGCCGGCGCGAGGAGATCCTGCACGCGGCGCTGCGCGCGTTCCGCGACAAGGGCTACCACGCCACCACGCTCGAGGACATCGCCGATGGTCTCGGGGTGCGCAGCACGGCGCTGTACCACTACTTCCCCGACAAGGAAGCGATCCTCTACGCCTGCCACCGGGAAGGCCTGGCCGACGTGCACGCCCGGGTGGCGGACGCCCGGGCACGCCATGCCACCGCGGGGGAGCGGCTGGCGCACGTCATCCGGGAGCACGTGCGCGTGATGACGGAGACGCTCGAGGGCTCGACGCTCGCCTTCGAGGTGTCCGCGCTCGACCCCGCGCACCAGGCGGAGATCATCGCGGCGCGCGACCGCTACGAGCGCGCCCTGCGCAGCATCATCGCGCAGGGGATCGCGGATGGCGAGTTCCGCCCGGTGAACCCCAAGATCGCCGCGTTCGCCATTCTCGGCGCGATCAACTGGATCGCGCGCTGGTACCGTCCCGAGGGCAGCGTCCACCCGCCCGCCCTGGGGGCGCAGTTCGCCGAGCACCTGGTGGGCGGGCTCACGTGCAGGTGATTCCATGACGACGGACCTGACCACTCCCCGCACGAACGCCATCGCTCCCCGGGACGCCGCGTCCCTCGGGTTCCGGGAGGTGCTCTACGACAAGAGTGACGGCGTCGCGCGCATCACGCTGAACCGGCCGCAGCGCTACAACGCCTACTCGACGGAGGCGCTGGAGGAGCTGGCCACCGCGTTTCGCGACGCCACCTTCGACGACGCGGTCGGCGTCATCGTCCTCACCGGGGCCGGGGACCGCGCGTTCTGCACCGGCGGCGACGTGAAGGAGTACGCCACGCGCTACGTGCCGAAGCCGCGCGACTATTGGAAGTACATGGCGCTGTTCCGCGCCTACATCGAGAGCATCCTCAACACCGGGAAGCCCGTCGTCGCGCGGATCAACGGGATGGCGGTCGGCGGCGGGAACGAGACCCAGCTCGCCTGCGACCTGTCGGTGATGGCCCAGCATGCCTACCTGAAGCAGGTCGGCACCCACGTGGGCTCGGTGGCCTGCGGGGGGGCGACGCAGTGGCTGCCGCTGGTCGTGGGCGACAAGCGCGCGCGCCAGATCCTGCTGTTGAACGAGCCCGTCCCGGCGCCGCAGGCGCAAGCCTGGGGGCTGGTGAACTGGGTGGTGCCGTCGGTGCGCCGCGGGGAGCAGTGGCTCGAGGAGGCCTCGCCCGAGGAGATCCGCAAGGCGGAGCGCGGCGAGGACGGCTACCGGACGGACCTGAGCCGCCTCGACGAGTTCGTGAGCGATCTCGCCCGCCGGCTGCTGGCGTCGTTTCCGGAGTGCACGCGCTACACCAAGCAGCAGGCGAACGTGCTGAAGGACTTCGTGTGGCAGGCGACGGTCCGTCATGCGCAGGACTGGCTGGCGCTGCACTTCGCCTGCTGGGAGCCGGTCGAGGGGGTGCGGGCCTTCGTCGAGAAGCGGGCACCGCGCTACGCGCTGTTCCGGGACCGCGCCGCCCGCGGCGAGTCGTCGGAGGCTCCCTGGGGCGCGCCGCTGCGGACCTGCGGCGCCTGCGGCGCGCAGGACCTGCCCGGCGCGCACCGGTTCTGCGGGGCATGCGGCGCACCGCTGTCGTGACGGGGGGCGGTCGGGGCATCGGGCGCGCCATCGTGGAGGCGCTCGCGGAGGACGCGTGGGTCGCGGTGCTGGACCTCGCCTTTCCGTTCGGCGCCGGACCCGCCGGACGCGCGTTCGAGACGGACGTGGCAAATGACCGCACCGTGCGGGAGGCGGTCGAGGCGGTGGCGGCCGAGCGCGGCGGAGTGGACTGGGTGATCTGCGCCGCCGGCATCACCCGCGACGGGGTGACCTGGAAGATGTCCGACCACGACTGGGCCACCGTACTCGCGGTGAATCTGACCGGCGCGTTCCACACGGCCCGGGCCGCAGCGCCCCATCTCCGCCGCTCACCAGCGGGCCGCCTCGTGTTCGTGAGCTCGATCAACGGGCTGCGCGGCCGCTTCGGCCAGGCGAATTACGCGGCGTCCAAGGCCGGGCTCGTCGGGCTCGCCCGCACCCTCGCGCTGGAGCTGGCGCGCGACGGCGTCACCGTCAATGTGGTGGCCCCCGGTCTGGTGGACACGCCGATGACGGCGGACCTCCCCGAGCGGGTGCGGGCGGCGACGCTGGCGCGGACCCCGCTGGGGCGCGCGGGCCGGCCGGCCGAGGTCGCCAGCGCGGTGCGTTTCCTCTGCGGAGACGGGGCGGCGTTCATCACGGGCGCCGTGCTGCCCATCGACGGCGGCCAGCTGCTCGGCGCCGTGGCGATGTGAGGCCGACATGGGAGTGACGGCGACGGTCGAGGGTGGCGTGGCACGGCTCGAGCTGAGCTACCCGCCTCTCAACATCCTGACGCGGGCCGCGCTGGGGGAGCTGCGTCAGGCTCTGGCGCGCGCGGGCGACGCCCCGACGCTCCGGGTGCTCGTGCTGTCGGCGGCCGGGAAGCACTTCTCAGCCGGTGCCGACGTGGGGGAGCACCTGCCGGGCCACTGTGAGGCGATGATCCCGGAGTTCGTCGCTACGGTCGCGGCGCTCGCTGCCTTCCCGCTCCCCGTTGTCGCCGCGGTGCAGGGCCGCTGTCTCGGGGGCGGGTTCGAGCTGGTCCAGGCTGCGGACCTCGTGGTCGCGGGCGAGGGCGCGGTGCTGGGCCAGCCGGAGATCCTGCTCGGGGTCCTGCCGCCGGCGGCCTGCGCGCTGCTGCCGGCGCTGGCCGGGCCGCAGGCCGCGGCCGCCCTGGTCTACACGGGCGACCCACTCAGCGCCACGGAGGCGCACCGGGTCGGGCTGGTCTGGCGGGTGGTGCCCGACGCCGCCGTGGTGCCGGCGGCGCTGGACGTCGCGGCGCGCATCGCCTGCCACAGCGCGGCCGCGCTGCGGCTCGCCAAGCGGGCGCTGCGCGGCCCAGGGGAGGGGAGGGCGGCGGCGCTGCAGCTCGTCACCGGCCTCTACCTGCGCGAGGGGATGGCCACTGGGGACGCGGTCGAAGGGCTCCGGGCGTTCGTCGAGAAGCGCGCTCCGGTCTGGGGGCATCGGTGACGGTGGTCGTCTTTCCCGAATGGCGGGACCGCCCCTTGGACGGGATGCTCGGCGCGTGCCGCGAGCTGGTGGAGGACCCGGCGTTCCCCACCGTGCGCCGCTGGCGGGAGGCCGGCGGGAAGGTGGTGGGCCACTTCCAGGTCTACTTCCCCGAGGAGATCGCGCACGCCGGCGGGTTGTTGCCGCTCAAGATCCGGGGTGCGCCGATCGAGCCGGCGCAGGCCGACTCGCGCTTCGGCTCGTATCTCTGCTCGATCATCAAGACGTCGCTCGAGCTCGCGCTGAGCGGCCGCGTCGAGCTCGACGCGTTCGTCACCCATCCCATCTGCGACGCGGCGCGGAACCTGGCGGCCGTGTGGGGGCGCAACTTCCCCTACCCCTGCCAGATCCTCTACCTGCCGCAGAACGCCAACTCGGCCCACGCCGCTGGCTACCTCCGGGGCGAGTACGACCGGCTGCGCCACGACCTCGAGGCCGTGGCCGGCCGGCCCATCACCGACGACGCGCTTCGCGGCTCGCTCGGCGTGTTCAACCGCAATCGGGCGCTGCTCCGGGAGCTGTACGCGCTGCGGCGCGAGACCCCCTGGCTCGTGCCGGCCGACGAGGCGTACGTGCTGATGGCCGTGGGCGGATTCATCCCGCGCGAAGAGCACAACGCCCTCCTCGAAGCGGTGCTCCCGCTGCTGGGCGCCCGGGTGGTGCGCCGCCAGGACAAGATCCCCGTCGTGCTCGAGGGCGGCTTCTGCGAGCAGCCGCCGCTCGATCTCATCCAGGCCATCGGCCGCTCCTGCTACGTGGTGGACGACGACCTCCTGATCGGGCTCCGCTGGCTGGTGGCGGACGTGCCGCTCGCCGGGGATCCGCTGGCGAGCCTGGCCGAGGCGTACCTCGAGCGCTCGGCGCATTCCCCCGTCCAGCACGACCTGCGCAAGCCGAAGGACGGCATGCTGCTCGGTCGCATCCGGGCGGCGGGGGCGCAGGCCGCGATCCTGATGGCGGCCAAGATGTGCGAGCCCGGTCTGGAGGAGCAGGTGGCGTACACGCGGGCGCTGGACCGGGAGGGGATTCCGTACTTCGTGGCCGAGTTCGAGGAGAACATGACCAGCTACGAGCAGCTCGAAATCCAGCTCGAGACGTTCGTCGAGAACCTGTTGTTCGACTGAGGACGGCGATGCCGGAGACGGTGGCGGACGACACGATCGTCGGGCGGGGCAACGCGGACGGCGCGCGGCTGTTCCGCGCCTGGTTCGACGAGCTGACGGAGGCGGCGGAGCAGGGGCGCGGAGCCGCCTACGTGTTCGTGATGGGGAGCCTCGCGGAGCTGCTGCGCGTGTTCGACTTCCCCATCGTCTTCCCGGAGATCAACTCGCTGCAGACGGCGGTGCGGCGCGTCGCGCACGAGTACCTGGACGAGGCCGAGGACTACGGGTACTCGCCGGACATCTGCGGCTACGTGAAAGCCGACGTGGCGGTCCAGTTGCGGCGGGGCGCGCACCCCATGGGTCGCATCCCCAAGCCGGTGATCGCCGTGAACACGAACGCGTGCAACACCTACATCAAGTGGGCCGAGATCTGGGAGCGCCTGCACGGCGTGCCGACGTTCACCTTGGACGTGCCAGGCACGCGCGCCGCCGGCGCCCGCAGCCGCCCCGGCGACGCGGACTTCGAGAACGATCGCCGGTACGTCCGGGCGCAGCTGGACGAGTTGATCGCTTTGTGCGAGCGGGTCAGCGGCGCGCGGTTCGACGTGGATCGGCTGCGCGAGACGCTGGGCCACACCAACGCGATGAGCCGGGGCTGGAAGCGAGCGCTCGAGCTCAACCGCAGCCGCCCCGGAGTGTTCAACGCCCTGGTCGACGGCACCATCTATCTGGGCGTCTGCAACGGCTTCCGCGGGACGGCGGCGGGCGCGGCGTTCTTCCGGGACCTGGAGGAGGAGCTCGCGTACAAGGCCGCGCGCGGCATCGGCACGCTCACCGAGGAGCGGTACCGTCTGATCTTCGTGGGGGTGCCCTGCTATCCTATCTTCCGCCGCTTCAACGAGCTGTTCACGGAGTGGGGCGGCGTCTTCGTCGCCTCCACCTACCTGTGGTTCGCGTCCGGCGGCGCGAACGTGGGCTTCGAATACGACCTCTCCCGGCCGCTCGACAGCCTCGCCGAGGGCGTCCTGCTCGGGGTGCGCGACGCGATGGACAGCATGTTCTTCCAGACACCGATCCTGCTGGAGATGCTCGACCACTACGCCGCGGACGGCGTCGTCTATCACCCGATCAAGAGCTGCCGCACGGTCTCCACCGGCCTCGCCGACAGCCGGCGCGCGCTCTTGGCGGTGCGCGATGTGGCGACGCTGTTCCTCGAGTCCGACATGATGGATCGGCGCGTGGTTGCCGAGGCGCAGCTGAAGAACCGGGTGGACGCCTTTTTCGAGGGCTTGGCGACCCGTCGGCGGCAGACGGCCGCGGTCGGCCGCTGGCCGCCAGAGGAGTGACGCGGCGATGGCGTACGCAGCCGGGGTAGATGTGGGCTCCACGCAGACGAAGGCGATCATCGTGGACGAGGCCGGGGCCATCGTGGGCCGGGCGCTCACCGAGACTGGCGCGAGCGTCAGGCGCGCGGCGGAGCAGGCGTTCGAGGTGGCGCTGCGGGACGCCGGGCTGCGCGACGAAGAGGTGGAGTTCGTGGTGGGCACGGGCTACGGGCGCTACACGGTCACCTTCGGGAAGGCGCAGGTGACCGAGATCAGCTGCCACGGGCGTGGCGCCGCCCACATGTTCCCCGGTACGCGCACGGTGCTCGACATGGGTGGGCAGGACACCAAGGCGATCCGCGTCTCCCCCGCCAGGGAGATCCTCGACTTTTGCATGAACGACAAGTGCGCTGCCGGCACCGGGCGGTTCCTCGGTGCCGCCGCGACCGCGCTCGACATCCCCCTCGATCGGCTGGGCCCGACGGCCATGACGGGCGAGCGGCCGGTGAAGATCAGCACGACCTGCACCGTGTTCGCCGAATCCGAGGTGCTGTCCTGGCTCGGCAAAGGGAAGAAGATCGGCGACATCCTCCTCGGCGTGCACCAGTCCATCGCCGCCCGGTCGGTGGGCCTGCTGCGGCGGGTGGGCATCGAGGCGGAGGTGACGTTCACCGGGGGCGTCGCCCGCAACGTCGCGATGATCGCGGCGCTGAACGAGCGGCTGGGGCTGTCGGTGAACGTGAGCCCCGAGTCCCACTTCATGGGCGCCCTGGGCGCCGCCCTGTTCGCCCGCGACCGCATCCTGGCGAGCCGCGCGCCGGCCCAGACGACGAGGAGCGCCCCGTGACCTACACCGCCGGGATCGACGTCGGGTCCACCTACACGAAGGCCGTGGTCCTCGCCGACGATCACCGCATCCTCGGCCGGGCGCTTCAGCCCACCGGCTTCAAGCTGGGCGAGGCGGCGGAGCGCGCGCTGGACGCGGCACTGGCCGAAGCCGGCCTCGTCCGGCGCGACGTCGCGTACGTCGTCGGCACCGGCTTCGGGCGCCACCAGGCCGCCGCCAGCGACGTGCGGGTCACCGATCTCACGGCGGGCGCCCGGGGCGCGGCGGCGCTCTTCCCCGGCACGCGCACCGTGCTCGACGTCGGCGGGCACACCATGAAGGCGAGCCGCCTGGATGCGCGCGCGCGGGTGCAGTCGTTTCGCTTGAACGACAAGTGCGCCGCCGGCACCGGCGCCTTCCTGGAAAAGACGGCCCGCTACATGGGCTACACGACCGAGGAGATCGGCCGCTTGGTGGCGACCTCGAAGTCGGCGATCCCGATCTCGGGCGTGTGCGCGGTGTTCGCCGAGTCGGAGGTGATCAACCAGCTGTCGCAGGGAGCGGCCCCGGCCGACATCATGCACGGGGCGATCGTGTCGCTGGTGGGCCGGGCGGTGCAGCTCCTGAAACGGGTCCGCATGGAGCCGGAGTTCACCCTGGTCGGCGGCATCCTGCGCTTCGAGAAGATGGTCGACGTGATCGGCCAGCAGCTGGGCGCCGCCGTCAACCTGCCGTCCGGCGACCTGGTGCAGTTCGTCCCCGCCCTGGGCGCCGCCGTCCTCGGGCAGCGGCGCCTGCGGCAGCTGCGGGAGACGCCGGGCGGCCTCGAGCATGCGGCGACAGGGTCCTGAGGACACCGCCTGGGAGCCGCTCGCCGAGCGGATCCGGCCCGATTCGGCCCGCTTCGCCGCGGGGTGGGAGCGCCGGTTCGTCGCCGACGCCCGCCGGGCCGAGGAGGCCATGGAGCTGTACCGACAGCTGGGCTACGAGGTGTGCGCGGATCCCGTGACCCCTGACGATCTGGCGCCCGGCTGCGACGCGTGCGAGCTCGCCACGCTGCTCCGGTTCCAAACGATCTACACGCGCACGCCGGGCGGGAGACCTGGATGAAGGCCGCCGTTTACCACGGGCCCGGGCGTGCGCTCGACGTGACCGAGGTCCCGAGCCCCGAGCCGGGTCCCGGGGAAGCGCTCATCCGGGTCGCGGCGTGCGGGCTGTGCCATACCGACCTTCACTACCTCGATCACGGCGTCAAGCCGTTCAAGGCGCCGCCCCTCATCCTGGGACACGAGGCCGCGGGCACGGTGGCTGGATTGGGCGACGGGGCGATCGGCGCCGCCGTCGGCGAGCGGGTACTGATCCCCTCGGTGCTCTCCTGCGGCCGCTGTCGCTACTGCCGGCTGGGGCGGGAGAACCTGTGCGATTCGCTCACGATGCTGGGGAACAACATCGACGGCGCGTTCGCGGAGCTGGTTGTGGTACCGGCCCGAGAGCTCGTGCGCCTGCCGGACTCGATCCCGCTGGAGCTCGCCTGCGTGATCGCGGACGCGTTATCCACCCCCTATCACGCCGTGAAGCGCCGGGGCCGGGTGCAGGCGGGGGACCGGGTGGTTGTGGTGGGATGTGGTGGGGTCGGCCTGAATGTCGTGCAGTGCGCCGCGATGGCCGGCGCGCTGGTCGTGGCGATCGACTTGAACGACGCGCGGCTCGAGCTGGCCACGGCGCTCGGGGCGCTGCACACGGTGAATCCGCAGACCGTCGAGCGGGTCGACCGGCGCGTGCGCGAGCTCACCGGCGGGGGGGCCGACGTGGCGTTCGAGGCCGTTGGCAGTCCCAAGACCATCGACCTCGCCTTCGGGCTGTTGCGGCGGGGCGGCCGGCTGTGCGTGATCGGCTATTCCGCCGAGCCGGCCTCGATCTCGGCGGCCAGGCTGATGTACTACGAGCTGGAGGTGGTGGGGAGCCTGGGGTGCGGGGCGGGGGAGTACCCGGAGATCATCGCCCTCGTCGAAGCGGGGTTCCTGCGGCTCGAGCCCATCGTGAGCGGCACCCTGCCGCTCGTGGAGATCAATGTCGGTTTGGACCGGCTGCGACGCGGTGAAGGAGTGCGGTGGGTCGTGACGCCGTGAGCGACGACCCGTTCCAGCGCTTCGAGGCCGAGCACCAGGAGGCGCTCGGTCAGCTGGACCGTCTCGAGGTGGCGGCGCGTGGGCTCCGCGCGCGAGCGGACCACGGCGCCCAGTTCGAAGTCGCGCGCGCGGTGCACCAGTTCCTCATCGGGGCGGTCCGGGCCCACAACGACCGCGAGGAGCGAGCGCTGTTCCCGCTCCTTGGCGACGAGGCGCCCACCGGCTTGTTCGTCGAGGAGCACGGGACGCTGCGGGGACTGGAGCGGGAGCTGGACGCGGCCCTCCAGGCAGCGGACGCCGAGCGCAGCGCAGCGGCTGCGCTGGCGCTGGTCGATCTGCTGCGGGCACACATCGCCCGCGAGGACGTCGTCCTGTTCCCGGTGGCGAGGGCGAGGCTGGGAGACGTGGGGTTGCGGGAGCTTGCGCGGCGATTGGACGGCACAGGATAGCGGCGCGCGTACCGGGGCGACACAACAAAGCGGCCCGCACTCCAGCTTTCGATTTCCTGGAGCGCGGGCCGCTACGCACCGGTTACCCGGAGTCGGGGGATTTACTCCCCCGTTCTTCTCCTCTCGGCCACCGCAGTGTGTATCCGCGGTTGCGGCGTCGAGGGCTCCGGCTTCCATCCGCAGGCGGCGTGACGAGCCACCTGGTTCGCCGATGCGGGCGCTGCAAGTCCGATCGGGTCGCGGACCGACCCCTTGCACTGCACGCCGTCACGCCGGTCCGGCGTGGGTGAGGCACGCGACTGGCCCCACCGTCCGCCTCGAAGTGATCACCCGGGTCATCGGGCCGAGCCGTTTCCGGTTCTCCCTACCCCGGACATCTCGAAGGACGGATGCACACAAAACTACCCACCGACCTTGAAGCAGCCGTGAGGACCGCGCGAAGACCGGCTCAGGAACTCGCGGTCGCCGCGTCAGCGCAGGAACACCGGGAGGCTCACGACCACGAAGCCCAGGATCATGAGGCCGACCTGCCACAGGCCCCCGATGGCCGTGCGCTCGTGCTGCAGCTCGGGGACGATGTCCGACGCGGCGATGTAGATGAGCGAGCCGGCGGCGATCGGTAGCAGCGCCGTGGTGAAACCTCCGATCCGCTCACCCACCGCCAGGGTCACCGCGGCTCCGGCGACCGCGGCGAGTCCGGATAGGAAGTTGAGCCAGATGGCGCGGCGCACCGGAACGCCTGCCCGAACCAGGACGGCGAAATCACCGAGCTCTTGGGGGACTTCGTGCAGGATGACGGCGATGGTCGCGGCGACTCCGACGGTGACGTCGCTGGCGAACGCGGCGGCGATGACCATGCCGTCGATCAGATTGTGCAGGCCGTCGCCCAGGACGTTCAGGGTGGCCAGGGGGTGGACGCGGGACGAATCCGTGCCCAGGCGATGGGCGTGATGCCAGAGGAACTTCTCGATGACGAAGAACGCGAGGAACGCCGCGACCAGGGACAGAAACACGGCGGGGACCACGCCCTGGCGGAGAAGCGCCTCCGGCAGGAGGTGCATGAATGCGCCGCCCAAAAGGGCGCCCGCCGCGAAGCTCGCAAGGCGATGCAGGCCCGCCTCGAGTCGCCGCTCGTCCCGCCCCAGCGCCAGCAGCCCCGCCAGGGGCAGGGCGCTGACGAGCAACACGGCGGCCAGTGTGGCGGGCCAGGGATTCAGAACTGTCTCAGGGCTCGAGGGCGACGTTCAGGGCGAGGAAATCTAGCAGGTCCCGCGCCCTGGCGCGCCAGGGAGGCCGCCTCAGGCCTCCTGCATCTCCTCGATCTCGACTTTCAGCCGCCCGACCATGTCGGGCAGCTGCTCGAGCGCGGCGATGCGACGCTCGAGCGCTGTGAACCGCCTCTCCAGCTCCGCCAGATTGGTGTGCAGCGCGTCATCGGTCATATGCCCTCCGCCGTCGCGTCGCTCGATCAGCCGCCCGCCAGCCGCGCGGCGCCGGCCGGCGGGCGCTCCAGCAGCTCCTGCACCTCGTCGTCCGAGGTCTGCTCGAAGTTGACGTAGTACCAGCCGACCGCCCCGAAGTCCGGCAGCTCGTACGGGCAGACGACCTCGTCCGCCTCGGCGCGGAGCGCGTCGCACGCCTGGACGGATCCCACGGGCACGGCCACGACGATCCGCGCCGGGTGTCGCTGCCGCAGGGACCGGACCGCCGCCCGCATGGTGGCGCCGGTGGCGAGCCCGTCGTCCACCACGATCACGGTGGCGCCCTGCACGGCGGGCGGTGGGCGGTTGCCGCGGAACTGGCGCTCCTGACGCGCCGACTCCGCGCGCTGGACCTCGGTCACCGCCTTGAGGTAGGTCTCGGACACTCCGAGCTGGCGGATGATCTCCTCGTCGAGGAACCGTCCGCCGTTGGCCGTGACGGCGCCGATCGCCAGCTCGGCCGAGAACGGTGCGCCGAGCTTGCGGGTGACGATGACGTCGAGCGGCGTACCCAACTGGCGCGCCACCTCGGCGGCGACGACCACGCCGCCGCGCGGGATGCCCAGCGTCACGGCCGAGGTGTCACGGAACCGCTCCAGAGACCGGGCGAGCACCGCGCCCGCATCGAACCGGTCAGCGAACGCCACCTGTCCCCGCGGATCCTGTCTCGCCACCACCATACGTGCCTCCCGTGCCGGAGCTCTGTCGGAGCATAGCCGGGCCGTCTAAGAGAGCGGTGAAGGCCGTGTGAAAGCTCGTTGGCAGGGCTCGGAAAGACGGGCGGGGCACCGTACCTTGGGCGCATGCGTCATCGCCAAGCGCGCGACACCCGGCGCGGGACGGCGTCGCTCGTCCTGGGTGCGCTCATCGCCGCGTGCGCCGGCGCGGGCGGGCCCCCGCGTTCCCCGGCGGTCATGCGCCCGCCGGAGCCGGTCGCGGTCCGGCTGCGCGCGCGACTCGCCCACGCGGGGCCGCCCCTCGCGCCCTTCTACGAGGCGCGGCGGTACCAGCCGGTGTGGAGCGACGACCGCGGCGTGTCGGCGGGTGCGAGGGAATTCCTCGCCGCCATCGAGGCCGCCGCGGACGACGGCCTGGATCCCACGGTGTACGAGCTGAACGCCGCGCGCAGCCTCGCCGACTCGGCTTCCGACGCGGACGGTCTCGCGCGCATTGATCTCGTACTGACGCGTCTCTGGTTGGCCTACGGCGGAGATCTGGTCGGCGGGCGGGTCGAGCCGGACCGGGTCGATTCGATGTGGTCGCCGGCGGCGGCGACGCTCGATCTCGCCGCGGCGCTGGAGGCCGCCGGCGGGGGCGGCCCGGACGAGCTGCGGCCGCCGCACGCCGGCTACGCAAGGCTGCGGCAGGCGCTCGGTCGCTATCGTGAGATGTCGGCGCTGGGGGGTTGGGACAGCATCGCGCCGGGCGAGCCGCTCGTTCGGGGCGCGCGGGGTCCGCGGATCGTGGCGCTCCGCCGGCGCCTCGCCGCCAGCGGCGACCTGGACACGGTGGGTGTCGCTGCGGCGACCTCCTTTGACGGAACGCTCGAGAGCGCGGTGCGGCGGTTCCAGGCGCGCCACGGGTTGCCGGCCGACGGCCGGGTGGGCCCGCTGACGCTGAACGGGCTCAATGTCCCGGTCGAGACCCGGGTGCGCCAGATCGAGCTGAACCTCGAGCGATGGCGCTGGCTCCCGCGCTCGCTCGGGACCCGCTACGTCATGGTCAACTCGGCGGGGTTCGCGCTCGAGGCCGTGGAGGGGGACAGCGTCGTCGTTCGCGCCCGCGCGATCGCCGGGCGTCCGGAGTGGCCCACGCCCCTCGTGAGCGGCACACTGACCCACGTGGTCCTCAACCCGGCGTGGCACGTGCCACGGGACATCACGCGTCGGGAAGTCCTGCCCGCGGTGCGCCGGGACTCCGGGTACCTCGCGCGGGAGGGGATCCGCGTCTACACCGTGGCCGACTCGCGCCCGGTCGATCCCGACACGGTGGACTGGGCCGCGGTCGCCGATACCGCGCCGCCGTACCGCTTCGTCCAGGATCCGGGGCCACGCAACCCGCTCGGCCGCGTGAAGCTCGCATTCGCGAACCGGTTCGGCGTCGCCCTCCACGACACGCCAGATCCGGCCCTGTTCCGGCTGACGGCCCGAGCCTTCAGTCACGGCTGTGTACGCATCGAGGGCGCGACGGACCTGACGGTGTACGCGCTGCGTGGCACGCGTGGGTGGTCCCGGGACTCGATCCTGAGCCGCATGGCCGTCCTCCGCGAGCGTTGGATCACGCTGGCCGAGCCGATGCCCGTGCATCTCGTGTATTGGACGGCCTGGGTCACGCGGGACGGACACGTGGAATTTCGCGACGACGTGTACGGGTGGGACCGGACGCTGGAAACGGCCATTAGCCGTTAGCCATTTGCCACTAGCTTGCCCAACCGCTAACGGCTAACGGCCAGCGGCTGCTTCGTCGAGGCGCCTGACCGGCACGCCGCCGTAGATCGCGCCGGTTTCGAGCGTCCGGTGCTTGGGGACGACGCTCAAGGCACCGACCTGAGTACCGGCGCCGATCTCGACACCGATGCCGATCACGCTGGCCGTGCCGATCGTCACGCCGGCCCCGAGGCGTACGGGAGCGGTGCACACGACCCCTCCCTCGACGACGTGTCCGGAGAGGTGCACGTCCGAGCCGACGACGACCTGATCGCCGAAGTCGAGCAGGTTGTGATCCATGAGCGAGATGCTGTTGATGAACACGCCGCGTCCCACACGCGCGCCGTTCAGCCGATGATACCAGGTCCAGAGCGGGGTGGCGCGCAGCACCGTGCCGGCGAAGATCCGCACGAAGTGCGTGGACACCAGGTAGCGGCCCCAGTCGAGCAGGGGCCACTCGAGATCGGCGATGCGCAGCTCGGCCTTCGCCGGCGTGCGCCAGCCCAGGAGCCGCATCGCGCCGGCGGAGAGCACCATGAGGAACAGCGCGAACAGCAGGTACGCCGGCACGATCGACATGGACAGGAGCACGATGCGGGCCCAACGGCCTAGCAGGCTCGTCGGGAGACTCCAGTGAAGGTGCCCCTCCCAGAACAGCACGGCGGGCAGCGCGGAGAGGCCGAAGAGCGCACTCTCCACGGCGAACGCGGAGACCACGGCCCAGCACACGCGGCCCGTCCGGGCCAGGCGGCCCGCACGCCGTCCGGACCGCGGATCGAGGTGACGGGCGAAGGGCCGCCGCTCGTGTTCGTCCCCGGTATGGACGGCACGGGCCGGCTGTTCTATCGCCAGGTGCCACTCCTGGCCGGACGCCATCGAGTGGCAACGTACGCGCTGCGGGACGACGCCGGGGCCATGGGGGTGCTGGTCGACGACCTGGCCGCCGTCGTCCGGCGAGTATCCGGCGGGGGCGGGCCGGCGGTCGTGATCGGGGAGTCGTTCGGGGGCGCCGTGGCGCTCAGCTTTGCGCTCGCCCATCCGTCGCTCGTGGCCGCGCTCGTCGTGCTCAACTCGTTTCCGCGGTTCTTGCCCCAGGGACGCCTGGACCTCGCCCTCTGGGCGCTGCGCGCCATGCCCTGGAACGCGATGGGCCTGGTGCGGCGCCTGACCGCCTTCCGGCTCCACTCGACGTACACGCACCATACAGAGATCCGGCGCTTCCTGGATCTGATGGCCGACACCACCCGGGACGGATATCTCGGCCGCCTCCGGATGCTGAGGGACTACGACGTGCGCGAGCGATTGCGGGAGATCCGCGTGCCCACGCTGTTTCTCGCCGCCGGGCGCGACCATCTGGTGCCTTCCGTGGAGCAGGCCCGTTACATGGCCGCCCGAGTGCCCGGCGCGAGCATGCGGACGCTTCCGGGCCACGGGCACATCTGCCTTGTCGCGCCGGACGTCGACCTGGAGCGCATCCTCGCCGAATGGCGGCCGCCGGGCAGCTGACCCTGTACCTCACCCCCTGGCCCCCTCTCCCTGCCGGGAGAGGGTGAACGGGTTGCCGCCGCCATCCAAGGCTGGGGCGTGCCCCGTGAAACGGGAGTGAAGGGCGCATGAGGTGAAGGCGTTCACCCGTGCCTCAGCGCGGCTTCACCCGGTGGGTCGCACGTTACAGCGAGATGAATGCCTCCTTCGAAGTCCTCGAGCATACCGCCGAGGTGAAGCTGCGCGTGCGCGGGCCGTCGCTGGGAGCGCTGGCGGCGGAGGCGGGTCGTGCGCTCGCCCGGATCGAGCTGGGCGACGCAGCGCCCCCGGCCAGCGGGGGGTGGCGGCGCGTGGAGCTGAAATCTCGGGACCGTGACGCGCTGCTGGTCGACTGGCTGAACGAGCTCATCTATCTGGCCGAGGCTGAGCGGTGGGTCGGGGTGGAGTTCCTGGTGGACTCGGCGAGCGATACCGCGCTGACGATGCTCGCCCGGGGCGTGCCGGTCGCCGAGGCGCCCGCCCGAGTCAAGGCCGCGACGTTCCACGGCCTTCACGTCGCCGACCGGCCCGATGGTCTCGAGGCCGAGATCTTTGGGGTGCCATCGAGTGGGCGCGTTTCAAGGAGATCGTGCGCGAGCTGCCCGAGGTGGGCGAGGCGGTGGTCATCGCAGGCGCGTGAGGAAGGGCCACTAGTGGAACCGGAGGGGTCAGCGAGATGGCACACAAGCAGGTGACGTTCCACCGAGGCGGGCCTCCTCAGCGAGGAGGTGTAAACAGGCCGGCGGAGCCGGCGGCACCGGGGATCCCCCTCCGTCTCACCGGCCTGCTGCGCCGCGGCCCGGACATCGTCTCGTGCTATCTCCGGCTCGAGCCCGAGGACCGCCAGGGCAAGCGGTACCTGCTGGAGCTGAAGGAGGCCGTGTCCGGGGTCAAGGAGACGCTGGCACGGCTCGCGCGCGAGCCGTGCCAGGGCGTCGAGCGGGACTTGGAGCGCATCATCACCTACGCCGCCCAAGTCGCCAACCTGCCTCGCACTCGCGGGGTCGCGATTTTCGCCTGCGGCGCGCTGAAGCTGTTCCAGGCGGTCCCGCTGCCGCGGGTCACCCGCACCCGCCTCAGGCTCGACTTGGTTGCCCACCTGCAGGAGCTGGCGGAGGTACAGCGGGAGTTCGGGACCGTCATCGCCGTGGTTCTCGATCGCGCGCATGCGCGCTTCTTCGAGGTGTCGGCGCTCGGGGCCGGGGAGCTGCCCTGCATGCGCCCGCCGGCCATGCGGGGCGGCAAGTTCCACGGCGATCCGGAGGGCGCCCCCGGCTGGGGAGAGGCGGACTACCATCGCCGGATTCGGGAGGAGCGGCATCGTCACTATGCTGCCGTGGCGCGACAGCTCGAACGCCTCGACGGTCGCGCGGGCGCTGCCCAGCTGTTCCTGGCCGGGCCGGGACCGGTGGCCACGGAGTTCGGGCGATTCCTCCCACCGGCGCTGGCGGGACAGGTCGTCGGCACGGCACGACTGAACCCGACCGAGGTCACTCCGGCCGCGGTCTATGCGGCCGTGCTGGCGGCCCGGGCGCCCCAGGAGGCGGCCGCCGAGCGAGCGCTGGTCGCGGCGCTGGAGGAGGGGCTGGGCACGGGTTGGGCGGTGAACGGAGTCCGGCCCACGCTGGGCGCGCTGGCCCGCGGCCAGGTGCGTACCCTACTCTTGAGGCCCGACGTGAGCGGCGGGGGGTTCCGCTGCGGCGCCTCTGGCCCGCTGGCCCAGTCGCGCGCCGAGTGCCGCGGCGCGGGCGACGTGCTGCCGGTTTCCGATCTCGTAGGAGCGGCCATCGAGGACGCGCACCGGCAGGGCTCGAGCGTGAGCCTGATCCACCAGCCTGCCGAGGCGGCCCGGATCGAGGGGCTGGCGGCGCTGCTCCGGTTTCGCTGAGCGAGGCGATCGTCACCGATTTCGGCATCGCCAAGGCCGTGAGCGCCGCCGCCGGCGCCGGCGCCGCTGCGCACTCCGCCACCGCGACCATCCTGACGCTCCGCACCTGAAGCACCGATGAAAGCCGGATGAGCCCAAGGGATGTTGTCCGAGAGCTCAGGCTGGCTTCATTCACGGCCACCGAGATTCAGGCGGTGAGTGGAGTCAGCACGCCGAATCCCGCGGAGGGCCCTGTGAGTACCATCGTCAAGGTCGTCGAGATCATCGCCCAGTCCGACAAGGGCTTCTCGGAAGCCGTGAGCAACGCGGTCCGGGAGGTGGGCAAGACGGTGCACGACATCAAGTCCGTATGGGTCGACAATTTCACGTGCAGCGTGGAGAAGGGCGCCGTCATCCAGTACCGCGCCAACGTGAAGGTTTCCTTCCTCGTCGAAGGGCACAAATGATCACGGGCAACCTGCCGGACGGTCTGCCGCAGCCGGTCGTCATCCCGGCGCGCGCGGTGCGGCTCGAGGGAACGCTGACGCTGCCCGGTTACCCGAAGGGCGTCGTGTTGTTCGCTCACGGGAGCGGGAGCTCGCGCTTGAGCCCCCGCAACCGCTTCGTCAGCGACGTGCTGGTAGCGGCGAACATCGGGACGTTGCTCTTCGATCTGTTGTCGGCGGGGGAGGCTGCGGAGCGGGCGAATGTGTTCGACATCCCGCTTCTTGCCGAGCGTCTCAGTCTGGCGACCCAATGGGTGGCCGCCTCCCCCGCCACGACGGGGCTGCCCCTCGGCTACTTCGGGGCGAGCACCGGGGCGGCCGCCGCTCTGGTAGCAGCCGCAGGCACGGAGAGCAGGATCGGCGCCGTCGTCTCGCGTGGCGGCCGACCGGATCTCGCGGGCGACGCGCTGTCGCGCGTCACGGCTCCGACCCTCCTGATCGTCGGGGGGCTGGACGTGGGCGTTCTCGAGCTGAATCGCGATGCGCTGGCGCGCCTCCGGGGTGAGAAGCAGCTCGCGATCGTGCCGGGAGCTACCCACCTATTCGAGGAGCGAGGGGCGCTCGAGGAGGTTGCGCGACTCGCCGCCGGTTGGTTTGGGCGCTACCTGGGCGCGGGCGAGCCCGCCGTCGCGGCGCCGGCCGGTGTCACGGAGTAAGAATCGGGAGACGGGAGAGGGGAGAGGGGGGAAGCCTGTGCAGCTGCCGCTGCAGATCGCGGTGCGGAACACCACGTTGAGCGAGCCCGCCAGGGAGTTGATCCGCAAGTATGCCGCGAAGCTCGAGCTGTTCTTCGATCGGATCACCGCGTGTCGGGTGATGGTCGAGGTGCCGCAGCGCTACCCGGTGGGCGAGCCGGTCGTGTACAACGTTCGGCTGGACATCACGGTCCCGGGTGAGGAGATCGTGGTGAGTCGCCAGCCGCATGTCGAGCTCGAGACGGCGATCCAGGAATCGTTCGACGCCGCTGGCCGCCGGCTGCAGGACTACGTGCGGCGCCTGCGCGGCCAGGTCAAGCACCACGAGGGTTCGGGCTACGGCGTCGTGGCGGAGCTGTTCCCGTACGAGGGCTACGGGTTCCTTCGGACGGGGGACGGTCGCGATATCTACTTCCACAGGAACAGCGTGCTCCGCGGGGCGTTCCACGCGCTCGAGGTGGGGACGGCGGTGCGGTTTGCCGAGGAGCCGGGAGAGCAGGGTCCGCAGGCGAGCACGGTGGTGGTGGCGAAGAAGGGCCACTAGGAGGGTCGGCGCCATGGCACACAAGCAGATCCTGTTCCGCGCGGCCGCGCGGGAGAAGGTGCTCCGCGGAGCCACGGCGCTGGCCGACGCGGTGCGCATCACCCTGGGCCCGAAGTCGAAGTGCGTGCTGATCGAGCAAAAGTGGGGCGCGCCGCTGGTATGCAACGACGGCGTCACCATCGCGAAGGAGGTGGACCTCAAGGACGCCGGGGAGAACCTCGGCGCCCAGGTGCTGCGCGAGGCGGCGGCGCGCACGGGAGAGGCCGTGGGCGACGGCACCACGACGGCGACGTTGCTGGCGCACGCCATCTTCGCCGAAGGGCTGCGGAACATCGCGGCGGGGGCGAGCGCGATTGACCTGAAGCGAGGGCTCGATCGCGGCGTGCGGGTGGCGGTCGAGGCGCTGCGGCGTCTCTCCCGGCCCGTGAAGAGCCGGCGCGAGAAGGCGCAGGTTGGCACGATCTCGGCGCACAACGATACCACCATCGGCGAGCTCGTCGCCGACGCGGTGGAGCGGGTGGGCGCCGAGGGCGTCATCACCGTGGAGGAGGCGAAGGGTACCGAGACCGCGCTCGAAGTGGTCGAGGGGCTGCAGTTCGACCGGGGCTACCTGTCCCCCTACTTCGTAACAGATCCGGCCAAGATGGAAGCGGTGCTCGAGGACCCGATGATCCTGCTCCATGAGAAGCGGATCGGCGCGATGAAGGATCTGCTCCCATTGCTGGAGCAGGTGGCCAAGGCCGGCCACTCGCTGCTCATCGTGGCGGAGGATGTCGAGGGCGAGGCGCTCGCCACCCTGGTGGTCAACAAGCTCCGGGGCACACTCGCGTCCGTAGCCGTGAAGGCGCCGGGGTTCGGCGACCGTCGCAAGGCGATTCTCGAGGACGTGGCGATCCTGGCGGGCGGCCGCTTGATCGCCGAGGAAGTCGGGCTGCGGCTGGAGCACGTGACACCCGCCGAGCTGGGCTCGGCGAAGCGGGTGGTCGTGGGTCGTGAGACGACGACGATCATCGGCGGCGCCGGCCAGAAAGACGCGATCACCGGACGCTGCGCCGACCTCCGCACGCAGATCGAGAAGGCGACGTCCGACTACGACCGCGAGAAACTCGAGGAGCGGCTGGCCAAGCTGGCGGGTGGTGTGGCGGTGATCCGGGTCGGCGCGCCGTCGGAGACGGAGCTGAAGAGCCGCCGCGAGGCGTTCGAGGACGCGATCAACGCCACCAAGGCGGCGATCGCCGAAGGGATCGTGCCCGGTGGCGGGCTCGCCCTGCTGCGGGCGATCGATGCCGTCGAGCGCGAGGCCGGGCGCTGCGCGGGGGACGAAGCCACGGGGATGCGTATCCTGCGCCGGGCCCTGGAAACGCCCACCCGGCAGATCGCGGAGAACTCGGCCGCCGATGGCGGTGTCGTCGTCGAGCGGATGCGCTCCGGCAGCGGCAACTTCGGCTTCGACGCCGCGCGCGGCGAGTACGTGGACCTCGTCGAGGCGGGGATCATCGATCCAACCAAGGTCGTGCGCGTCGCCCTGGAGAACGCCGTGTCCGTGGCGAGCGTGTTGCTCCTGACGGAAGCCACCCTCACCGAGTTGCCGGAGCCGAAGGCCGAGGCGCGGGCCACCGCCGAAGAGCTGTGACCGGCGGGCCGCGGCAAACGCTCAGCCGTGCACCAGCAGGTCCGCCAGCGAGCGATTCTCGTGCAGCCGGCTGATGACCTCGGCGAGCAACGACGCGAGGGTGACGACGCGCAGCGGGAGGGCGCCGGTGGCCGGGAGCGCTACACTGTCGGTCACCGTGATCTGGCGGAGCGGCAGGGCGGCGAGACGCTCGACCGCACCGTCCACCAGCAGGGCGTGGGTCGCGATCACCGTGAAGTCGGGCCGGCAGCCTGCCGCGAGCAGCGCCGCCACCGCCGCGGCTATCGTGCCGCCGGTGCTGATCATGTCGTCCACGATGATCGGGGAGCGGTCCCGGACGTCTCCGGTGATGCCCCGCACCGCGACTTCCGTCCCGTCCACCCGCGTCTTGTGGACCAGCGCCACCGGCAGGTCGAACAGCCGCCCATACCGGTCCGCCAGTCGGGCGGCGCCGAGGTCCGGTCCAACGACCACCCCGTCTTCCGCCACGGCCTGCCCCGCTTCGGCGAGCGCCGCCACCGCGCTGAGGTGCTCCAGGGGACAGGCGAAGAACCCCTCCAGCGCCGACGAGTGGAGGTCCACGGCCACCACGCGGTCGATGTGGCACGTGGCCAGGATATCGGCCACGAGCCGGGCGCCGACCGGCTCCCGCCCGCCCGCGCGGCGATCCTGGCGCGCGTAGCCGAAGTACGGCACGACCGCGGTGAGCCGGTCGGCCCCGGCACGGCGGCACGCGTCGGCGAGGAGCAACAGCTCGAGGAAGTTGCTCTCGAACGGCGGCGCCGTGGACTGGAGCAGATAGACGTCGTGCGCTCGGACGCTGTCGCGCACCGCGACGTGGAGCTCGCGGTCCGGAAAGCGGTGCAGGCTCACGGTCCCGAGCTGCACGCCCAGGCGGCCGGCTACCGCTTCGGCGAGGACCGGGTTCGCGGAGCCCGTGACCAGGGTGAGGAGCATCGTGCTGACCGGGTAATCAGCGAGGGTCGTCCGCAAGGAACCGTGAAACCACGGTGAAACCTCACGGCGCCGGGTTGCGCGGGCGAGGGCTCCAGAACACCGTGAAGTCATCCGCCCATGCCCGTCGAGAACGCAGAAGTCGCGCGGCTCTTCCGCGAGCTGGCCGATCTGCTCGAGATCCAGGGCGCGAACCCCTTCCGGGTCCGCGCCTATCGCAACGCGGCCCGCACCGTCGAGGAGCTGCCCGAGACGGTGGCGGAGCTGGCGCGCGCCGGCCCCAAGCGGCTCGCCGAGCTGCCCGGCATCGGCACCGACCTCGCCGGGAAGATCGTCGAAATCGTCGAGACCGGCACGCTCGCAGCGCTCCACGAGGCCACCCGCGAGGTGCCCAAGGGCCTGGTGGCGCTCATGCGCGTGCGGGGCCTCGGTCCCAAGCGCGCGCGGGCGCTGTATGACGCTCTCGGCATCGCCTCGATCCAGGAGCTCGAACAGGCGGCCCGTGCCGGGCGCATTCGCGAGATCAAGGGGTTCGCCGCCAAGACCGAGCAGCACATCCTCGATGAGCTGGCCGCCCGGCGCGAGATGGGTGGGGACCAACGGCTGCCGCGAGCGACGGCGGCGCCGTACGGCGAAGCCTTGCTCGCCTACCTGCGTGTCCTCCCGGGTGTGCGGCGGGCGGAGATCGCGGGCAGCTACCGGCGCGGCAAGGACACGGTGGGGGACCTCGATATTCTCGTGGATGCGCGCGACGACGCGGCGGTGGCGGACCACTTCGCCGCGTATCCCGAAGTGGAGGCCGTGCTGGCGCACGGGCCAACCAAGGTGTCCGTGCGGCTCCGCTCGGGGCTCCAGGTGGACCTCCGCGTTCTCCCGCCGGAGAGCTACGGGGCGGGCCTGCACTATTTCACGGGGTCGAAGGCCCACAACATCGCCGTGCGCCGGCTCGGGCAGCAGAGAGGGCTGAAGGTCAGCGAGTACGGCGTATTCCGCGGGGAGAAGCAGATCGCGGGGCGCACCGAAGCCGAGGTGTACGAGGCCGTGGGTTTGCCGTGGATCGCGCCGGAGCTGCGAGAGGACCGGGGCGAGCTCGAGGCGGCGCGCGAAGGGCGGCTCCCGCACCTCGTCGAGCCGAGCGACATCCGCGGCGACCTCCAGATGCACACGACGAGCTCCGACGGCCGGGGGTCTCTCGCGGAGATGGCGAAGGCCGCGCAGGAGCTGGGCTACGAGTACATCGCCATCACCGATCATACGCCGGCGCTGCGAATGGTGCAGGGGCTGGATGCCGCCGGATTCCGGCGTCAGATGAAGGACATCGACCGGCTCAACGCGCGCCTGCGCACGCTCACCGTTCTCAAGGGCGCCGAGGTGGACATCCGTCCCGACGGGTCGCTCGACCTCGACGACGAGACCCTGGCGGCGCTCGACCTCGTGGTCATCTCGGTGCACTCGAAGCTCGACCTCTCCGAGCGCAAGCAGACGGACCGGATCCTGCGCGCCCTGCACCATCCCGCTGTGGACGTGCTCGGTCACCCGACCGGCCGCCTGCTCGGCCGGCGGGCACCGATGCAGCTCGATCTCGAATGGGTCTGCCGGGCGGCGGCGGACCACGGCGTGTTGCTCGAGGTGAACGCCCAGCCCGAGCGGCTCGACCTCGACGACGCGCAGACCCGGGCGGCGCTCGAGCTCGGCGCGGGGCTCGTGATCTCGACCGATGCCCACGCACCCTCGGAGCTGCGGTTCATGCGGTGGGGCGTGGAGCAGGTGCGGCGGGGCTGGGCGGAAGCACGGCACGTGGCGAACACGCGGCCGCTGAAGGAGCTGCTCAAGCTGCTGCACCAGGGGCGGCGCGGCTAGCCGTCGCTGCGGTGTTCTGAAAGATCCCCTAAAGAGACGTTCACGGACGCTTCAAGCCCGGCCGGCGATCTTCGCGGTGCGCCGCTCGTGGGAGGGGTACCGTGTTCCAACGCCAGCCGATCGTCGTGGGCGTGGACGGGTCGCCGGAATCGACTCGGGCCGCGCGCCTCGCCTGGACGCTGTCGCAGGCTACGAGAGGTCCCTGCCACCTCGTGCACGGCATCGGGTATCCGGTTGCCGACTCGACCTTCGGGATCGCCCCGGCGTCGTTGTCCCCGGTGTTCGAGCAGCTGCTCGCCGCCGCACGGAGCGACCTCGAGCGCGCGCTCACCGGCACCATCCCGGCGGACGTGCTGCGCGGGCTGGACGTGCGGATCGGGCGGCCCGCGCGGGTGCTGGCGCAGGCGGCGGCGGAATACCGGGCGGGGATGGTCGTCGTGGGCGGCGAGCCGCATGGCGCGATGGCGCGCGCGCTCGGCGGCAGTACCGCTCACGGGCTCACCCGCGTGCTGGAGGTCCCGGTGCTGGTGACGAGCCGCCTGCCGCGCCCCATCACTCGCATCCTGGTGGCCGTGGATCTGTCGGAAGCGGCCCGGGTGACCCTGGCCGCCGCCGGCGCGCTCAGTGAAGCGCTCGGTGCGCGGCTGCGGGCGTTACACGTGGTGGAGCCGCTGATCTTGCCGCCGGGCGTCGCGCTGACAATCGCCCCCGAGGAGCTGTACCGGCGGCAGGAAGCGGCGTTCGAGGAACTCCTGGCGGGCGAGGCGCGGGTCGCGCCGAGCGACCGGGTGACGCGCCAGGGGCCGGCGGTGGACATGGTCGCCGAGGAGGCAGCCACCTGGGAGGCGGATCTCCTGGTAGTGGGCTCGCACGGCAAGGGCTGGGTGGATCGGCTGATGCTGGGGAGCACGACCGAGCGGCTGCTCGGCCTCCTACCGACGTCGCTCCTGGTGGTGCCGGCGTGGCTGCGGCCGTCGCGGCTCAAGAACGGGGCACGCCGGAGGGACCGTGCCGTGCACGGGCGTCGGGTGGCAGTCACGTGAAGGAGAACGGTGATGAGAGTCGCTGACCTGATGCGGACGGACCTCACGACGATCAGCGTGGACGGGACGGTGGCAGACGCCGTGGCGATTCTGGCGGACACTCGGCTCTCCGCGCTGCCCGTCGTGGACCGATGGGGACGGGCGGTCGGCGTCCTGTCCACGCGGGAGATCCTCGAAGCCGAGCACCGGTGCAACGGTCCGGCGGCACGGGATCGGCTGTTCGAGCGCACGCGAGCGCTCGAGCTCATGGCCCCGTGGCCCGTGACCATCACGCCCGAGCCGGACGTGACCGATGCGGCTCGCCAGATGCTGTATCTCGGCGAGCAGCGGCTGTTCGTGGAGGACCAGGGACAGCTGGTGGGCGTCATCTCGCAGACCGACATCGTCGGGGCCGTGGCGACCGCGCGGATCTAGCGCGGGCGCGGGCACCCCTTGAGGCGCCGGATCGCGGGCGGGCGCGAGGCCGTCCGCCAGGTCGGCGCCGTGCCACGCGAGCAGCTGGACGCCCTGGTCAGGTCGCTGGTGCCACCCTAGACGGGAGCAGGGAGCACAGAGCAGTTGCCCCCGGTCCGCACGCCAATTCTGCACCGTGGGGAACTGCTCCCAGCTCCCTGCTCCTCAGCTCACACCGGGACCGTAAGCACCGCGCAGGGCGCCCGGTGCAGCACCCGGGGTCCCACGCCGCTTGCGTCGGGAGGAGCCACCTCGCCCGGGTGGTAGCCGATGGCGATGACGTCCATCCCCTCGACGCGCGCCAGCTTCAGGATCTCTCCCGCTGCATCGCCCTGTCGGACCAGGGCGGGGGCTGCGGCGACGGCGCCGGCCGGGCCGGCGTCGCCGGGCGGGACGGGGAGGTGGTGTGGGGCCCCAGCGGCGGCGGCGCCTCGCGGCTCGACATGCAACGGGAACAGCTCGCTGCCGAAGAGCCGGGCGAACGCCGTCGCGCGCTCGAGCACGCCGTCGGACGCCGGGCTCGAGCCCAGCGCCGCGAGCACCCGGCCCCAGGTGCGCTGGCCGAACGGGACGATCAGGCACGGCAGCCGGGCCCGGCGCACCGTCGCGGTCAGGGTGCGACCTGCCGGCCGGCGCTCGAACTCGCCGACCGGTTGCCGACCCAGCACGAGCAGGTCGGCCCCTTCGAGCTCGGCCCAGCGGGCGAGCTCGACGGCAGGCAGGCCGAACCGCACCATCGGCTGCGGGCGGGCCACGGTGGTGACGGAATTGATCAGGCTCTCCAGCTCCCGTACCGCCGCCGTCCCCGCTTCGTCGGCAAACGAACCCGCACGCAAGCGGCGGTGCCCCTCCACCAGGCTGGGGTCGAGGTACTCCCACGGGTTCTCGACGATGCGGAGCACGGCGAGGTGGGCGTCGGCCGCCGCGGCGATCTGCGCCGCGACGCGTAACGCGTGCATCCCCGCGGGCGACCGGTCGACGGCCGCGATGATCCTGGTGAACTGCATCGCATCCCCCTCTGTTGCCGCAGCTTATCGCGGTTCGCCTGAAGCCACCCTGAAGCGAGCGTGAGAACTGGGGCAACCAGTCGGCCTAGCCACCCGCCGGGGCGCGCCATTACGTTGCCGGGGCGCCGGGAGCCGGCCGGTTGAGCGGAGGTGGGTGGAGTGAGCCACGATGAGGCCGCGCGGGTACAGGGGCGGTTCGAGCGCCTGCTGTCGGCAGGCGCCGCGATCCTGTCCGAGCATTCACTCGAGCAGGTGCTGCAGCGGGTCGCGGATCTGGCACGGGAGGTTCTGGACGCGCGCTACTCGGCGCTCGGCGTCCTCGACGAAGGCGGGACGTCGCTCGCGGAGTTCGTGACGTCTGGTCTGAGCGCGGCGGAGCGGGTGCGCATCGGCGCGCTCCCCCAGGGCCGCGGCCTGCTGGGCCTGGTGATTCGCGAGGGCAAGCCGATCCGCACCCGGGATATCGGCGCCCACCCGCAGCGCTACGGCTTCCCTCCCCACCACCCGCCGATGATGTCCTTTCTCGGCGTGCCCATCGTCGCCCGGGGTCGGGTGTTCGGGAATCTCTATCTCACCGACAAGGTGGCCGCCGCGGAGTTCTCCGAGGAAGATGAGCGCATCGCCGTGCTGCTGGCCGGGCAGGCTGCGCTCGCCGTGGAGAACGCCCGGCTCCTGGACGAGCTGCGCGCGCTGCAGCGGCAACGCGACCTGTTCTTCGCGATGATGAACCACGAATTGCGGAACGCGCTCACCGGGGTGTACGGCTGGGCGGAGCGGGTCATCGGCGCCAAGTCGCCGGACGCGGCGGCCCGGGCCGGGCGCGAAGTCTACGAAACCGCCGAGCGGACCATCGGCCTGCTCAACAACCTGCTGGATCTCAGCCGCCTCGATGCCGGCAAGATGCGGCCCGTGTGGCAGGACGTGCAGCCGCGGCGGGCCGTCGAGCGGGCCATCACCGGCCTCCGGCCCAGCGCGGAGGCGAAGCGGGTCCGGATCGAGGAGCGCTACGGCGCGGCGGCGACGGCCCGGCTGCGGACGGACGCCATGCGCCTCGAGCAGATCCTGGTCAACCTGCTGTCGAACGCCGTGCGGCACAGCCCGGAGGGGTCGGCGATCGAGATCTGCGTCGAGGCCGCCTCGCCGGGGGTGCACTTCCATGTGAGGGACCGGGGTCCCGGGATCCCGATAGAGCAGCAGGCGCTCATCTTCGAGCCGTTCGAGCGCGTCGATCCGCATGCCGGGCTGGGGTCCGGGCTGGGCCTGGCGGTGTCGCGGCGCCTGGCCGGGCTGCTCGGCGGCCGGCTGACCGTGACCAGCGAGCCGGGCGAGGGCGCCCGGTTCACGCTCACGTTGCCGCCCGAGCCCCCGTCGACATGAAGGTTCCTTCAGGACTCCTTTATAGTCGGTTCAGTGCCTGAGGCGTAGAGTGCCACCATGAAGATCCTCGTCGTCGAAGACGATCGCAAAGTCGCGGGCTTCATCGAGCAGGGTCTCCGCGAAGAAGGCTATGCCGTCGACGTCGCGCCGGACGGAGACGAAGCGACGATGCTGGCGCACGTGTACGAGTACGATCTCGTCGTGCTCGACGTGATGCTTCCCAAGAAGACCGGCCTGCAGGTGGCGGCCGAGCTGCGGCGCGAGGGTCGCAAGACGCCGATCCTGATGCTCACCGCGCGGGATGCGACCGAAGAGGTGGTCCGCGGGCTCGACGCCGGGGCGGACGACTACGTGACCAAGCCGTTCAAGTTCGACGAGCTGCTCGCCCGGGTCCGGGCGCTGCTGCGGCGCGGGGGCTCGGCCCGCACCGAGCTGCTCAACTACGGCCCCGTGGAGCTCGACCGCCTGAAGCACAAGGCCCGGGCGAACGGCAAGACGCTCGACCTTACCCCCAAGGAGTTCCACCTGCTCCAGCACTTCCTGTTGCACCCCGAGGAAGTCGTGCGGCGCACCGAGCTGCTCGAGAAAGTGTGGGACATGCACTTCGACCCCGAGAGCAACGTCGTCGACGTGCACGTCGGGAATCTGCGGCGCAAGCTGAAGCACGCCGTGGGGATGGACCTGATCGAAACGGTGCGCGGCGTCGGATTCCGCCTGCAGCTGCCGGACCGAGTCGACGCGTGAGCCGGTCGCTCCGGCGGGCCCTCGCCGCGCGGTTCGCGGCGACCATGGCGCTTGGGCTCGTCGGCGCGTCGGTCGTCGTCTGCTGGGGCGCCGCGCGCATCCTACAGCACCAGCTCGACCAGGGTCTCGCGGCAGCATCGTTCATCTTCGGTGAACATCTGAAGGATCTCACCGCCGGCCCCGGCGTGGAGCCGCTCCTCGCCGCCGATCCCGGGGCGTACGGGCGCGAGGTGAACCGGTACCTGGTCCTGCGGGACGGCGCGGGCCGGGTGCTGCACGCGCTACCGCGGTGGGCGGCCGACCTGCCCTTCGACACCGCAGCCCTGCGACGCACCGCCGAGGGGCAGCGCGTGTGGGCGAGCGATTCCTGGCGCGGCGGGCCGGTGCGCGCGTTCTACCGCCAGGCCGAGCTGGCCGGCGTCGCGGGGGACCGCATCATCCAGGTCGCAGCCTCCCTGCGCCCGATCCGCTCCGTGCAGCTGGGCCTGCTGGCGGCCCTCGGCGCCGTGATCGTCCTGGGGACCGGGGCGACCCTGGTGGGCGCGTGGCACCTCGCCGGCTCCGCGGTGCGGCCGGTGGGCGAGATCACCGATCAGGCGACCCACATCGAAGCCGGCACACTGGACCAGCGGATCGCCGCCCACGCGGATACCGACGAATACCGGGGGCTCGTCGCGGTCCTGAACCGGATGCTCGAGCGGTTGGACCACGCCTTCCGCAGCCAGCGCCGCCTCACCACGGATGTCAGTCACGAGCTGCGAACTCCGCTCACCGCGCTGCGCGGCGAGATGGAGGTGGCGCTGCGCGCCGAGCGCTCGCCCCGCGAGTACCAGCGGGTCCTGCGAAGCGGCCTGGAGGAGATCGACCGGCTGACGGCGATGAGTGAGGACCTGCTGCTGATCACCCGGGCCGAGGCGCACCTCATCGAGCCGCAGCGGGTGCCCACCGACGTGAACGCCCTCGTCCAGAGCGGCGTCGAGCGTCTCCGCCACGTCATCGAGGAGCGGGACCTCACGGTGCGCGCCACCCTCGATCCCTCGGGCGCCGTGGTGGCCGTGGATCCGGCCCTGATGGAGCGACTGGTGGAGCAGCTGCTCGAGAACGCGGTGAAGTTCACGCCGATCGGGGGCTCCATCGGCGTGACTACGCACGTCAGCGCGGCCGGGGTGCGGCTCGCGGTCGAGGACTCGGGCCCCGGCATCGCGCCGAGAGACCTGCCGCACGTGTTCGAGCCGTTTTACCGTGCGGACCAAGCGCGCTCCAGCGGCAGCGGCATGGGACTCGGCCTCACGGTGGCCGCGGCGGTCGCGCGGCTGCACGGGGGCAGCATTCGCGCGGTCAACGTGAACGGCAGCGGCGCCCGCGTCGAGGTGGACCTACCGGTCGCGAGCCCGCAGGGCTAGGCCCGTGATCGACGACCAGGTCCTCGCCACCGCGAAGGCGAGCTACGACCGCTGCTGCGCCGCGCCGGAGTTCTTCCAGTCTTTCTACCGGACGTTCTTCGAGGCCTGCCCGGAAGCCAAACCGCTATTCGCTCGTACCGACTTTGACCGGCAAAACAGGCTGCTGCGCCACGCCATCGGGCTACTGCTGATCTTCCCCCGGCAGCCGCACGGCGAGCCCAACCTGCTGAGCCGGATCGCCGAGCGTCACAGCCGCCAGGGGCTGGGGATCGAACCACGTCTCTACCCCCTGTTCGTGGACGCGCTGATGGCCACGGTGCGGAAGTTCGATTCGGTGTACACGCCGGCGGTCGAGCAGGCGTGGCGCGCGACCGTGGCGCAGGGGGTCGGTTACCTGCAGTCCAAGTACTACTAGAGGAGTGGTGGGCCTGCCGCGCGTCGTCCGCCGCTATCCCCTCGTCGTCATCGCGCTCTCCGGGCTCGTCGGGGGACTCGCCGCCCGATTCGTGTTCGGTGCCCCGCGCGCCGCCGGGCTCATCTATCTCAGCGCGCTGGTCGCCGGCGGCCTCCCGCTCGTCCTCCAGACGCTGCGCGGCGTCCTGCAGCGCCGCTTCGCCGCCGACATCGTCGCCTCGCTCGCGATCGTCACCGCCCTCGTCCTGGGCCAGTATTTCGCGGGCGTCGTGATCGTGCTGATGCAGGCGGGGGGAGAGGCGCTGGAGCGCTACGCGATGGGGCGGGCGTCGCACTCCCTCCAGGCCCTGCTGGAGCGCGCCCCCCGCACGGCCCACCGCGAGCGGGAGGGTCGGATGGAGGAGGTGCCGGTCGAGGCGGTCCGGGCGGGTGACCTCCTGGTGGTGCGGCCCGGGGACCTCGTGCCCGTGGACGCCGAGGTGGTGCGCGGCGTCTCCAGCGTGGACCAGTCGGCGCTGACCGGTGAGCCGCTGCCGATCCGCGCGGTGCCGGGCGCGGACCTGCTGAGCGGGAGCGTCAACCTCGAGGGCCTGCTCCACGTCCGGGCCACGCGGCCCAGCGCGGAGAGCCAGTACCAGCAGATCGTGCGCCTGGTGGAGCGCGCGCGCGGCGACAAGCCCCCCCTCCAGCGGGTCGCCGACCGCGTGGCGGTGTGGTTCACGCCTGCCACGCTCGTGATGTGCGCGGTCGCCTTCGCGGTGACGGGCAGCGCAACGAGCGTCCTCGCCGTGCTGGTCGTCGCCACCCCGTGCCCGCTGATCCTCGCCACGCCGGTGGCGGTCATCGCCGCCATCAGCCGGGCGGCGGACGCGGGGAGCATCGTAAAGAGCGGCGCCGCGATCGAGCACGGGGGTCGCGCCCGGGCCGGCGTGTTCGACAAGACCGGCACGCTCACGCTCGGCCGGCCGACCGTTGCCGCCGTCCACGCGGCGGACGGGGTCGATGCCGATGTCGTGTTGCGGCACGCGGCGGCGGTGGAGCAGCTGTCCGCGCACCACCTGGCGAAGGCGGTGGCCGACGCCGG
>CAZVSO010000002.1:0-30744 GCA_964629425.1 uncultured Gemmatimonadaceae bacterium
CCCTTGATCTTCTTGACGAGCGCCCCGCTGACCGGCTCGTCCTTCTCGAAGGCCTCGCGGATGCGCTCCCAGACGCGCATGAAATCGGCCTTCTTCTTCGAGAGGACGACCGCCCCTTCCTGGTCCTCGAGGTGCTCGAGGAACACCTCGATCTCGTCGCCCTCCTTGAGGCGATGTGGCTCCTTGAACTCGTCGAGGGACACCGCGCCCTCGGACTTGAAGCCGACGTCGAGGATGACGGCCGTGTCGGTTACCCGTAGCACTTTCGACTTGACGATCTCCCCCTCTTGGATGTTCGAGAGGGTCCCCTCGTACAGCTCCGTCATCTTGGCGATCTCGTCCGCCGAGTACTCCTCGAGCAGCTCGGGGCGGACGCGGAGGGGCGGCGGAGACTTGGGAGCGGCGGCGGGAGACGCTTCGGACTGCTGGTCCAGGGTATCGACCTGCATGCAGCACACCGGTTGGGTTACGGGTTCGGGGTCGCGGGCGCCGCAGTCGGCCGGCGCCGGGAACGGGAGGAAGCTAGACGGGGAGTCGCTGTTGCGCCAGCGCCACTACCCGAGCCACCTGCTCGTCCAGGGACAGCTCCGTCGTGTCGAGCACCACCGCGTCCGGCGCGGGGCGCAGGGGAGCGACGGGCCGGGCCGCGTCAGCCACGTCGCGGGCCTCGAGCGCCGCCGCCTCGCGCCGCACCTGGTCGGGGTCCGGTGTCTCACCCCGCTGCGCCAGGCGCCGTCCGGCGCGCGCACCGGGAGCCGCCGTGAGGAACACCTTGAGCAGCGCCTCGGGGAACACCACGGTCCCGATGTCGCGCCCGTCCACGACGACCCCGCGCGGCCACCCCGCCACCGCCTGCCGCTGGCGCGCATTGACCCACTCCCGCACCGCCGGCACCGCCGCGACCTCGGACACCTGCGCCGTCACCCGCGGCGTCCGGATGGCCACCTCGACGTCCACCCCCGCCACTTCGGGCCGGAAAACGTCCGCCACGAGAACCAGGCGAATCGGAAGCTCGTCCGCCAGGGCCAGGATCCGTTGGGGGGACCACCCCTCCCCCCTCCCGCCTCCCGTCTCCCCGATGTTGTCCAGCGCCGCCAAGGTCAGCGCGCGATACAGCGCCCCCGAATCGAGATGCGCCCATCCCAGGCGCCGGGCCACTTCCCGCGCCGTGGAGGATTTGCCGGACGCCGCCGGCCCGTCAATCGCGATGACGCGCATCATGGCTCATCCGCTTCAGATCGGCGAAGAACGCCGGATAGCTGATCGCGACCGAGCGCCGCTCGGAGAGACGCACGTCCGCGCCCGGCAGCGTGCCCAACACCGCGAAGGCCATCGCGAGACGGTGGTCCCCGGCGGTCTCGACACGGCCGCGCGGCGGCCCGTCGGCGCCGCGGACGTGCAGGTCGTCACCCTGCGCTTCCGCCTCCACCCCGACGGCGCGAAGGTTGGCCGCCACGAGATCGAGCCGGTTGCTCTCCTTCACGCGCAGCTCACCCGCCTCGCGAAACACCGTCGCCCCCACGGCGCGACTCGCGAGCACGGCGAGCACGGGGACCTCGTCGATCAACGTCGGGATCTCGGCGGCCGAGACCTCGGTGCCGCGCAGCGCCGCCGGGCGCACGAGCAGGTCCCCGACGGGCTCGCCACCGCTGTCGTGAAGGTTGAGCCGCTCGATCCGCGCCCCCATGCGCGCGAGCACGACCAGGAACCCGGTGCGCGTCGGATTCAGTCCCACGTTCTCGATCACGAGCTCTCCCGTCTCGGCCAGCAGCGCGGCTCCCACCAGGAACACCGCCGACGACGCGTCCCCGGGGATCGATAGATCGAACGGCGGCACGCCGGGCCCGGCGGACGGCTCAAAGCTGACGGCTGACGGCGCGGCATGCAGCCCGAGCCCCAGGTGCACGAACAGCCGCTCGGTGTGGTCGCGGGAGCGGTATGGCTCGCGGATGGTGACCGGCACCCGCCCCGCAAGTGCTGCGAGGAGCAGCGCGCCCTTGACCTGTGCGCTCGCCACGGGAGAGTCGTACGTGATGCCACGCAGCTTCCCGCCGCGCACCGTGAGCGGCAGCGCGGTGGCCTCCGGCGGCTCGATGCGCGCGCCCATGAGGCTCAGGGGCTCGGTCACGCGTCGCATGGGACGGCGCCGCAGGGAGGCGTCGCCGGTGAGCCGGGCGGCGAACGGCTGCGCGGCGAGCAGGCCGAGCGCGAGCCGCGCGGTGGTGCCCGAGTTGCCGCAATGAAGCGGGGAGGCGGGAGGCGTGAGGCGGGCGCCCCGAACCCGCACCACCGTACCGGAGCGAATTGGCGAGACGTGCACGCCGAGGCGGCGCAGCAAGCTCGCCGTGCGCTTGACGTCGTCGCCCGTGAGCAGGCCGCGCAACTCGCTCGGACCCCGGGCCAACGCGGCGACCATGAGAACGCGATGCGAGATGCTCTTGTCACCCGGGGGCCGGATGGTGCCGTGGACTCTCACGGGTCGCGACTCATCACGGCTGGAAAGCTAGGCGCGCCTCGGCGAGCCGCAAACGACGAGGGCGGCTCCTCGCGGAGCCGCCCTCGCTGTCTCACGCCTCGACGACCTGCGCGCTACGGGCGGATGTTGAACTGGTTCGACGTCGTCCCGACCGAGAGACCGGGTCGTCCGGCGACCGCCGCCGAGACCTCGAGACGGTAGCCGCCCGTCTTGTTCAGCTGGAGCTCGCCGAAATCCGCCACGCCGTCCGCATCCACGAGCGCGCTGCACGTATCTCCCGTCTCGCTGCTTTCCGAGCATGTGAGCAGGACCGTCGCGCCGTTGTTCTCCGCCGCCTGCAGCGTCACGGTCGTTCCCGGTACCGGCTCGCCACCGCTGTGCGCCGTCACCGTGAAGCCGCCGGGCGGGATGTTCTGGCCGACGAACCCGTCGGTTGGCTGGGCGGACAGGGTCAGGATGACGACGACCTCCTCTGTTCCGTACTCGCTCTTGATGCCGCCGGTGCTGCCACCCAGGCCGCCGGTAATCAGCGACCCCGCCCACAAGGCGCGCGGGCTGAAGAGCCCAGTAGCCAGCCGGAACGGATTCCATCCCTGGCCGAGCAACGCGGTGGGCGAGCACACTCCGGGGATGAGGAAGTAGGCATCCTCGAAGCGCAGGAAATCGCCGTCCTCGGTGACCATGGCGTTCGGATCCTCGGTGCAGAGCCCAACGATCGCCGGTGGTGCGAAGTTGGCGTTGTGGGGCACCATCTTCCAGTCATAGCTGATCGAGGTCGAGCCGGGCCGCCCATAGATCAGGATCCGCTTCGGGGCCGGATTACCGCTCAGCGTCGAGGGCCACGTTGACGTCGTGAGTGGCGCGACGCCCGAGAAGGGCGCCGTGATCGGACGGCTCAGAACGGGGTCCACCACTGGATCCGTCGACCCACCCCGCACCCCGTAGGCACCGTGAAGCGACGGCGTCACCGCAACCGTGAAGTCTTCGGGCCAATTGATCGGGTAAGCGGCCCGGCCACTCGGGCTGATCAGATCGCTGCGATCAAACGCGCACAGGATCACGTGGTTGGTGAGATCCGACCACCGCGCCGGCGTACCTCCCTGGCTGTTTCGCACGGCCAGGGCGATCTCGGCCATGATGTCGAAGCCCTTGTCCTTCGCCATGGAACCGAAGGCGGGCGCCTGGCTCATCTGCGTGATGAGGGTGGCGACCCGCTTCTTCTGCGACCCGGTGAAGGACTTGTTGGCGATGCTCTTGATGTGCGGGAAATCGCAGGTCGTGGTCGAGGGCCCGACGGTGTGAAAGTCCGGCGCTGCCGGAAGCGATTCCTGATCCGTGCTACACGCCGCGACGCTCATCCCGGCCGCCACAGCCACCAGCCCAATGATCCCACGGGTCATGCAACCTCCCAGGCGAGTTGATTTCGGTTGTGTTGTGTGCGCAACATATGTACCGGCCCACGGACACGCTAGTGTCCGTGCGCCGTAGCGGGCTGCCTTATACGTGGAATCCGAAACGGGATCTGGCCGTGGCGTGTGCGCAGCGACTGTGGGTCTCCGGCTACGATGCCGGACCGCTCGCGCCGACGAGCTGTCGGAACCGTGGATCGTCGCGCAGCCCGCGCCACCACCACGTCTGGTCCTTCGCCATCGAGACCCGCTCCTGCGGGTTCGTGGCCAGGTACACGCCTACGAGGCGGAGCGCCTCGTCGCGGTCGCCCAGCATGTTCCGCAGCATCGCCTCGATGTAGACCAGGTCCCGGGACGGATCCACCGTGGCGTCGGCGCGGGCCCGCAGCGCCACGCGCCGCGCGCTGTCCGGCAGGCCCGCCCGCACCAGGGTCATCGCCACCAGCATCTCCCCGCGCCGGCGCCGGAATTCCCGCTCGTGCGGCGGATACAGCTTCACGTTCTCCTCCAGCAGTCGCCACATCCGCGCGATCTCGGGACGCTGGCCGGGAAGGGCATGCAGCGTAATCCGGCACTCCGTGAATTCCGGCTCCTTCGGGAAGCGACGCAATCCCTCCTCGCACCAGCGGGCAGCCTCGACACCGTCTTCCAGATCCAACGAGCTGGCGTACAGGCGCCACAGCACGCTCGAGGCGTTCGCCAGGTAGGGGTCGGCCTCGTAGGCGTGCAGGGCCGCGAGCTTGGCCTCGGCCGGCTGCGACTCGCGCATGAGCAGGTGGCTCAGCAGCGCCCACGCGGACGCGCGATGCGGGTCCGCCTCCACGGCCGCGCGCAGGTCCCCCGCCCCATCGGCGACCAGAGTGCTCGCCGCGGGGCCTCCCACGAGATTGAACACCTTCTGGTAATAGCGAACCGTGCCCCGCAGCTCGAGCGCGCTCGCGTCGCCGGGATCGAGCTTGAGCGCCGCCTGGGCGTACTCGAGGCTGGGGGCGAGCCACCGGCTGTAGTGCTGCGGGTCGAACGTGCCCGCCAGATCGAGCTGCTGGAACGCTACCCACCCCCGCGTCGCCACCGGGCGCGCCCACTTGCGGTCGAGCGCCGCGGCTCGACCGAGCAACGTATCGGCTCGCGCCAGCTGCCGGCCCGCCGCCGCCGTATCGGCCGCGGCCAGCAATACCGTCACGTCCCGTCTCAGCTGCTCGGCCTGCTGCACCAGCTCCCAGGCCGCCGCGTTGCGTGTTTCTCCACGGCTCTCCTGCAGCTGCACGGCTTCGCCCATCCGCTCGCGCAGGAAGACCGCGACCTCGCCGGCGAGCTCGTCCTGGAGCTCGAAGATCTCCGTGCGCGGCCGCTCCAGGGTCTTGCTGCCGATCTCCTTCCCCGTCGCGGTATTGACCAGCGACACGCTGACGCGCAGCCGTTCCCCGGACTGCGCGACCGTGCCCTCCACGAGCGTGCCGACGTTGAGGGCGCGACCAATGCTGTCGGGTGAAACGTCGGCGTCCTTGAAAGCGCGGACACCGCTGCGCGACGTGACCTGCAGGGCGCCGACCTGGCTGAGCTGGTGAATGAGCGCCTCCGTGATGCCGTCGGCCAGGAAACCGAGCTGCTTGCCCGCGCTCGCGTCCCGGAAGTAGAGCACCGCCACGCTGCGCGGATCCGGACCGCGCGCCACCGCTCCACCCGACGCGCCGGACCACCACGATCGCAGCGCCCAGGCGCTCGCGAGCAGCGCCACCGCGATGCCCGCTCCCAACGCCCAGCGGCCGATCCGGCGCTCTGGGACTGCCGTCAGTGCCTGTGCTGTCGCTCGGGTCGTCGCCGTCGCCCCCGAGGGGCGAGCCATGGCCTCGGCGAACAGCGCCGTGGTCGTGAAGCGATCGGCGGGCACCTTCGCCAGCGCCCGCATGATCGCGTCGTCGACCGACGGGGTGATTGTGCTCCGTACGATCGAGGGCGCGGACGCCGTGGCGAGCGAGTGGCGGGCCATGACCGCCTGCGGCGTGGCGCCCGTGAACGGCGGTTCGCCCACAAGCATCTCGTAGGCCACGCAGGCGAGCGCGTACTGATCGCTGCGGCCGTCGATCTCCGAGCCGGTCGCCTGCTCGGGGCTCATGTAGGCAGGAGTCCCGACGACCGTGCCCGTCTGCGTGAGGGACTGGTCGCCGGCGGCGGTGACGGCGCGGGCGATCCCGAAATCCGTCACCACGGCGTGACCGCCCGAGAGCATCACGTTCTCCGGCTTGATGTCGCGGTGCACCACGCCCTGGCTGTGGGCGTAGGACAGCGCGCTGGCTACCTCGCCCGTGATGCGCAGGGTGTCCTCGAGCGAGAGCTGCTTCTCCCGATTGAGGCGGTCCCGCAGCGACTCGCCCTCTACGTAGGGCATGACATAGTAGAGGAAGCCGCCCGCCTCGCCCGAGTCGTACAGCGGCAGGATGTGGGGATGTTGCAGGCGCGCGGCGATCCCGATCTCCCGCAGGAACCGATCGCCGCCCAGCGCCGCGGCCAGCTCCGGGTGAACAACCTTGAGGGCGACGGGCCGGAGGTGCTTGACGTCCTGAGCGAGGAAGACGGTCGCCATCCCGCCGCGGCCCAGCTCGCGCTGCACGTCATAGCGCTCGGCGAGCGCGCTGCGCAGGACTTCCAGCAGGTCGGGCAGTGGCGCTGATCCGGAACGTGTTGAGTATCAACGATATGCCGCTCGAGGCTCGCGCGCTAGCGCAGCGGCGCCCGCTCGCGCGGGCGCCGCTGACGCTCCTGCCTGTCGTGGAGAACGCCTTACGGGTGGGCCGGCTTCGGCTTCCGGGCTCCCGGCCGTGGGGCAACGGGCGCGGTCGGGGCCACCTGCACCGTAGTCTTCCCCTCGACCTTCGTTTTCACCACGATCGTCGGGTGTTCGTCGACTGTGCCCTCCTCCACCAGCCGAACCGACCCGTTCTCCGTCCTAATCGCCAGCCGCGGGCCGCCCGAGCCGATCCGGGCGGTCAGGTGGCGCGGGTTCACCCGGCCGCTGACCATCATGGGGTAGTCGGTCTCGACGCGCCCGTTGACGGTGCTGGCGTCGAGCTCCGCGTTGAGGTTGCGAGGCAGCGACGCCGTGATAGACCCGTTCACGGTCTGGAGCTCGACGTCGCCGTCCGGACCCAGCGCGCGGATGGCGACGTCGATGGTGCCGTTCACGCTCGTGGCGCTCACCGGCCCCTGGCTCGTCGCGGCCTCGATCGCCCCGTTGACGGTGTGGATCACGACGGGGGCGGCGGCATCGGCGATGCTGACCTTGGCGTTGACGGTCGAAACGTCCACGAGCACGCCGGGGGGTAGATGGACCGTGAACCGCACCGCCACGTCGTTCCGCTTGGGGCCGGAGATCTGGTACTCGCCTCCGGCGTCGCAGCGGCTTTCGCGCGCCTCCCACAAGGCGCAGAACGTTACACCGCCCTCGTGAGGCACCGCGACGATGGAAACCAGCTCCGGGGCGGAACGCCTCCAGCTCTTTTCGGCGACCACGAGCAGCTCGGGGCCATCGGAGGGCTCGACCGTGATCTCACCGTTGGTATTGCGGATCCAAACCTGGCGGCCGGCCGGGACGGGGTTCGCCCAGCGGAACGCCTCCACCCACTCGCGGTCGCCGCCGTCCGAGTCGAAGTCTCCAGAGAAGGGGACGAACGCGCTCAACGATTCGAGCGAGCGCCCGACGTTGCGCAGCACGAGTCCGAGCGAGACGACGACGGCGAACAGCACCCCGCCGCGGATGATCTCCTTGCGCCAGGTGCGCCAGAAGCGCCTCAGGCGGGACCCGGCCTTGGGCTCAGCCGTCATAGTCATGGTCATGGAAAAAGGTTACGGGGGCGGATCCTGTCAAGTTTCCGCCTCGCTTGGCCCGCCCCGGACTCAGTCGACGTGCCATCCGGCGGCGGTGGCCACACGGCAGGCGGTCACGAGGTGTCGCACCGAAGGGGCGCGGGCGGTCACGACGATGGCCGGCAGCATGCCGCCGGACCGCAGGCTCACGGCGCCGCGTGCGGCCGAGTGGCGCCGGACGCTGGCGTCACCGGCCGGCTGCCCGGTTTCGCAGATTCCCGTGACCACGAGGGGAGGCAACGTGCCGCCGAACCACACGGCTGCGGGGTCGGCGCCCGCCGTCATGCGATGAAACCGCGCCACATCGGCCGCCATCACTGCTTGCGAGCCGTAGCCCACCCCGGCCGTCAGCGCGATTGCGAGTACCAGCGCCAGTAGCTTCATACTGTCTCCTGCGTGTGGACCCCGTGGCGGCGTCCCGGAGAACGCCGGGACATGGCCTGTGGGTCAAGGGCGCCGGAGAGCGGCGAGGGCCACCGGCCCTGTCCGTCGCACCGTCACGTGCATAGACGCAGGACTGTAAGGAAAGGTTGCAGGGGAACGGCAGCTGTCAGCCGTCAGCTCTCAGCTGACAGCGTGCGCCGTGCCTCGAGCATGGCGACAATCAGGGCGGGCACGCCCAGCGCCGCGTGAATCAGCCCTGTGCCGCTGAACCGAAGAGTCGCGCCGCGCAGCACGGCCAGTCCGGCGCCGGCATTGAGGAGCACCATGAGCACGCCCACCGTCGCGAAGGAGGCGGCCATGAGGAGCAGCTGAAACGTGCCCGGCTGATGGCCCGGGGCGGTGGCGGCGGTCCCAAGCAGAATCGCGATCCCGATCAGGGCGGGCGCGGTTGCTAGGAGGAAGAAGCGCCGCCCACCGCCCGGGTCCGGCGCGCACAACGCCTCCGGTCCGCGCCCCGTGAGCCAACTGCACGTCTGGGGGGGCCGCGTCGGGGCATCGGGGTCGAAGACCTGGGCGACGGTCGTGAGCGAGAACTTGTACCGCAGGTCGCGCTTCAGGCCCACGCCCCAGGCAGGCCGCAGGGACGCCAGGAGGAGGACGACGCCGATCCCGGCCAGCGCCGCGCGGCGCAGCGCGGGGGCGCGCAGCGCGACGGCCAGCAGCCCCGCGACCGCGGCATACGCGGCGGCGAAGGTCGTGGGGACGTGGCCGGCGAGCAGTACGACGGCGACCACGGCGACGACCAGCGGGATGAGGAGCGCGCGCCGCACCGGTACTCGCGCTCCGGTGGCGCTAGCGGGAGCGGCGATCGGTGGGCCCTGGGCGCTCGATCTCCCACAGCGCCAGCCAGAGGCGTCGCGTGACGGCAGCGAGCTCCACACGCTCTCGGTCCAACAGCGCGGGCTCGTCGAGGAGGAATTCGAGCAGCTGGATCGCGTTGCGCACATGGCCGCCGGGCGACTCACGGCGCTCGGCGCCGCGACGCCGATCCGCGCCGGTGCGACGATCGGCCGACAGGAATCCCGCGCTCCGCCGGCGGTCGCAGGTGCGGCGCTCGGCGCTGCGCCGGCGGTCGGTGATCGAATTGAGAGCGGCGAGGGAACGGGAGTCGAACCGGGGCGCGGTCATCAGCGGAATCTGCCACCGGCCGGCACGGCTGCCAAGCCCGCTTCTCTAGTGGAGCGTGAGGTAGGTTAGGCGTGACGCGAGATCGAACGGGTTGATGTCCTTCAGGGACGGCGCGATCGATTCGAGCACCTGCGACAGCGGCTCGGTGCGGTACCCCAGCTCGCCCGGCGCGTCGGGAGAGCTGGTCACGACGACCATGGGCCGCGGGCGCGCGGCCAGGCTGGTGAGGCGCCGGTCGACACGCGCGCCGCGGAACCGCGACTCGCACTCGGCCATGAACATCGCGACGTTGTCGGCCTCGCGCGGCAGCTTCAGGTCCCCGAGCCCGCCGAAATCCACGACATCCTGGATGAACGACAGGCGCACCGGCGTGCCGTCCTGGCTGGCGTAGAGATCCACGAAGCCCGGGCCCACCAGCCCCCCCGGCACGCCGGCCATGCTGGCGCGCCGGGCGAACCCGCCCAGCCCGACCAGACTGTCGCGCGTCATGAACACGGCGCTCTGCCGCTTCTGGAGCCCCTCGACCATGCGGTGCTGGCTGGACTGGCTCATGGGGATCTCGGGCGCACCCCAGTCCTTCGGAAGACAGAACACGGCCGTGAGCGGCTGCTCGTACTCCAGCGTCACGGTCGCGTGCCCCAGGCCCGCGACGAGCCTGGTCTCGGCGAACGAGAACGACATCACCGGCGACTGCGCCGGGACGTCGAGCAGGCGCGCGCCGTCCACCAGCATCGCCTTGAGTCCCGCCTGGCCGAGCGTCTGCGCGACCTCTTCCACGTGGCGGCGATCGGTGTCGGCCGCCCATATTTCGGGCGCGGGGAAATTGACCCGCCCCTTGACCTCGGCCGGAGCGACTCCGAGCCACGGCACGGCGTGGTCGAGATCCCCTCCCTTGTGCGGTGGATCGGAGACGAGGAGTGTCCAGGCGCTCATACGGCGAACACGTTACCGGGCGGCACGCAGGTTGTCCATCCCACGCTGGATGTGTGGGCCAGGGGGGACGTCCCGCCGTGACGGCGGCTACATCGTTCCGGGCCGCACAACCGCTAGCTTTTACGAGTTCACGCGCGGCGACCTCGGCGCCCGGGGCCGCGGGCCTCTGTGTTGCACCAACCAGCGTCCCTCTTGGGCAGGGCCGATGATCGCTGTCTCACCGCGGGCGGGGTTCTCGCTCATCGAGCTCGTCTTGACGCTCGTCATTGCGGGCGTCTTGATGCTCTTCGCCGTGCCACGCGCGCGGGATCTCACGCTCCGTGAGAGCGTGCGCTCGGCGCGACGGCAAATGACCACGCAGCTCGCCCGGGCGCGCGCGACGGCCGTGCAGCGGGGTTGCAACGCCGTGCTGCACCTGAACGACGACGCGGGCACGGTGTGGCTCACGGCCTGCCCCCTCGCGAGCGGGGGCCTGTCGGCCGTGGACACCGTCGGGTCGGTGGACAACCTCCTGGAGCGCTTCGGGGTCGCGTTCACGGCCGACGCGGACTCGGTGCTCTACGCGCCGCAGGGACTCGCGTTCGCGGCCTCCTCGATTGCGCTCACCTTCTCCAGGGCGGAGTACTCCGCCTCGCTCGAGGTCACGCCGGTGGGACGCGCCGTCTGGTGAAGAACGAGCGTGGCTTCACACTCGTCGAGCTGATCGTGGCAGTAACCGTGTTCTCCATCGGGCTCATGGCCCTGATGGGCACCAATGTGCTCGTGTTTCATCTGCTGGGGGCGGCTCAGCGGGCGACCACGGCGGCGTTCTACTCGCGCGAGCGCCTCGAGGCGATGCGCGGGCTCGAGTGCACCCTGCTGGCCAACGGCAGTGAGACCCGGGGCGGCGTGTACCAGCTCGCCTGGACGGTAGAGCCGAGCAACGGCGGGGCGAGCCGCCAGGCCCGCCTGCAGATCACCTACCCGCTGCGCGCGGGGGCGCTACGCACCGACACCATCGAGACTTCCATTCTATGCGCGCGCTGAGACACGAGGGGTTCACGCTCGCGGAGGTGCTGGTGGTCGTCGTGCTCGCGACGTTCGTCTTCGGCGCGATCTACCGCACGATCGGGGCGAGCCAGCAGGTGACACAGTCGCAGATCCAGCGCCTGCATGTGCAGCAGGACACCCGCACGGTCGCGCTGTTCCTGGCGTACACGCTGCGCGAGCTCGACGCCGCCGACGGCGATGTAACCGCCGCCGCCGACACCGGGATCGTGATCCGCGGAATGCGCTGGACGGGCGCGCTGTGCGCCGATCCTGCGCCCACGGGGAGCGACGTGCAGCTCACGCTGCGCGACGACCTGTTCTCCGGCCTGCGCCGTCCCGTGCCCACGCTCGATTCCCTGCTCCTGTTCCGCGACGGCGACCCGGCGATTCGACAGGACGACCGGTGGCTGCTCGGAGACGCCACGGCGGCGTCGCTGGGCACGTGTCTCGACGGCGCGCCGGCGACGATCCTGACGATGCGCGTCGCCGAGGGCTCGGCCGCCGCCCTCGGCGGGGCGGTGTCCACCGGCGCTCCGGTGCGCGGATTCGAGCGCGACGAGCTGTTCCTGCTCCCGGACACGGGCGGCGCCGCCTGGCTCGCCCGTCGCACGGCACGCCGGATAGGCGGGTGGACCGGCACCGAAAAGCTGGCAGGGCCCCTGTTCCCTAACGGACTCGTGCTCACCTATTTCGATTCGACGGGCGCCCCCGCCGCCACGACGGCGACGATCACGAGCGTGCAGATCGTCGTGCGGGGCCGGTCACCGCAGCCCGCGCGGCTCACGGGTGGGGGGGTGGGATACCTGCGGGACTCGGCGATCACCCGCGTCGCGCTCCGCAACAACCCGGGGTTCTAGCATGAACCAGACGATTCGCACTCGATCGCCCCTGCGCAGCGAACGCGGGGTGGCGCTCGTGATCATCATTTTCGGGATCGTGGTCCTGGTGGGCCTGATCTCCGGGATCTTCATCGCCTCGGTGCTGGAGCATCGGACCGGCCAGAACTTCCGGCCCACCGAGCAGGCGTTCAACTCGGCCGAAGAGGGACTGACCGAAGCGCTGTCCCGCTGGAACCGAAGCGCCTGGAACGCCCTCCCGGTGCTCGGGAGCGCCACGTTCTCGGACACGACGCCCAGCGGCACGGGGCTCTATTCCGGATCCGTGCGCCGGCTGTCGAACGAGATCTTCGTGCTGGACGTGACGGGGACCAGCGCACGGGGCGGCGCGCGCCAACGCCTCGGCGTGTACGCCAAGCTGCGGTCGCCCTCCATGGAGATCGAGGCCGCCCTGACCATTCGGGGCAAGGGCCGGATCGGTGGCAACGCCCGGATCCAGGGCGTCGATTCCGTCCCGGCGGGCTGGGCGACCTGTCCCCCCGCCGGGCCCGCCACCGCGGGCATCCGCACGCCCGACGCCAGCGATCTCGACTTCTTCGGCGGCTGCTCGGGCGCCTCGTGCGTGACCGGCACCCCGAAGATCCAGGAGGATCCGGGGATCACCGACAGCACCTTCTTTGATTATGGGGACATCGACTGGGCGGGGCTGATCGCCCTGGCCGACAAGCAGCTGCCCGGGGGCAGCTACCAGCAGGTCGGCCCCCGCCTCACCCCGGCGGGGCAATGTGACACCGCGCATCCGCTGAACTGGGGCGATCCACTCAACCCTGCGGGGCCCTGCGGTTCCTACTTCCCGATCATCTACGTGAACGGCGATCTCACCATCAACACGGCCGTCGGCCAGGGACTGTTGCTGGTGGAGGGCGACCTCGCCGCCCAGGGCGGGGTCGAGTTCTACGGGATCGTGATCATCAAGGGACGGCTCAAGACGGCCGGCTCCGGCAACCACTTCAACGGCGGCGTCATGGCCGCGAACGTCGAGCTGCAAGAGGCCAGCGTGTTTGGAGACGCCGAAGTGCAGTACTCGAGCTGCGCCGTGCGCCGGGCCCAGCAGTCGGCCGGCGTGGGCGCGCCGTTACGAGCACGGGGATGGGTGCAGCTCTTTTAGAGATCAGTCTTCAGTCGTCAGTCTTCAGATAGGCGCACAGACGCGTAGACGCACAGATGGTGAACAGATGGCAGCCAATCGGACCTGCCTGCTACCACCTGTTCACCATCTGTGCGTCTGTTGCGTCTGCTGCGTCTCTGCGTCTGCTGAGGGCTCACCTGCCCAGGATGCGTGCGCGCAGCACGAGGGTGAGCGCCGCGAGCTGCTCCAGGCGGCGGCCCCCCACCCCGGTGGTGGGCCACTCGTAGCGCTCGAGCGAGTACCACAGCGCCGCCTCCAGCCGGTCGCGGCGGTACTCCATGCCCGCGGCGACCGAGAAGCCGCCGTCGGCGTCGCCGAGACCGTCGACATCCACCACCGGCAGAGCGGCGACGCGGAGTATGCCGCAGGTGGCGCCGCCGGAGAACAGCAGCCGCATCTCGGCTCCCACGCTCAGCACCGTCCAGCGCTGGCGCGCGATCACGCTGGAGTAGGTTCGCCGCGTGGCGCCCGCGGTGAAGGCGAGCCACCGGGCGGGACGCACCCGCGCCTGGGCGCCGATCTCCGCCAGGTCGCGGTCCACCACGCCGGCGTCGTCGCTCGACAGCGTCCCGCCCTGGAGATGGAGATCAGCGTCGAGCCAGGATCGGACACGCACGGTCCCTTCCGCACCGAACGTCAATCCGAACGAGCGCTCGAGGCCGAAGCCGGCATCGAGCCGGTGCTCGGTCGGCGCCACGAACGCGCCCGCGGTCGCGCTCACCTGCGCGGCCCCCCGGCGGCCCGCGCCACCGAGCGCGAGCCACGCGGCGACCGCGATCACGACGCGCGCGGTCCCCGTCACCGGCCGCCGCCGGCCGCCGGCTCCACCACCAGCACGGTCTGCGCGATCCGCTGGGCGTTGCGGCGGACGATCGCTTCGTTGGCCGCGGCGCGCTGGGCGCGGCGTGCGGCGTTGGCCGTGACATTCGCCGGGATGTCGCGCTGGCGGCGCCCGCGCACGAACGCCACCAGCCCCGTGACCGTCGCCGTCCCCGCCGCGGCCGCCACCAGGGAGGCCTCGGTGCCGTCGAGGTCGACGCTGGCGAGGGCGCCCGCAGCCACCGCACCGCCCGCCACCGCCAGCCCCTTGAGCAGGTCGACCGCCGCCGTCGACGACGAGCGCGTCTCGGGCAGGAGATCTCCGGCCCTGAGGTCGGGCAGCGTGTCCTCCCGGTCCTCCACCTGGTGCCGCAGGTCGAAGTAGATCCGAGCCGTATCCCCTCGCTGGAGCACGCGGCTCCGGGCGACGAGCGCCAGCTCGTAGCGGCCGGGCGGCGCCAGGCGCGCGGCGACCACGAGCCCGTCCCACGGAATCTCTCGCGGGCCCTCGCTGGCGCCGGCAAAGAGCTCCATGGGCTCCAGCGGTGCCGGTGGCCGCAGCTCGACCCGCACGAGGGCGGAATGCGACGTCACGATCGCAAACGTCAGGCGCTCGGTCCGGGGATCGAGCCGCGCAGGTCGCACGGGCCGTGCCCCCACGGCGAAGGTGCGTTGCCCGGCCGCCGCGAACAGCTGGATCTGGGCGGGCGTGAACCGCCGCGGATCCAACTCCGCAAAGGGATCCTGCTCGATCGCCCGCTGGAAGTAGAACACGGCCGAGTCAGCCTGGCCCATGAGCGCGAGGGAGGCGCCGAGGTAGGTGAAGGTCTCGACGCGCTGGGCGGGGGTAACCTCGAACGACCAGCTGGGGGAGATCACCCGTCGCAGGAGCGGCAGAGCCCGCTCGATCTCGAGCTGCTCGTACAGGCGCTGGGCCCGCGCCAGCGTATCGGCGGTGCTGGCCTGCGCCGCCCCGCGCAGCGCCGTAAGCACGAACGCCGCCGCCAGGATGGCGACCCGGCTCACTCAGGGCCGCCCGAGGGACGCAGCGTGATCGTCCCGAGGTTCAGGCTGACGTCGGGCTCGATCATCACGGTTGAGTCGAACGACAGATAGCCCGGGGCGCGCACGGCGACCTGGTGCTCCCCAGCCGGCACCGTGTGGTTGAAAACGGCCCCGGCCGCAATGAGCCGCTCATCGACGAAGATCTCGGCGTCAGCTGGGATGGCGCGGACCCGCAGCGTCCCCACGGCCGCGGCCGCCTCGGGCGATCGCGTGCGCCCGGTTGGGACCATCTGCGCCGGCGGGGTGGAACGATCGAGCGCCACGGCGATCGAGTCAATCCGCGGCGCGGCGGCAGCCGTCTCCGGGGTCAGCTGGATACCTCCACTCCGGTCGCCGCTGCGGCGCCACAGCCCGCTCGCCCCCAGCCCGACCGCGATCACAAGCACCGCCGCAGCCACCGGCAGGGCCCACAGCAGTTTGGGCGCCCCACCCGGCGGCCGGGTCAACGCCTCCGTCGGCACCTCCGGGAGCGGGGGCAGAGGCCGCCAGGACACCATCGTCGCCCGGCCACCCCGCGCCAACACGCCCAGCACCCGTTGGGTGTCGTCGCCGAGCGCGGGCGAGGGGACCGCCTCGATCGCGGTCACCAGGGCGCGCGTGTCGTCGAAGCGCATTGCCGGCGCCTTCGCCAGCGCGCGAGCGACCAGATCGATCACGGGCTCCGGGAGGTCGTCTCGCGCGCGCCGGATGTCGGGCATGGGCGTGAAGAAGTGGTGATGCATGAGTCCCGCCAGGGTCTCGGCGTGGAACGGCACCTTGCCGGTCAGCATCTGGAAGGCCACGATGCCGAGCGAGTACTGGTCGGTCTGGGGGCCAAGGCGGCGACCGCTGCACTGCTCCGGACTCATGTACAGCGGCGTCCCCATCAGGGTCCCGGTCGTCGTGAGGTTGACGTCCGTGTCCTGGAGCGCGAGGCCGAAGTCGGACACCATCACCTGCCCGTCGACATCCACGAGAATATTGGCCGCCTTGACGTCCCGGTGCACGATGTTGTGCTCGTGGGCGAACGCGAGGCCGCGGGCTGCGGCCTCGAGCACGTGGAGCGCGACGGGCACGGGGAGCGGCCCCTGGTGGTCGATGATGGCATCCAGCGAACGACCCTCGATCAGCTTCATGGCGAGAAACAGGATGCCGCCGACCTGATCGACGCGATACACGGGGATGATGTTGGGATGCTCGAGCGCGGCTACCAGGCGCCCCTCGCGGCGGAACCGCTCTGCGCGCTTGGCGGCGAGATGCGGCTCGGCCGCCAGCACCTTCAGGGCGACGGGGCGTTGCAGCCGGACATCGGTGGCCTTGTAGACCACCGCCATCCCGCCCCGGCCCAGCTCGGCATCCACCTCGTACTCGCCGTCCAGCGCCAGCCGCACCCGGCGGAGCAACTCGTCGGGGGACTCGGCGTCGAGCAGCAGCGTGGCGCTGTCGGGATCCGTGATGGGAGCACCGCACCGGCCGCAGTAGCGGAACTCCTCCGGTACGTCGGCGCTGCAACGGAAGCAGCGTCTCACGGGCAGCTTGGCATCCCAGGGTTCACCCGGATGTCCTGGGCGAGCGTGGGCGCTGAGTCCGTCACCCACGAGCTCAAGAACTGGATAGTAAGGGTGGACTGCCCGTTGCTGCTCCCTGTCTCGAGGACGCCGCCGCCCGGCGCCAGAGTGACCCGAACCAGGCCGGTGTCAGAGGAGGTCACCGCGAGACGCGGGTCGGCGATCGGCGCGCCGCCGGCTCGCACCATCACCAGGAACGCCGCGGTCGTGTCCTGTGGCAACCGGGTGCAGCCCACGTAGGAGAGCTCGATGTCCTGCAGTCCGGGGGCGCTGAACAGGTCGCAGCCGGCCTGGGCAGCCGCCGCGAGCACCAGGACCGGAATCCAAAGAGCGGGAGGAGGCGGACGCATACTTATTGAATACGGTCAGCCGGGCAGGCGGCGCAAGGTGATAGCGCACACTCCCCCTCCCCGCCGCCCGGCCGATCTGCGATATTGCCGCCTTCCTAACCGAGCGCGCATGTACATCGATCCGGGTTACGGGGCCCTCCTCCTGCAGGGACTGCTCGCCGGCCTCGTCGGTGCGGGCTTCGTCCTCCGCCAGAGGATCCGCTCGTTGTGGCGCGCCATCCTGGGCCGGAAACCCGAGCCGGGGAGCGACGAATAGGCGGCGCGGCGGCGTCGTTTCGCGACCCCGCCGGCCGCGTTCACCTCGTCGGTGACCGGGTGTTGCGGGTCGTCGGCGCCGCCGGCACCGCCGACCTCGACGCCTTCTTCGCTTCGCCCGCCATCCGCCGCCTCGCCGCCGAGGGGCGGATCGTCGTAACGTGGGGGCTCGCACCGGAGGAAGCGCGGGCGGCGGACGTGGCACCGGCGTCCGGCGAGCGCGTGCTTGAGCACGAGCGTATTCCGTTCCCCAGCTACCCCTACGAGTGGCCGCCGGAGATGCTCGAGGCGGCGGCCCGACTCACGCTCGATCTCGCCGACGCCCTGCTCGCTGAAGGCCTGGGGCTCAAGGATGCAACGCCGTACAACGTGCTGTTCCGCGGGCCGCGTCCCGTGTTCGTGGATGTGCTCTCGGTCGAGCGGCGCGAGCCCCGTGACCCGATCTGGCTGGCCGCGGCCCAGTTGCAGCGCACGTTCCTGCTCCCGCTCCTCGCCGCGCGGCACTTCGGTCTGCCACCGGCGACGGTCTTCCAGGCCTCGCGCGACGGCATCGAGCCCGAGGCGTTGTACCGGCTGCTCGGACCCGTGCGGCGCCTGCGTCCCCCGTTTCTCGGCCTGGTGGCGCTTCCTACCTGGCTGGGCCGGCGCGACGCCGGCGACCCGGCGGCCTATCGCCCGCGCCTCGCCGCCACGCCCGACCGGGCCCGCTACGTGCTGGCCTTCCTCTATCGACGGTTGCGGCGCACCCTCGACCGCGTGGCGCCGGTGCGCGACCGGCGCTCGGCGTGGTCGCACTACGCCGCGGCGCCCGAGCGGACTCCCGAGCTCGAGGCGAAGCGCGCGCTGGTGCAGGCGGTGATGGACGAGTTCCACCCGCGGACGGTGCTCGACGTCGGTTGCAACACCGGCTACCTATCCGCGGTCGCCGCGCGGGCGGGCGCCCGCGTGGTGGCGATCGACGCCGACCCCGTGGTGATCGGCGCAGCCTGGCACCGCGCCGCGCACGAGGGGCTCGACGTCCTGCCCCTCGTGGTGGACCTCACCCGCCCGAGCCCGGCGCTGGGGTGGAGGAACCGCGAGTGCCCCGCGTTCCTCGAGCGGGCCCAGACGCACGGCGGGTTCGATGCGACGTTCTTCTTCGCGGTGATCCACCACATGCTGGTGACCGAGCGCATCCCGCTCGCGGAGCTGCTGGATCTCGCGGCGTCCCTGACCGGACGCGTGGCCGTGATCGAGTTCGTCCCGCCCGACGACGCGCTGTTCCGCCGCATCACGCGGGGCCGGGAGCGGCTGCACGCCGATCTCACGGCGGCCGCGTTCGAGGCCGCAGCAGCCCGGCATTTCGAGCCGGTGCGCGTCGTGCCGATCCCCGGCACCGAGCGGCGCGTCTACCTGCTCCGCAAACGCTGAGCGGCGTGCGACCGGCGGTCCGCGACCTCCTGACGGGGATCTCGCTCGCCAACCTGTGCTTCATCGCGGTGTGGGACGAGGTGCTCGCGGTGACGCGCAACCGGTATCTGCTGGACGTGGCCTCGGCCGACGTCGTGGCACTGATCCTCAACGTCCTGCTGCTGGGCGCGGCGTTCGGCGCCGGCGCGACGGTGGTCCGCCGGCACGCGAGCCCATGGCCGCGGCGGCTGGCGCTGGCGGCGTTTCTCGCGGTCCTGCTTCTGCCGCTCGGGCGGATCGTGCGGGACCTGGATCCGTTGTGGGTCGAGTCGTTCCTCGCCCGGTTGGGTGAGTCACCGCGCAGCCTGCGTTTGCGGGAGCTCGCCCCGCTCCTGCCGGCGCTCGCGTTCGCGGCGCGGCCCGCAGCGAGCGCCCGGATCGCGCAACGGGTCCTGCTATTCCTGTTCCCGTTCGTGCTGATCACCGTCGGCCGCGGCCTCTGGGCCGTGGCCGCGGACGACCTCACGGCGCGCTACGCCGACAAGCCGCTCGCCCCCGCCCTCCCGCCACCGGGCGAGGGTGCGCCGCGCCTGGTCCTGCTCATCCTGGACGAGCTGGACCAGCGGCTCGCCTTCGCCGAGCGCCCGAGCGACCTCGCGCTCCCGGCGCTGGACCGGCTCCGCGCGGAAGCCGTCTTCGCCACGCAAGCCCAGCGCCCCGGCGCCCGCACGGCGATCTCAGTACCCGCCATGCTCGCCGGACGGGCGGTGGACACGGCGACCCACGTCGAGCCCGACGAGCTGATGGTCACGTTCACCGGGGCGCCCGGGGCCGTGCCCTGGAGTAGGACCCCGAATCTGTTCACGTGGGCGCGCGCGCGTGGCTTGAACACGGGCGCGGTGGGATGGTACCACCCCTACTGCCGGGTCCTCAACGAGATGCTCACCCGCTGCGCCTGGCGGCCGCACGCCGACGCGATCTCGCGCGACCGGGCGGGGCTCGTCGCGCGCATGCGGGCGCAGCTCCAGAGTCTCTCGCCGTGGGACGCGCGCCGCCGTCACCTCGAGGACTTTCGCCTGCTCCTCGACCACGCCAAGGCGGCGGTCACCGACACGCGCCTCGGGCTCGTCCTCGTCCACCTCAACGTCCCGCATAACCCGGTGATCTTCGATCGGCGCCGAGGGCGGTTCACGCTGCACAACGGCGGGCCCGAGGGCTACCTCGACAACCTGGTCCTCGCCGACCGGGCGCTCGGCGAGCTGCGTGAGACCATGGAAGCGGCGGGCCTGTGGGAGCGGACCGCGCTGGTCGTGGTATCGGACCATCCGCGGCGCGCCGGCCGCTACGACAACCGTGTCCCGTTCCTCATCCGGCTCCCCGGGGGCAACAGCGGACGCTTTGACAAGCCGTTCGCCACGCACCGAGTGGGTGAGTTGGCACGAGAGCTACTGGCAGGCCGGGTCAAGACCGCCGCGGACATCGTCCGCTGGATGGAGGCGCGCTGACCGTTCGCAGCCCGACCGTACGAGTGCCCGGGGCAGGACTCGAACCTGCACGGGAGTTGCCTCCCTGGGGATTTTAAGTCCCCTGCGTCTACCGGTTCCGCCACCCGGGCGTTGGCGAAAACTAGCGCTCGCAACATGGCTGCGCCGACCCCCGGCGTGGTTTGACAAGGTGCGGGGCCGATGGTACGCTATCCCCGCCGTTCGCACCACTTCCACTTTCTTCGGATCCCGGAGATCCATCTATGCGACGGTTTCCGTTCATGGCGCTCCTGGCGGTCCCTTCGCTGGTCGCGGCGCAGGGGTTCGGCGTGTACGAGCACGGCACCTGCGCGATGGGTCGCGCCGGCGTCGCCGCGGCCCGGCCCTGCGAGGACGGCTCGGCGATCTTCTTCAATCCGGCTGGGCTCGCCGGGCTGTCGGGCATCCGGGCCACCGCCGGGGTCACCGTGATCACGGCCTCGGGCGGGTTCACCGACGACGTCACGCTCGATGAGTTCGGGCTGGACAATCCGACGATCCCCGTGCCCCACGCGTACTTCACCTACCAGCTGAGCCCGAAGGTGACCCTCGGCCTGGGGGGATACGCGCCCTATGGGCTCGAGACCCGGTGGAAGCTCGAGGGCTTCCAGGGGCGGTTCCTGGGCTACAACACCGCGCTGCAGGCGATCTACGTCCAACCGACCATCGGCTGGCAGGCGCTCCCCAGCCTCAAGCTCGGCATGGGCGTCGCCTACATCCACAGCAGCGTCGAGCTGCACCAGCGCGCCGACCTCTCGACGCAGACGGTGCCCGCCCAGACCTTCACCTTCAGCGCGCTCGGTGTCCCCAACGCGACGGACTTCGCCGACGCCGCGCTCGAGGCCAGCGGCAGCGGCTACGCGGTCAACCTGGGGGCGATCCTGCAGCTCAGCGATCGCCTGTCCATCGGCGGCCATTACCTCACCAGCGAGCGCATCGAGTTCGCCGGCGACGTGGTATTCGAGCAAGTGCCGACGGGCCTTACGCTCGCACCGGGTAATCCGTTGAGCCTGCCCGGCGGCACTCCCGTCGATGCGCTCGTGGCGCCGCTGTTCGCCGCCGGCGCCAGCCTCGACGACCAGACGGCGACGACGGAGATCACGATGCCCACGCAGTTCTCGGTGGGCTTCGCCTACCGGCTGGCCGACTCGTGGATGCTCATGGCGGACGTGCAGCACGTCGTGTGGAGCACGTTCGACGAGGTGACGATCGACTTCGCGAACGCCGCCACGCCGGACCTGGTGCTCGAGCCGAGCAACGACAACACGTGGGGGTTCCGGTTCGGCGCCGAATACGTGTTCTCTCCCAAGGTGACGTTCCGCGGCGGGTACCTGTATCACAACGCCGCCTCGCCCGACGAGTTCGTTACGCCGCTCTTGCCCGAGTCGGACCGCAACGAGTTCACGCTCGGGGCGGGCTGGCGCGCGACCGCGAAGCTGCACCTCGACTTCGCCTACCAGCACATCAACCAGAACGACCGGCGCGGCCGGGTCTTCCCCGAGGCGGTCGGCAACACGGGGGTGTACGAGTTCTCGGCGCACCTGTTCGGTCTCACCGCGTCCTACACCTTCTGAGCGAGAGAGCGAGCGCTATGTCCCGCATCCAGCGTTTCTCGGCAGCGGCTCTCGGCCTCCTCGTGGGCGCGACGGCCTGCAACGACGACGAGCTGTTCCACCCGGCGAACCTCACCCTCGCGGACGCGCGCTTCGAGCGCTACGTCGCGATGGGGAACTCGATCACCGCGGGCTTCCAGTCCGGCGGGATCAACGACAGCACGCAGCTGCAGTCGTATAGCGTGCTGCTGGCGCGGCAGATGGGGACACCATTCTTCGCGCCGCTGATGAGCCGGCCCGGGTGCCCGGCGCCGTTCACCAATGTCTTCACGGGCGCGCGCGTGCCGCCGCCGGTGCCCGGCGGATGCGCCCTGCGGAGGGCTCAGACCCCGCCCCCTCCCTACATGAACAGTGTGGCGGTGCCCGGCGCTGAGGTGATGGACGCGGTTTCGAATCTGGACACGGCGTCGAACGCGAACGCGCTCACGACGTTCTTCCTCGGCGGCCAGACCCAGACCGAGGCGATGCAGCGCGTGCGGCCCACATTCCTCACGGTGTGGATGGGCAACAGCGACATCCTGGGGGCTGCCCTCTTTGCGGCCAACCCGGGCGACAGCACCCGGATCACGCCGCCGACGACGTTCCAGACGCGGTACGACCAGATGCTCGACTCGGTCGCGGCGGTGAACCCACGGGGCGCCGTCCTGATGGGGGTCGCGAACGTCACCACGATCCCCTACTTCTCCCGTGGCACCACCTACTTCGCGATCAAGGCGGGGCTGGTCCCGGGCGCGAGCTTTCCCGCGAACTTCCTGGTGGACGCCAGCTGCAACCCGCCGCGTGGAGACTCCGTGCTGGTGCCGTTCCCGTACGGCGCCACCCTCCTGGGCCAGGCGACGGCCGACCCCGGGAACAACTACACGCTCTCGTGCGCGGGGCCGCAGGTCGTGGAGCCTCCGGAGCTCGGCCTGCTCGTTGCGGCTGCCCTGCAGTACAACGCCGGGATCTCGGCGGCCGCCGCTACGCGCGGCTGGACGTACCTGGATCCCAATCCCACACTGGATTCGCTCGTCGCCGTTGGTGGGACCGTCGTGCGCGCCTTCCCCTTGATCGGGGCGGCGTGCACCGCGAATCCGTTCGGGACGGCGTTCTCCTGCGACGCGGTGCATCCCAGCGCGTCCACTCACAAACTGATCGCCAACAAGGTGATCGAGGCGATCAACGCCGCGTACGGGACCAGCCTGGCGCGGATTCCCTGACCCGAACCAGGCACCCCAGGTGGGGTAGCGAGGACGGCATCCGGCATCCGCCGGATGCCGTTCTGCTATGAGAGCCGTGGTCGCCTGGGTCTCCGGCATCCCCGGGCTTGCGCCCGGGGTCAGTGTACTCGCCCTTGGAGTAGGCCTGCTCATCCCCGGGCTGGCGCCCGGGGTCAGTGCCGGTCTGGCCGCTCAGGCCGTGCCGCGCAGCGATACGCCGCGGCGCGGGGCGGCGCGCCTGACCGCCGACTGGCGGATGGGGCTGTGGGACCACGAGATCCGCTCCGGCCAGCGCGTCCCGCTCGGCGCGCCGCTCACGGGGGACACGGTGGGCGGGACCTCGATCCCCCTCGTGGCACGGCTCGAGCAGGACGTGCGGACGGTAGGCGGGGTGCCGGGCTACGTCGCGAGCCTGGGCGCGGGGCGGCTCAGCGTGCAGCAGGACCGGCGCACTTTCGACTTCACGCTCGACTACGGTTTCACCGACCGGCTGGCCGTGGGCGTGACGGTTCCGGTGGTTCGGGTGCACACGCGCGCACAGCTCCGGGTGGACACCACCGGCGCCTCCCTGGGGCTGAATCCCCTGCTGACCGACCCCGCGCTGGACAGCGCGTACATCGGGTTCTTCGGCGAGTTCGACACGGCGTTGTCGCAGCTCGACACGAGCATCGCGCAGGGGACCTGCGCCCCACGCTGCCCCGAGGCCCAGTCCCTCTCCGCCGACGGCCACGCGACGCGCGACGCCCTGCGGCGCTCGGTGTACGGCGCGGGTACCACGGGCGGGGCACCCTTCCTGCCGCGCGCGGGATCGGACGGCGGGCGCGGGGTCGACTCGAGCATCGTGCAGATGCAGCAGGATCTCGGGACCTTCGGGATCACGAGCTTCACGCGGGCGTTTCTCCTGCCCGTGGATCCGATCGACGACGCGCGGTTCGAGACCGCGCTGACCGACCGCACGTACGGCTTCGGCGCGGCGCTGTTCCGTAACACGCCGCGCAGCCTGCAGTACTGGCTGGGGGACATCGAGCTGCAGGCGAAGTACAGGTTTGCGGCCGGTCCCAGCTACGCCGCGGCTGCCGCGCTCGTGTTGCGGCTGCCGACCGGCCGGGCGGATACGTCGTTCGACTTCCTCGATCTCTCGGCGGGCGACGACCAGATGGACATCGAGGTGCAGGTCGTCCAGGAGCTCACCGTGGCGCGGCGGCTGTGGCTCAACCTCTCGGTGCGCGCCGCGATGCAGCGTCCGGGCACGCGCGAGCGGCGGGTAGCGCCCGAAGCGGCGTTCCTCGTGCCGCTGGGCGCCACGGGGACCCTCAACTGGGACCCGGGGGATTACCTCGCGATCGATTTCGCGCCGCTGTACCGGTTCACGCGCGAGTTCGCGGCCGGCGTGACGCTGGGTTACCGGACCCGCGGCCGCGATCGCTACACCTTCGCCGCCCCACAGGACTCGACCGACCTGGCGGCGCGGCTGGGCGAGCCCACGCCCGCCTCGGTGCTCGACGACGGCACGGCGATACAGCGCCTGCGCCTGGGCGCCGCGGTCACTTACATGGGCCCCTGGCTCGAGGGCGACCTGTCGATCGAGCGGACGATCAGCGCGTCCGGGGGGAGCGGCCCGGTCCCGGACGCGACGGTGTTGCGGGTGATGCTGCGGGCGTCGCGGAAGCTGTTCTGAGCAGCTGCTCGGCGTGGCGCAGGGCCGTCGTCATGTCGGGGTCCCCCAGCATGCGGGCGAGCTCCCGGCGGCGCGCCTCGCCCGTGACCACGGCGACGTCGCTCGTCGCCACCCCCCCCTTGGCCCCCTTGGCGACCACGACGTGGTGGTCCGCGCGGGCCGCGATCTGCGGCAGGTGGGTGATGACGAACACCTGCCGTTCCCCAGTCCCAGCAGCCACCTGGGCGAGTGCTTCGCCGACCCGGCTGCCCACCTCGCCGCCGATGCCCTGGTCCACCTCGTCGAACACCAGCGTCGGCACCGCGTCGTGCCGTGCGAGGACGACCTTGAGCGCGAGCATGAGGCGCGAGAGCTCGCCGCCCGACGCCACGCGCGCGAGGGGCCGCGGCTCGAGGCCCACGTTGAGCTGGATCTCGAACACCACGGCCTCCCCGCCATCCGCCCGGGGAGCGGGGAGCGGGGCGAGGGTCACGCGGAAGCGGCCGCCGGGCATCCCGAGTGCGGGGAGGAGGTCATTGACGGCGCCCGCGAGGTGACCCCCAGCGGCGGCACGCTTCGCCGCCAGCGCCGCCACGGCGCGATCGAAGTCCGCGCGAGCGGCGCCCCGCTGCTCGCCGATGGCCCGCAGGTCGAAGTCCGCCGTGTCCAGCAGCTCGAGCTCACGCGTCGCGGCGTCGCGGGCGGCGAGGACATCGGGGATCATCGGCCCGTGCTTCTGCTGGAGCCGATAGAGCACCTCCCGCCGTTGCTCGAGCGCGGCCAGCCGGGCGGGATCGGCCTCCACCCCCGCCGCGTACTCCCGGGCCGCCGTCGCCAACTCCTCGAGATTGGCGTAGGCGCCGTCCACGAGCTCCTGCCAGCGCGACACCGCGGGATCGAGCCGCTCGAGCGACGCCAGCAGTTTGCGGGCACGTGCCAGCCCGGCCGTGTCCACCGCCTGCTCGAGATCGCGGCCGAGTCGTCTGAGCTCGTCGGCGTGCGCCAGCCGTCGGGCCTCGGCGGCGAGCGCCTCGTCCTCGCCGCTCCGGGGCGCGGCGCGCTCGATCTCCCCGACCACGTGGCGCAGGTAGTCGGCCTTGCGGCGCACCTCTTCCTGCTTCCCGCGCAGCTCCGCTTCGCGGTGCTCGAGCGCCTGCCACCGCTGGTGCGCGTCCGCCACGGCCACGCGTTCCACCCGGGCGCCCGCGAACGCGTCGAGCATGTCGCGCTGCGCGTCGGGCCGCAGCAGGGACTGCGTTTCGTGCTGCCCGTGGAGGTCCACGAGCAGGCCGCCGAGCTGCGCGAGGACGCCCACCGTGGTGGGGCTGCCGTTGGCCCAGGCGCGGGAACGGCCCTCCCGATGGACCTCGCGCTTGAGGACGAGCAGCCCGTCCCCCACCTCCACCCCCAAGACGGCCAGGGACGGCCCAAGACGGCCCAGGACGGCCGAGGGGAGCTCGAAGGCACCTTCGATCACCGCCCGGTCGGCGCCGGGGCGTACGACGTCCACCGACGCGCGCTCGCCGAGCAGGAGCGCGAGTGCGTCCACGAGCAGCGACTTTCCCGCCCCGGTCTCGCCGGAGAGGACGTTGAGCCCCGGCGCGAGGGGGAGGGTGACGTCGGCGATCACGGCCAGGTCGCGCACGCGTAGCTCGGCGAGCATCAGCGGCGCACCCGATCCGAGAGGTCGCCCCACTGCAGCTTGGTCCGCAGTCGTGCGAAGAAGCCCTCGGGCCCGAGCCGGATCAGCTGCACGGGCCGCTCGCCGCGCTTCACGATCAGCCGCTCGCCGGGCTGCATGGGGGTCCCGACCTGCCCGTCGAACGAGACGAGCACCTCGTCGGTCCAGGGCGGCACGGGCTCGATGGCGACGGTCGAGCCGGCGGGCAGGACGAGGGGCCGGACCGCGAGCGTGTGGGGACAGATGGCCGTGACCACGATGGCGTCCACCCCGGGAACGACGATGGGACCGCCGGCCGACAGGGAATAGGCCGTCGATCCGGTGGGGGTGGAGACGATGATCCCGTCGGCCGAGTACTGCCCGACATGGTCGCCGTCCACGGCGACCCGCAGGTGCACCACGCGGGCCACGCCGCCCTTGTGCACCACGACGTCGTTGAGCACCGGGGGCTCGGTGCGACGCCGCCCCTGCTTGTCCTCGATGGTCGAAACGAGGGTGAGCCGCGCCTCCGTGGTGTAGGCCCGGCGCACGAGCGTATCGAGCGCCCACTCGAGACTCTGCGACGAGGCGGAGGTGAGGAACCCGAGCCGGCCGATGTTGATGCCCAGGATGGGCGTCTGGGCCCCGTTGAGGGCGCGGGCGCCCCGCAGCAGGGTGCCGTCGCCGCCGAGGGTGATCAGGCAGTCGAGGGGGATCCGGGGGTCGAGCGGCTCGGGCCGGGTGCCGGGCCAGAGCGCGAGCAGCCGCTCCTCGCTGAACAGGCGGAAGCCGTACCGCGGGGCGGCGCTCGTCACCGCGTCGAGGAGATCGCCGAGGTTGCGGTAGCTGGGGTTCCCGACGACCCCGACGTTCATCGGGTCGTGAGCGACGCCTCGGCGGCGAGCGTGCGGACGCGGGCGGCGATCCCGGCGCCCGTGAGACCCACCTCCTCGAGCTGGCGGCCGCGCGGCGCGTGCTCGTAGGTGCGATCCGGCACGCCCAGCGCGACGACCCGCACGTCAGGCGCCGTAGTCTGCACGACGGCGGCCAGCGCCGCGCCGAACCCGTTCACCACCGTGCCGTCTTCCACGGTCACGAGCAGCCGGTGCTCGCGCACGAGCGCGTCGAGCATCTCCCGGTCCATGGGCTTGAGGAAGCGGCAGTTGACGACGGTCACGTCGAGCCCGTCGGCGGCGAGGGCCGCGGCGGCGTCGAGTGCGGGCCGGCACATGACCCCCACGGCGAGCACGGCGCAGTCGCGTCCACGGTGCAGCAGCTCCCAGGTGCCGTAGGGCACCGCAGCGACCTCGGCGGCCGGTGGGGCCTCGCCCGGCGCCTTGTCGCGCGGGTAGCGCAAACTGAACGGCCCCGCGGTGTGCCCGAGCGCGCAGCGCAGCAGGCCGATCAGCTCGGCGCCGTCCTTGGGCGCCGTCACCGTCATGTGCGGCAGCGCGAGCAGGTAGGCGATGTCGTACAGGCCCATGTGCGTCTGCCCATCCTCGCCCACCATGCCGGCGCGGTCGAGGCAGAAGATCACGGGGAGCTGCTGGATCGCCACGTCGTGCACGATGCTGTCGTAGGCGCGCTGCAGGAAGGTCGAGTAGATCGCGACGATCGGCCGAATCCCCTGCGTGGCGAGCCCCGCGGCGAACGTGGTCGCATGCGCCTCGGCGATGCCGACGTCGAAGAACCGGTCCGGCCACTTCTTCTGGAACGCGTTGGTCCCGGTGCCCGACGGCATCGCGGCCGTGATCGCCACGAGGCTGGGATACTCGGCCCCCAGCTGGGTGATCGCGTCGCCGAACACCTTGGTCCACGCCGGCGGCCCGGGAGACACCGGCCGGAGCTGCCCCGTCACCGGGTCGTAGGGGGCCCGAGCGTGGTACTTCTCGAGATCCGGCTCCGGCAGCGGGAAGCCCCGGCCCTTTTCCGTGATCACGTGCACCACGCGCGGCCCTGTGAGTCCCCGCACGGTTTCGAAGGCCTGCACCAGCTGCGCGACGTTGTGGCCGTCGATCGGCCCGAAGTACCGGAAGCCCAGCTCCTCGAACAGCATCCCGGGCGACCAGAGGTTCTTGATGCTCTCTTCGATGTTCTTGGCGAATTCGACGAGCCGCGGGCCGCCCACGAGGTGTGAGGCCTTCTCGATCATCTCCTTGACCCGCTCGCGGAGCCGCACCGTGATGGGGCTGGCGATGATGGAGCCGAGGTAGCGACTGATCGCGCCGACGTTGGGGGCGATGGACATCCCGTTGTCGTTGACGACGAGCAGGATGTCGCGCCCCGAGTGGCCCGCGTTGTTCATCGCCTCGTAGGGGAGGCCGCAGGTGAGCGCGCCGTCCCCGACCACGGCCACGACCTGGTGGTGCTCGCCCCGGAGATCGCGGCCCGCGGCCATGCCGAGAGCGGCGGAGAGGGCGGTTCCGGCGTGGCCGGCGCCGAACTGGTCGTGCGGGCTCTCGCTGCGCCGCAGGAACCCCGAGAGGCCATCCGTCTGCCGCAGGGTGGGGAGCCGGTCGTTGCGCCCGGTGAGGATCTTCCACGGGTAGCCCTGGTGACCGACGTCCCACACGATCCGGTCGCGTGGCGAGTCGAAGCAGTAACACAGCGCTACGGTGAGCTCGACCACGCCCAGCCCCGCACCGATGTGCCCCCCGGTCCGGGACACGACGTCGATCAGCCGCTGCCGCACCTCGTCCGCGAGCGGCTGGAGCTGGTCCTTCGTCAGGAGTCCGACATCCTTCGGCGCCCGAATCCCGTCAAGCAACGCCATCTACCCTTCCCCCTTCCCCGTCCCCCGTCCCGCGCTCAGTTAGGTCTGGTCGCGACGTAATGCGCCAGCGCGGTGAGCGTGGGGGAAACTAACCCCGCGTCCCGCAGGCGGGCTACGGCCTCGGCCGCGAGCCGCTGCGCTTCCGCCCGCGCCGCGGCCACGCCCAGAAGCGAGACGAAGGTAGACTTCGCGAGCGCCGCGTCGCGCCCCGCCGTCTTGCCCAGCTGGTCCGAAGTCCCGGTGGCGTCGAGCACGTCGTCGGCGATCTGGAAGGCGACTCCGACGGCCTCACCGTACCCCCGAAGCCCGTCGAGCTGGGCGGGCCGCATGGCGTCGCCCGCCGCCAGCCCCCCGATCACGCAGGAGGCGGTAATGAGCGCGCCGGTCTTGCGGGCGTGCACCTGCTCGAGCTCGGCGAGGGGGAGGCGGCGGCCCTCCGCCTCGAGGTCGAGCGCCTGCCCCCCGATCATCCCGCCGGCGCCCGCGGCTCTGAGCAGCTCCAGGGCGATCTCACCACGGCGCTGCCGCTCCAGGCCCAGGGCATCCAGGCCGTGGGCCAGCACCTGGGCGGCGAGCGACACCATGTGGAATCCGGCGCGGGTGGCCGTCGGCACGTCGAACGCGCGGTGCGTGGTGGGGCGACCGCGCCGCAGGTCGTCGTCGTCCATGCACGGGAGGTCGTCATGGACGAGGGAATAGGCGTGCACCACCTCGACCGCGGCGGCGAGATGGGCGACCGCCGCGGCGGTCCCTCCGACCGCCTCATGGCTGGCGAAGGCGAGCGCGGGCCGGAGGCGCTTGCCCGCGCTCAGAAGGCTGTAGCGCACGGCCGCCGCGACGGACCCGGGCCACAAGGCGTCGGCGGAGGCGCCCCACTCGGCGAGCACGGCGTCCACGCGGACCCGGGCGTCGGCGAGGTAGGCCTCGAGAGTAGCGCTACCCTGAGGCGGCGGGGGCGTCGAGATCGTCAATGCGGATCTGTTTGACCTTCACCTCGGCCGCCGTCAAGCGCTCGCGCGCCACGCGGAGCCGTTCCACGCCGTCCTCGAACAGCCGCAGCGCCTCGTCCAGATCCAGCTCCTCCGTCTCCAAGCGCCGGACGATCTCCTCGATGCGCTCGAGCTGCTCGGCGAACGACGGCCCTCGCGGGGAGTGCGGCGGTGGGGACGACGGTGGCGGTGAAGGCGGCGGCGTGGGCATTACGACTCCGTGGCCTGCGCCGCGACGTCACCGTCGCTCACGCGCAGGCGGAAGCGGCGGCCCGCCGAGAAGTCGGCGACGCGACGCAGCACGTGGTGCCCCTCGTCGAGCGGCACCGCATAGCCGCGTGCCAGGATGCGCAGCGGAGAGAGGGCGTCGAGCCGCCCGCTGTGCGTCGCGAGTCGCGTCCGGGCCCGCTCCAGGCGCAGCGCGACCGCCGCCCCCAGGCGATCGTGGGTGCGGGCCAGACGGTCCACGGTGCGCTCGGCGCGGCGGTGGAGACCGCGGCCCAGCCGGCGGGCCGTGTGGCCGAGCTGGGCGAGGACCTCGGCGCGGTCGGGTGTCACCGCCTCCGCCGCGGCAGACGGCGTCGCGGCGCGCGCGTC
>CAZVSO010000002.1:30754-39999 GCA_964629425.1 uncultured Gemmatimonadaceae bacterium
GATCACACAGCGTGATGTCGGTCTCGTGGCCGACGGCGGACACGACCGGCACCGGCGCCGCGGCGGCCGCGCGGGCCACCCGCTCGCTGTTGAAGACCCAGAGATCTTCCTTCGCCCCCCCGCCCCGTCCCACGATGGCGCAGTCCACGTTCTCGAGGCGGCGGAGCCACCCGAGCGCGGTGCACAGGTCGCGCTCGGCGCCGTCCCCCTGCACCCGGGTCGGCAGAACGAGCAGCTCGGCGACCGGCCAGCGGCGCCCGACCACGGCGATGATGTCGCGCAGCGCCGCCCCGGCCGGACTGGTGATCACCGCGATGCGGGACGGGTAGCGTGGCAGGCGGCGCTTGCGCGCCGGATCGAGCAGGCCATCCCGGGCCAGTGCCGCCTTGGCGCGCTCCAGGGCGACCTGCCACGGCCCGCCCGCCTCGGTCGAGAGCAGCTGCCACACGGTGAGGCGGAACTCGCCCCGCTCCTCCCACACGGTCGGCCGGCCGAAGACGAAGACCTGCACTCCGTCGGCCGGCGGAGCCGGGAGCCGGCGGTTCTCCTTGGACCACATGACGCAGCGTACCTGGGCGGTACGGTCGCGCAGCGTGAAGTACCAGTGGCCGCTCGGGTAGGTCTTGAAGTCGGAGATCTCGCCGCGGACCCACAGCGGCGGCAGCCCCGCCTCGACCGCGGCGCGGGCGCGGCGCGTGAGCTCGGAGACCGTCCATGCCCCCTCAGCGGAGGCGGCGGCCTGAAGATCTACGGGCTCGCCCACTGCCGCGCGGCCTGGACGGTATTGTGCAGCAGCATCGCGATGGTCATGGGGCCGACGCCGCCGGGGACGGGAGTGATGGCCGACGCCACCTGCCGCGCCTCGGCGAAGCGGACGTCCCCGACCAGCCGGTAGCCTTTCTTCAGGGCCGGGTCGTCGATGCGGTTGACACCGACGTCGATCACCACGGCGCCGGGCTTGATCATGTCGCCCGTGACGAACTCGGGTTTGCCGATGGCGGCGATCAGGATGTCGGCCTGCCGGGTGACGTCACCGATGGCGCGGGTGCGCGAATGGCACACCGTGACCGTGGCGTTGCCGCCGGGCCCATCCTGGAGGAGCAGGCCGGCCATGGGGCGGCCCACGATGTTGGAGCGTCCGAGGACGACGGCGTGCTTGCCGGTAGTGTCCACGCCGCTGCGGACGAGGAGCTGCTGCACGCCGAACGCGGTCGCGGGCCGGAACCCGGTGGGATCGCCGCTCCAGACTTTGCCCACGTTTGCCGGGTGAAAGCCGTCCACGTCCTTCGCGGGATCGAGGCGGTGCAGCACGCGAGCGCTGGTGATCTGCGGCGGCAGCGGCAGCTGCACCAGGATGCCATGGATGCGGTGGTCCACGTTCAGCCGCTCGAGCAGGGCCAGGAGCTCGGCCTCACTCGTTTCCTTGGGCAGCCGGATGGTCTCGAGGTACAGGCCTGCTTCCTCGCAGGCCCGGCCCTTCATCCGCACGTACACGGTGGACGCTGGGTTGTCGCCGACCTGGACGACGGCGAGACCCGGGATGACGCCGCGGCCCTGGAGCCTGGCGACCTCGCCCGCCAGCTCGGCGCGCAGGGCGGCGGCGATGGCGGCGCCATCGATCAGCTCAGCGGGCAAGCCCCACCGCCCGGGTCTCCCGGATCACGACGACCCTGATCTGGCCCGGGTACTGCAACCCCTGCTCGATCTTGCGGGCGATCGTGTCGGCCAGCTCCGCCGCCTTGGTGTCGTCCACCGCGTCCGGGGTGACGATGACGCGGACCTCGCGACCCGCCTGGATGGCGTGGACCTTCTCGACGCCGGGGAACTCCCCCGCGATCTGCTCGAGCTGGGTCAACCGCTTGACGTAGGTCTCGAAGGCCTCGCGGCGCGCACCGGGCCGCGAGCCCGAGACGGTGTCCGCGGCCTGGACGATCACGCTGATCGGCGAGTCGTGCGGGACGTCGTCGTGGTGCGCGGCGATGCAGTTGATCACGATCGGGTGCTCGCCGTAGCGGGTGGCGACTTCCACGCCCAGCTGTACGTGGGTGCCGTCGTGCTCGTGGGTCAGCACCTTGCCCACGTCGTGCAGCAGCGCCCCGCGCTTGGCGAGATGGACGTCGAGGCGCAGCTCGGCGGCCATCATCCCGGCGAGCCAGGCGACCTCCTTGGAGTGGTTGAGGATGTTCTGGCCGTAGGAGGTGCGGTACTTCATCCGGCCCACGAGCTTGACCAGCTCGGGGTGGAGCCCGTGGATCCCCGTCTCATAGGCCGCCTGCTCGCCCGCCTCGATGATGCCCGCATCCACGTCGGCCTGCGCCTTGCGCACGACTTCCTCGATGCGGCCGGGGTGGATGCGGCCATCGGCGATGAGCCGCTCGAGCGCCAGCCGCGCCACCTCCCGTCGCACGGGATCGAAGCAGCTGACGACGACGGTGTCGGGGGTGTCGTCGATGACCACGTCGACGCCGGTCGCCGCCTCGAACGCGCGGATGTTCCGCCCTTCCCGGCCGATGATGCGGCCCTTCATGTCGTCGGAGGGCAGCGGCACGGCCGACACGGTGGACTCCGCGGTCTGCTCGGCGGCCACGCGCTGGATGGCGAGCGCGACGATCTGCTTGGCCTCGCGCTCGGCGGTGCGGCGTGCCTGCTCGCGGGTGTCGCGCAGCAACGCCGCGGCCTCACTCTTCGCTTCGTCCTCGACCCGGCGCAGCAGCTCCTGTTTCGCCTCCGCGGCACTCAGCCCCGCCAGCTGTTCGAGGCGCGCGCGCGCGTCCTGCTCCTTCACGCCGAGTGCCCGATCGCGCTCACCGACGGCCTGCTCGCGGCGGCGCAGCTCCCCCTCGCGGTCCTCGAGCGTCGCCAGGCGCCGCTCCGCATCGGCGCGCCGCTGCTCCAGCTCGGCGCGCCGCCGCCCCGCCTCGACCTCGAGGGCCTCGCGCGTGCGGACCAACTCCTCGCGCGCTTCGAGCGCGAGCCGCTGCGTCGTCTCCTGCAGCACGCGGTCGTTGCGCTCGGCCGCCGCGCGCTCGGCCGCGTTCGCCGCTCCGCGCTCCCGGCGGCGCGCCACCATATACGAAGCCGTTCCCGCGGTCACCCCGCCGACGAGAACGGCCACAATCAGCCCGATCGCATCCGACATGGCATCTATCTCCTGCACGCGGCGCAAGGCGCCGCGACTGATCGTTGCTGGGAAGCAGTTCTCAGTTCTCAGTTCTCAGTCGTCAGTCGTCTGGTGTCGGTCAGCCGGGACAGCCAGCCCCTCACCAAACAACTGAGAACTGACGACTGACCACTGACCACTTCCGGTTCAGATCGCCGACAGCTGCTGGCTCACGGCCTTCCGTTTGCCCGGCGGCAGGAGCTTGGCCAGGTCGTCGGCCAGCGCCGCGAGCCGCGCCGCCACCTCGCGCTCGCCCTTGCGCCCGCGGAACAGCTCGTCGGTGATCGCGAGCGCCGCGAGGATCGCGGCCTTGTGCGTCTCGACGATCGGCCCCTGGCTCAACACCTGGCGCAGCTGCCGGTCGACGTACGCTGCGACTTCCCGCGTGTACTCGGGCGAGAGGTCGGATCGGACGGTGTACTCCTCGCCGCCGATCATCACCTTCACCGCATGCTTCTTGGCGCTCACCGTCGTGCGCCGCTCCCCCCGGTGGCGCCTTGATTGATCGCGGCCCCGCCGCCCGACTCGTCGCGCACCTGCTGCTCGAGGAAGCTGAGGCGCGCGACGAGGTCGCTCACGCGGGCGCGCGCCGCGTCCACGCGCTGGCGCAGCGCGCGGTTCTCCACCTCGACCTCGTGGCGCGCGCCGGCCCCAGCCCCACCGCTCCCACCGCCCCGCGCGGATCCCACGGCCGGGCCGCCGTCCGCCTCGGCCTTGACGGCCCGCGCCCGCCACGCGGCCAGCTCATCGGCCACGCCGCGCAGAATCACCTCGAGCTGGTCGAGCGCCCGGGCGTCAGCCCTCTCTCCGTCGTACGGCAAGCTCCTCCTCCAGCGCGCGCAGCGCGGTCGCCAGCACCCCGTCCACCTCGCCCTCACGCAGCGTGCGCGCCCCCTGCGGATCGCGGAACACGCAGTGCCACGCGACGCTGCGCGTACCCGCCGGCAGCGCGCCGCCGCGGAATTCATCGAACGCCTCGACCCGCTCGAGCAGCGGCCCGGCGGAGCGACGCAGGCACGCCTCGACGGCGGCGGCGGTCACCGGCGGCGGCAGCACCAGCGCGAGGTCCCGCTCGACCGGCGGCATCACCGGGAGTGGGCGATAGCGCGCGCGCTCCCGCGGATTCGGGCTGAGCCGCACTTCGAACCCGAAGAGCGGTGCGGCCCACACGGGTGCCTCCGCCTCCAGCGCGCCGCCCCAGCCAACGCGCTCTCCGCCCGGGGCCAGCACGTCCCAGCCCGGGCGGTCAGGTGCAACCTGGATCCGGGCGCCAGGGAATGCCAGCCCGACGGCTAACTCAAAGTGATGCTTGAGGTCCCAGATGTCCATATCAGGTACTTTCGAACCGTCGGACCAGTGGGGCGGCCGGCGAGCACCGGTGATCACGGCGGCGACGGACACGTGCTCCTCTGGGGGGAGGTAGGGCCCCGTCCCCCGTTCCCCATCCCCCGTCCCCGGCTTGAAGACCGTCCCCACCTCGAACAGCCGCACGTCCCGATTGCGCTGCGCCCAGTTGTGCTGCGCCCGGCGCACGAGCCCCGCGAGCAGGCGGGTTCGCAGATGAGCCTCCTCGGCCGACAGGGGGTTCCGTACGGGGATCGCATCCGGAGCGTCGGGCGGTCCGAGGGGACTGGTGCGCGCTTCGTACAGGCCTTCGCGGACCAGGAGGGCCCGGACCTGCGCCTTGAGCGCTTCGATGGGCGCGGATGGGACGGTCGAGGGCCGGTAGGCTCGCAGGTCGTCGGGGAACGTGTCGTAGCCCCGCAAGCGCGCGACCTCTTCGATGAGGTCCACCTCCCCGGTCACGTCCGGCCGCCAGCCGGGCACCTGCACGGCGAGCCGCTCGCCTTTGGGCGCGGCCACAAAGCCGACCGCGGCCAGGAGCCGCTCGGTTTCGGCGCGCGGGATCTCGGCACCGAGGAGCTGTGAGACGCGCTCGGGACGCAGGAAGACGGTGCGCGGCTGCCGCGGCTCGGGCCACAGATCGAGCGGCGGCTCGCGCAGCTCGCCGCCCGCGACCGCGACGATGAGCTCGATGGCGCGCCGTAGCGCGTCGGGCATGCCGAGCACGTCGATGCCCCGCTCGAAGCGATAGCTCGATTCGCTGGCGAGACCCAGGGCGCGCCGCGTCCGGCGAATGCGCGTCCCCTCGAAGCAGGCGCACTCGAGCACCACGTCCCTCGTGGTCTCAGTGACGCCCGACTCCGCGCTGCCCATCACGCCCGCGACGATGGTGGGCCGCTCGGCGTCGCCGATCACGGTCATCTCGGAGGTGAGCGTGCGCTCGACACCGTCGAGGGTGACGATCCGCTCGCCGGGGCGGGCGCGACGCACGACCACCGCGGGCCCGCGCAGCCGCGCGAGGTCGAAGGCGTGGAGCGGCTGGCTCAGCTCGAGGAGGACGTAATTGGTGGCGTCGACCACGTTGTTGATCGACCGTTGACCGACGGACTCGATCCGCCGCGCCAGCCAGGCGGGGCTCGGGCCGACCCGGGCGCCGCGGATCACGGCCATGAGATAGCGCGGCGCGCCCTCAGGATCCTCCAGTCGCACCTCGAGCCCGTCCACGACGCCGCGGGCGGCCTGGCGAACGGGCGGACGGGCGGCCAGCGAGGGCGCGCCCGGGACGGCCGGGAGCTTCACGGTGCCGCCCAGGACGGCCGCGAGCTCGCGGGCGACGCCCTTGTGCCCGAGGAGATCGGGCCGGTTGGCGAACACCTCGACGTCGATCCGGTCGTCGGCGAGCGGTACCGCATCGAGCAGCCGCGTGCCGGGCGGCGCCGTGGTATCCAGCTCGAGAATCCCGGCCTGGTCGTCGCCCAGGCCGAGCTCTCGGGCGGAGCAGAGCATGCCGTTCGATTCCACGCCCCGGATCTTGCGACGCTCGAGCGTCAGACCGCCTGGCAGCCTCGCGCCCACGGGGGCGAAGGGGTAGGTCTTGCCGGCCGCGACGTTCGGCGCGCCGCACACGACCTCGACGGACCCGCCGGCGCCGCCGGCGTCAACGACGCAGAGGGTCAGGCGGTCGGCGTTGGGGTGGCGGCGGACCTCGAGCACGCGGGCGACCAGCACCTCGCCCAGGTCTTGATGGATCGGCGTCACGCTTGCGACCGGCGCGCAGTGGCGCGTGATCCTCGCAGCCACGTCCGCAGCGTCGAGCGGGCGGCCGAGCAGGTCCTCGAGCCAGCGACGCGAGACGATCATGCGAACTGCGCCAGGAACCGCACGTCGCTGTCGAACAACAGGCGGATATCCGGGATGCCATAGCGGACCATGGCGATCCGCTGCGGCCCCATGCCGAAGGCGTACCCGGTGTAGCGCTCGGGATCGATGCCGCACGCCTCGAAGACGGCGGGATGCACCATGCCGCTGCCCAGGATCTCCAGCCAGCCGGTCTGCTTGCAGGTGGCGCATCCCGATCCCCGGCAGATGGGGCAGCCCACGCTCACGTCGGCCGAGGGCTCGGTGAACGGGAAGAACGACGGATGAAAGCGAACCGGGGTATCGGCGGCGAAGAAGCGACGCGCGAACGCCGAGAGGGCGGCCCTGAGGTCCACGAACGTCACTCCTTCGTCCACCACGAGGCCCTCGATCTGCTCGAACACGGGGGCGTGGGAGGCGTCGAACGGATCGCGGCGGTAGCACACCCCGGGCGCGAGGATGCGGATCGGCGGCCGGAAGGCCTCCATCGTGCGCACCTGCACGGGTGATGTGTGGGTGCGCAGCAGGACGTCGGCGCCCAGGTAGAACGAGTCCTGGGCATCGAGCGCCGGGTGGTCCTTGGGGAAGTTGAGCGCGAAGAAGTTGTTGCGCTCGGTCTCGGCCTCGGGGCCCACGACGCGCGTGAAGCCGAGCTCGTGGAAGATCTCGCAGATCTCGTCCACGACCTGCGTGACGAGATGGAGGCCGCCCTGCCAGCGCGCGCGGCCCGGCATGGTGGGGTCGCCCGGCGCCGGACCGCGGGCCCCCTGTGTCAGGGCGGTCTCGCGGCCGGCGATGGCGGTCTCGAACTCGCGCTTGAGGGCGTTGGCGGCGGCGCCGATCCGCTGGCGGTCGGCGGGCTCGAGCCCGGGCAAGGCTTTGAGGATCTCGGTGAGGGCGCCGGCTTTGCGGCCGAGGACCTGGTTTTTCAGGTCCTGGAGCCGACGCTCATCCGCCTGCGGAATCTCGGACAGACGCTCCCGCAGCGCGCCGAGGGCTGCGAGGAGGTCGCGCATCGTTACAGCGCCTTCTTCGCGACCTCCGCCAGCTGCTCGAACGCGGCGGGCTCCCGCACCGCGAGGTCCGCGAGGACCTTGCGATTGACCTCGACGCCGGCGCGCCGCAGCCCGTTCATCATGCGGCTGTAGGACAGCTCGTGCAGCCGGGCGGCGGCGTTGATGCGCGTGATCCAGAGCCGGCGGAAGTCGCCCTTCCGGCGCCGGCGATCGCGGTAGGCGTACCTCGCGGCCCGCTCGACGCTCTCCTTGGCCGCCTTCCACAGCTTGCTGCGCCCGCCCCAGTATCCCTTGGCGAGCTTCATCACCTTGTTCTTGCGCTTGAGGCGCGCGACGTTGCTCTTGACGCGAGGCATGACGAGTGTCCTCTAGGCCAGCAGCAGCCGCTTGAGCCGCCGCTCGTCGGCGCGCGACACCAGTGCGGCCTTGCGGAGGTGGCGCAGCCGCTTGGGATGCTTCTTGGTCAGGATGTGGCTCTTATTGGCGCGGTGGCGGCGCAGCCGGCCCGTCCCCGTGAGCCGGACCCGCTTGCGCAGCGCGCGCTTGGATTTCTGCTTGGGCATTGCCAGTCCTCAGTCTTCAGTCGTCAGTTCTCAGTCGTCCATCCTCAGCCGTGCGTCAGTCGTCCCGCATCACGATGCAACGGACGGCTGACAACTGAGGACTGACAGCTACTTCGGCGCCAGCACCATCGTCATGTTCCGGCCCTCGAGCTTCGGGTCCTGCTCGATCTTGCCGACGTCCTTGAGCTCGCTGGCCACGCGGTCCAGCACGTCGCGTCCCAGCTCGACGTGGGCCATCTGCCGGCCGCGGTACATCATCGTGACCTTGACCTTGTTCCCGTCCTGCAGGAACTCGCGGGCGTGCCGCGTCTTGAAGTCGAAATCGTGGTCGTCGATCCCGGGACGGAACTTCACTTCCTTCAGGTGAATGACGTGCTGCTTCCGCTTGGCCGCGCGCGCCGCCTTGGCCTGCTCGAACTTGAACTTGCCGTAGTCCATGATCTTGACGACCGGGGGCCGCGCGAGCGGCGCGACTTCCACCAGGTCCAGGCCCCGGTCCTGCGCGGCCGCGAGGGCCTCTTCGACCGGCATCACCCCAAGCTGCTCCCCGTCGTGGCCGATCACCCGAAGCGGGCTGATGCGGATCTGCCGGTTCACCCGGGTTCGCGGTGCTTTGCTGTTGTCGATCGCCAGGTGCGGGGCTCCTCCGTTGTGAGAGGCTAAAAAAAGTCCCCGGCGTCCAGGGAGGCGCAGCGGGGCGGGCGTGGGCCGAGCCCGCTTACCGTAAGCCGGGGCACAAGTTAGCCGACGCGGCGCGGCTCCACAAGGCCGAACCCTTTCCCCTCCCGCGCCAGCCGACCCAGCGCCACCGCCGGGTCGTGCTCGAAGCAGAGCAGCCACCCCTCGGCCTCCGCCCGGGCGTAGAGCCGACGCTTGGACTCGAGGGTGACCAGGGGCTCCAGGTCGTAGCCCATGATCCAGGGCAGCGGGAGGTGCGCGCTGGTCGGCACCAGATCGCCGAGGAAGCAGCAGCGCTCGCCGCCACTCTCCACCAGCACCGACTGGTGGAACGGCACGTGTCCCGCTGTCGGGAGGCAGCGGATGCCCGACAGCAGCTCGATCTCGCCTTCGAGCAGCGTGAACCGCACGGGCTCGAAGTTGTGCGGCAGGTAGCTCGCGGCGGTCCGCTCGTTGGTATGGCGCGCGAACTCGAGCTCGCCCCGCTGCACGGCGTACCGGGCGTTGGGGAAGCTCACGGCGGTCTGGCCCGACCCGTCGCGCCACGTATTCCCGCCCGCGTGGTCGAAGTGGAGATGGGTGTTGATCACCCAGCGGACGTCCTCGGGACGGTGCCCCAGGGCGGCG
>CAZVSO010000002.1:40009-42849 GCA_964629425.1 uncultured Gemmatimonadaceae bacterium
TAGCGGAGCGCGTCCTCGAGCTGGGTACGGCCGCCGGCTCCGGCGTTCTCGACGCCGTAGATGTCGCGGAACCGCTGGTCTTCCTTGTTGCCGAGGCCGGTGTCGATCAGCACGAGACCGCTGTCATGCTCGACGAGGAGGCAGCGCAGCGCGAGCGGGATGCGGTTGCGGGCGTCCGGCGCGATGCGACGCTCCCACAGCGGGCGGGGCACGACGCCGAACATGGCGCCGCCGTCCAGCTGCTGGCGGCCGGCCTCGATCGCGTGACAGCGGAGCCGGCCGACCGTGAACGAGGTGTGGGTCACGTCACAGGTCGTCGCGCCGCAGCGGCAACGTCATGCAGCGGGGGCCGCCGCCGCCGCGCACCAGCTCGCTGCCCTCGATCGTGATGATGGCGCGCTCGCTTTCAGTGAGGGCCTGCTCCCCGCCCAGGAAGTCGGGGGCGGCGACGATACGGAACCCGGCATGCTCGAATTCGGCCAGGGTGGCCTCGTTGCGCCCGTAGGTGATCGCGACTCCGGGCCGCACCGAGAAGAAGTTGCACGCCGACGACCACTGCTCGCGCTCCTGGAACGGCCGCTGGCTGCCACCGCAAAACACCGGCTCGAGCGGCAGGTCCACCGCGCGCATGGCCGCGAAGAAGTTCGGAACCTCGCGGACCCCCTTCGACCGCTTGCGACGATGGAGCACCGCCAGGCGCTCAGGGCCCACGAAGTGCGGCGGGTACACGCAGCACATCTCCCGGTCCACCTGGGTGAAGGTCATGTCCAGGTGGATGGCGGTCCGCTCGTCGGGCAGGACCACGATGATCACGTCGGTCACGCTGCCGTGCTCGAACACGAGGTCGCAGAGGTGGTCGAGCGCCGCGGGGCTCGAACGCTCGCTGAAGCCCAGCAGCAGCAGGTCGGGCCGCAGCGGATGGACGTCCCCGCCCTCGAGCGTGTAGTTGGGGCGCCGCTCCTCGGAGCCGTCGTAGAGGATCCCGGCGTTGTCCAGCCGCTCGTGGTAGCGGAACAGCGCCTTGATCAACAGCTCCTCGGTCCAGCGCACGCCGTGGCGCATGGAGCCGATGATCGAGTGCTCCCCGATCACGATGCCGACGTCGCGCGTGAAGAAGAGGTTGGGCAGGGGCGGCAGGGCGAACCCCACCTCGTTGAGCGCGCGGGCGATGGGCCCGGCCTCCTCGACGGCCCCCTCGACCATGAGGGCTACGACGTCCTCGGCCGGCAGCCCGGCAAGCCGCCGGGCCAGCGCGTCGGACGGCACCACCTCCAGCGCCCGCGTGACCAAGAACTCGCGTACGTCGCCCCGGGCGACGATCTCGGTCACGAGATCCCGCACCTCGTACACTTCGGCGAAACGCGCCAGGACCGCGGCAAAGCGGCGGTGCTCGCGCTGGGCGAGATCGAGGTCGATGATGTCGTCGTAGAGGTAGGCCTCGCGATTACCGGGCGTGACCGCGACGAGCTCGGGCCCCGGCGTGTGCACCAGCACCGCGCGCAGTCGGCCGATTTCGGAGGTGACGTGGACGCGGGCCATGGCGGGGAGAATCTAACGGGAAGGGGGAAGGGGGAGGGGGGACGAGGGACGGGTCCGGCGAGCCTCGTCCAGTTTACCCTTCCCCCTTCCCGCGTCCCCCGTTCCCGTCGTCGTCAGTGATTCGCCAACGCGTAACTGAGTGTTTCCAGCTCCAGCGCCATGTTCACCGTCTTGACCTCGACGCCGGGCGGCACCCGCAGCGGCACGGGGGCGAAGTTGAGGATCGCCCGGATCCCCGCGCGCACGAGCTGGTCGGCGGCCTGCTGCGCCGCCTCGGCCGGGGTCACGATGATGCCGATGTCGGACGGCTCGTGCTGCAGGTCAGATTGCAGCAGCGTCTCGTCGCGGACCACGAGGCCGTCCCAGCGGGAGCCGATCTTGCGGGGATCGCGATCGTAGATCGCGACCATGTGAAAGCCCCGCTCCCGGAAGCCCGGGTACTGCACCAGCGCCGAGCCCATCCGGCCCGCTCCTATCAGCACGACGCGATGCACGCGCTTGAGCCCGAGGATCTCGCGGATCCGTGCGACGAGCTCGGGCACGGAGTAGCCCAGCCCCCGCTTGCCGAAGGAGCCGAAGAACGAGAGGTCCTTGCGCACCTGAGCGGAGGTGGCGCCGCCGCGGCGCGCCAGCTCGTCGGACGAGATCGTGGGGACGCCCTGAGCCTGCGACTGCTCGAGGAACCGCAAATAGAGCGAGAGCCGGCGCACGGTGCTCTCGGAGATCTTCCGCATTTGTGAATGATTTCACAATCCCCGGCTCCAGCGCAAGAGCCGCACGAATGCTGCCGGCGGGAGCGTTTCCGGCCGGGCGGTCGGGTCGAGGCCCAGCCCCTCGAGCCCCGTCGCCACCCGCCCGGCCGCCTGCCCCGTCGCCGCCGCCACCGCGTTGCGCAGCTGCTTGCGACGGCGCGTGAAGCACGCCGTCACGAAGGTCCGCAGGGCCGCGGTCTCGTCCGGCCCGACGAGCGGCTGCGCGAGCGGGACCAACCGCACCAGGGCGCTGTGGACCCGCGGTGGCGGCCGGAACGCCCCCGGCAAGACGGCGAACAGCCGCTCCACCCCGCATACCGCCTGCACGCCGACGGACAGGGCTCCGTACACCTTGGATCCCGGCCGGGCGGCGAGGCGTTCGGCCACCTCGCGCTGCACGAGAAAGACGATGCACGCGGGGAGCGGCGGCGCGAGCGCCTTCTCGATCAGCGGCGAGGTAATGGCGTAGGGGATGTTACCGACCACCTTGAAACGGGGAAGGGGGAAGGGGGAAGGGGGAAGGGTGAAGACGCGTCTCGACGGCGCCCT
>CAZVSO010000003.1:0-6648 GCA_964629425.1 uncultured Gemmatimonadaceae bacterium
GACAATGATCCTGACATTCAGCGGCACGTCGGTCTTCTTGGGCGGCGGGTCGGTGCGCACCACGATCGGTGGCCTGCGTGCGGCGACGACCGCTAGCACGGTCACGGCACTCCCCGCGCCGTCGTGGACCGTGAGCTCCAACGTGTCACCTACCTGGGCCGGCACCGGGAGCGGGTCGAGCCCACCGTCGACGAGGGGCGCGGTCAACGTATCGCCCGTCGTCCGGTTGCGAATTGTGATACTCACGCCGCCCGGCTCCGTCCCCGGGGGCATTGAGACGTAAGCCACGCTGTCGCCAGCGCTGCCTGACCACAGCTCGCTGGAGGACCGAAGGGCCGGCACCGGCTCTGAGACGACTATCGCGCGCGCGAGGTCGTCGCCGCCTTCGGGGCCGCTGATGCTGGGCCGATCGCCCGAACAGGCGATCACCCCTGCTAGCGTGCCGGCGGCGAGCCACCCGGCGCCGGCCGGGCGCGGCCGGCGGCGGCGGCGCACCGAGAAGGGACGCTTGCGCAAACGGATCATCGAACCCCCCCGGCTACGGAGGACCCACCACGCGCACGGGAACCGCGCTATTGGCGCTCGTCCCGTCACCGAGCTGCCCCGAGCCGTTGCGGCCCCAGCAGTAGGCTTCCCCCCCGCGAGCGAGCCCGCAGGTGTGCACCGGATAGTTGAACTTCCTGCTCGCGCTCACGGCAACGAAGGACGCACCTGAAACCGGGACCGGGACATACGTATCGTCCAGCGAGCCGTTCCCTAGAACGCCCGCTGCGCCGTTGCCCCAGCAGTACGCGCCGCGACCGGACGTCCCGCAACTGTACAGGAACCCGGCGGCCACAGAGGTGAAAGTCAGGCTTCCCAGGACCGGCTCCGGTGACCTCCCGTCGCCGAAGCCTCCGCCGCCGTTGCCAAGCTCGCCGGCCAGGTTGCTCCCCCAGCAGTAGGCCGCTCCACTTGTGCTCACACCGCACGTGTGAGTGTCTCCAGCATCCAGCGAACCGAAGGTCAGCCCGCCGGCGACGGGTAACGGCGCGAAGGCGTCGGTCGTCGAGCCGTTGCCGAGTTGGCCGCTGCCGTTGTATCCCCAGCAGTACGCCTGGCCATTCGTGGTCACACCGCATGTGTGGAGAAAAGCGCCGGCAGTCAGCGAGGCAAACGAGAGCCCACCGGGGAGGCGCCGGGGCACGGTCGTGCACCGTTGGGTGTCCCCCGATTCGTCGACGCAAGTCTGGGCGGCCGAGCTGTCGCCGGCGGCGCCGGCTCGGTTCAATCCCCAGCAGTAGGCGCTCGCGTCTACGGTCACTCCGCACACGTGGCGCCACCCGGCCGCGATCGCCGTGAACGTGAGCCCACCAGCGACGGGTGCGGGCGTGGCACTCGCCGCCTGGGAGCCGTTGCCGAGCTGGCCCAAGAGGTTCTGTCCCCAGCAGTAGGCGGTGCCGCCTGCGATACCACAGGTGAACTCGCCACCGGCGCTGATCGCCGTGAATCGCAGTCCACTCGCCACGGGGACGGGCCTCACGCTGCCCGCCAAGGCGCTCCCCAGCTGGCCGTAGACGCCGCTTCCCCAGCAGTATGCCGCACTGTCCGCCGTCAGGCCGCAGGTGTGCTCACCCCCGGCGCTCAGGGCAGCGAAAACCAGCGGCGGGTTGATCGGCGGAGGCGCCACGCCCGTAGTGAACTGGACCTCGACTTGGGCCTCCAGTGAATCACCGGCGCGGTCACGCACGCCGCGCGTCACCACCACCTGATAGGTGGTCTCGGGCTCCAGCGGCGACGCCGGAGTGAACTCGGCCACAAGCTCGCTGCCCGGGCGGAGCGCCACCGCGCCACCAACCGGGCTCGCGCCGAGCAGCAAGCGAACGGTGGCCGGGTCGAGCGTGGCCGGGTCGATCGGCTCGCTGAACACCACGATGATCACCACGTTCAGCGGCACATCCGTCTTCTTGGGCGGCGGGTCGACCCGCACGACGATCGGCGGCCGGCGCACTACCACCACTATGAGGACCCGCCCCACCACACCCGTCCCGTCTCTCACCGTAACCTCGAGCGTGTCACCCACGCCGGCCGGCACCGTGACCGGGTCGAACCCGCCGTCCACGAGCGGGGCTGTCAGCGTGTCCCGCGTCGCGAGGTTGCGGATCGTCACACTCACCCCGCCCGAGACCGTGCCCGGGACCATGGAGACGTAGACGACGCTGTCGGAGGCGAGGTTGCCGAACTGCGCGCTACTGCCCAGGCCGGACGGGCTGCCCGCGGGCAGCGGGTCCGAGACCAGGACCGCCAGGCTCGGCCCTTGTGGCTGCGCAGGGCCGGCCGGTCCGCTGGCCTGCTCCCCGCACGCCACAATCACAAGCAGCGTTGCGGGGGTGAGCACAAACCAGCGGACTGCGCGAGCGTTCATCTCCCCCCCACCAGCACGAACCCCGCCCAGTAAAACGGGTGTGCCGTCTCCGGCCGACGGAGCACGGCGCGCTGGGCCTCGGCTATCGCCTGCGCCTCGGTGCGCCCGCGAGAGAGCTGCCCGTAGAACTCCTCCATCAGCCCCGCCGTGGCCCGATCCTCGACAGGCCACAAAGTCGCGAGCACGCGCTGCGCCCCGGCATAGAGAAACGCGCGCACCAGCCCTACCCAGTCGTCGCCGGCGGGCACATCCGCCAGCGCCCCAGAGCCGAGTGCCGTCTGACAGGCGCTCAGCACCACGAGCCGGGCGTTGAGATCGAGCCCGAACACCTCGTGCACCTCGAGCCGGCCGTCCGCATCGCCGCCGGGGTTCAGCTCGACGAACGAGAACAGGGGGTTGTGCTTGTTCAGCACGCCGTAGGTGGCGAGATGGACGACGCCGTGGGTCGGCGCCGCGTCGCGGAACGCGGCTTCCGACGCGGCGGGACCCACCAGGGTCCGGGCCGTCGTGCCGTACAGTCGACCGATCGCCTCGACCTCGGCACGCGACGCCGGCAGCACATCCGGGCGCGGCGCCAGCAGCAGCACGCGGTCCCCCGGCTGCTCCGACCGCCGCCGATCGGCCAAACGCAGCCACACCGACGCCGACGGGACATAGGTCACGTCGTAGCGCTCGACGAGGAACTGGTCGGGCTCCCCACGCAGGAGCGCGGCGAACGGCAGGTAGTGCAGCTCGCCGTGCGGCGCGATCAACAGCCGGCGCGTGCCCTGGACCAGCCCGGCCACTTCTACGGGAGCGATCAGCTGCTGGTACAGTTGGCGCAACGGCCCGCGCCACAGGGTGCGCGCCGGCTCGCGCTCGGGCCGGCCAAGCCCCGCGCGCGCGAAGTCGATCAGCCGCGCGACGTCGCGACGGCCGACTCCCAGATCGACCGCCGCCACCGTGTCGCGCGTGACGACGAGGACGACGGTGCCGGAGTCGCTGAGGAGGTACTCGAGCAGCGCCTCGTCAGGCTCGAGCCGCGCCGCGACGTCGGACCACGACACCGGCTCACCCGCCACGAGCCCGGCGTACTCAGGATTGACCTCCCGCATCTCGACGAGGAGCTCGGCATACGCCTCCTGGGCCCGGGCGAGCGCCTGCCGCGCCGCGCCCGCGGTCTGCGCCGTCAGCTCGGGTCCCCTCGCGCCCGCGGTGTCGCCCGCTTCGGCACCGAGCCGCGCGGTGAGCTCGCTGATGCGCCGCCGCAGATCCTGCTCGCGAGACGTGAAGAAGGAGTCGGGGGCGGCGCGCGCTTCCACCCGGCCCCTGGCGAGGAGATCGAGCAGCTGCCGGCCGCGCAGCCGCTCGCTGACCTCGAACGCTGCGCCGGGCCGCCCGCGGGCGCGCTCGGTCAAGGCAAGCTGGGCATAGACGTCCCACTTGTCCGCCAGGTAATCCGCCCGCCGCTCGGGGAACCGGAGTCGTCCCGAGGTCCGCTCGATGTCCGCGATCGCCATTCGCAGCTCCCGCGCCGCCTCCGCGAGTGCGCCGCGGCTCCGCAGCGCCAGCCCGAGCCCAGCGTGCAGCCGCCACGACACCGTGGGCGCACCCCGCTCGGCCACCAGCCCGAGCCCGCGCTGGTACAGCGACTCGGCAGTGAGGCCGAGCCGCGCCTGGGCCTCGAGATCCGCCAGGACGCCGAGCGCCGCGGCTTCGGCCACCGGATCCCCGAGGCTCCGAAGGGCCTCCTGGGCCCGCACGAAGGAGCGTCGGGCGCCAGCCGTGTCGCCGCGCAGCCGCTGGGACTCGCCGACGAGCAGGCGGGTGAGCGCCGCCGAGCGCGCGCTGCCCGACGCTTCCTGGGTTCGCAGCGCCCGCTCGAGCAGCACCTGGGCGCGCGCCGGATCCTCCCGGAGCAGCAAGAGGAAGCCCCTGCCCTGTTGCGCTTCCGCTTCGCCGGCGCGATCGCCCGCCTGGCGATACAACACCTCGGCGCGCGTGTACTGCCGCTCCGCCTCGGTGAGGGTGTTCAACTCGACCGCGACGTCGGCCCGGGTGAGGGCGAGGGCGGCGCGGAGCACCGGTGGCGCGCGGGCCGAGTCGGCCTGCTGCTCGGCACGGCGGAGCGCCTCCAGCGCCGCCTGCAGCTCGCCCATCGAGGCGAAGGCCATCGCGAGGTCGCGCCGTACCGCGACCGCCTCGTGGGCCGGGCCGGTGCGCTCGTAGACCGCCAGGGCCTGCTCGAGCGCCCGCCGGCCGCTGCGGTAGTCACCGCGACGCATCGCGAGGAGCCCCAAACTGCGCAGCACGAATGCGGCGTCGGCCGCAGCGTCCAGCTCGCGGTAGATGGCGAGCGCGTCCCAGTATTGCGCCTGCGCGCGGGCGAAATCGCCTTCCAGGCTCGCGAGCCCCGCCAGGTTCGTGAGATTCGTCGCCGCCGCCGCGGCGTGACCGTTGTCCCGGCTCAGCGCGAGCGCCGACTCGAAGTGGTGGCGGGCGCCCTCCAGGTCTCCCAGCGTCTGGGCGATGAGGCCGAGGTTGTTCTCGTCGGCCGCGGCCCCGCGCGTGTCGCCGATCCGCCGGCGCGCGTCGAGCGCGCGCCGGTAGAGCTCGCTCGCGCGCCTCAGGTCGCCGCGATCCTTGCTCACGCTCGCGAGGGTGCCGGTGGCGTTCAGGGCCACGCGCCGGTCGCCCACGGCCTCGGCGACCTCACGCGACCGCTCGAGGTAGACCGTGGCGCTGTCGAGGCTCGCCTCGATGTAGAACCCCGCCCCGATGTTCCCCAGCGTGGCCGCCATCCCGGCGGAATCGCCGATCACGGTGGCGCGGCGCAAGCTCTCGCGCCACGGACGCATCGCCGCGTAGACCCCGTCACGCCCGACCGCTGCGTTGCCCACCCGCCTGAGGCTGTCCGCCGCGACCTTGGCCGCGCGGTGGTCGGGTGGCCAGCGCGCGAACAGCGCGACCTGCCGCACATAGAAGGAGTCCTGCCAGGCGTCGGCGAACGCCCGCGCGAGTCGCTCGGCGGCCGCCAAATGCGCGGCGCGGGAGGTCTCTGAGTCAGCGGCGACGGTCAGTGACAGGAGCTGCGACAACGCCTCTCGCGCGTCGCCGGGGCGCGCGCGGACCTCAGCGACCAGCGCTGGGGCGGTCGGTTGGGCGGCGAGCACCCGCAGCGCCTCGGGGCCCGTCCCCTGTGCGAGCACCCAGGTCCCCGCCAGCCACCACAGCGACGGTGTCGCGAGCATCATTTCGGCGGTCCCGCACCGAGGACGGTGAACTCGGTGAGCTCGGACGCGACCCACCGCTCGAACCCGACGCGAGCCTCCACCTTCCAGAAGTAGGGAAGGCGCGGCGTGGGCGTCACCGAATCGGGAAGCGCAACGTTCGTGTCGCCCGACTGCGCCTCCCACAGCACGCGCCCTTCCCGATCGAACAGCGTCACGCGGTAGCGATCCGCGCCGGGAACGGCCGACCACTCGAGCCCGGGCGCCGCCGCGACCGGTCCCGCCGGCCTGATCGGCACGGGCACCGTGGTGGAGATCGGAGTGGGATCCCGGTGCGGCGGTGACTCCGAGCGCCAGTCGATGGAGCCGGGCCAGGCGAGCAGGAGGACTATCACCGCGGCGGCGGCGAGACCGGCCATGACCCCGGCGCGGCGCAACTGTCGCCGCTCCGTCACCGCCGGCTTGATGCGCCCGGTCTCTTGCGCGACGGATCGATCCGCGACAAGCCGCCCCACGCCAGCCACCGCGGCGCGGCAGCGCGCGCAGGAGAGCAGGTGGGCGGTCACGGCGACTCGCCCGTCGTCCTCCAACGCGCCATCGACGAAGGAGGCGATCGCCTCCTCGTCGAGGCAGTCGGGCGTGGCGTCGCCGGAGCGAGCGGCCCCCCCACGCAGCAGCGACGCCGTCTCCCGCAGTCTGGCGACCTCAGCCCGGCAGGTCGGGCATGCCGCCAGGTGCTCCATGAGATCGCCGGCCGTTGCATCGGTGGCGCCAAGCGCGTGCCGCACGAGGTCCTCCCGCGGCGGGCAGGTCACCGGTATACGCTCTCCATCGCCGGTCATGAGACGGACGCCGCCGGGGCGGTTGCTCGCTCGCGAGTCACAAGTCGTCCCTGCGAATCCCGGCCCGCTCGAGCCGCAGGCGGACGGCCGCGAGGGCGCGATACACCCGGTTATAGACCGCCTTGGCGTTCGGGAGACCGACGAGGCGGGCGACCTCCGCAGGATCCGGGACGTCCTCGCGAGTGAAGACGTA
>CAZVSO010000003.1:6658-7611 GCA_964629425.1 uncultured Gemmatimonadaceae bacterium
GGCAGGCATCTCTTCGATCACGAACAGCTGAACGGCAAGCCGCTCCTCTGGCGCGAGGGCGGCGAGGGCGTCCGCCAGGACGCCGGCCTGCTCCGCCTGCACAGCGGCGTCGTCGTCAGGCGGATCCGGGCCGGGCAAGGGCGGTGCGCCACCGAGCTCCACTACGAGGCGCCCGCGATGATTGGTCGCGCCGGCCGCGGCCCGGTACGTGGCGCTCAGCTCATGCAGGAATGCCCCGAACGGCAGGTCGATGCCATCCCGCGTGCGGAGCAGCTCGTAGGCCTCGACGTGGGAACGGCCTCCCACGAACACGTACTCGAAGATGCAACGCTGCGTGGGCGGGAGCGCCGCCGCGGCGAGCGAGAGGCGGGGGCGGCCGTCGCGGTGGCGGAACCAGTCGATAGTGAGATTGCGCACAACCGCGACGAGCCAGGTGGAGAAGCGGGCGCGGTGGTCGGACTGGGCGGCGTAGGCGCGGAGCCGCCGCAGGTCGTCCTCGCGCAGAGACTCGCACACCCGCGCGAACACGTCCATCACGTCGTCGGGGTCCGTGGTGTAGTGGCGGATCGCGGCGAAGATCAGGCGGCGGTAGCGCTCGAGGAGGAGATCCCAGGCGGCATCGGGCTCCCTCGCCTCGAGCTTGGCGATCCAGGGTTCCACGGTGGTGGGCTCCGACCGGTGGGGTCGGATATACTGCCGGGGAGGGGGGTGTCAAGCGGGGAATCGCCCTCAGTTAATTAACTTGCGGAGTTAGCTAATTAACACGCTGCCTCAAGTGCCCGAGCCCTGCTTTCCACCCCTCCCCCCTCCCCTCTCCCCCGTGCCCCGTTCTCCGGCTAGCGCAAACGCAATCCGACCCAGCAAACCGTCCCAGAACCGCAATCGCCGCTGCTCGCGCCATGCGGCGCGCCGCGCGCCAAGCTCCCGCGCCACGAGCGCCGCCACGAGCGCCG
>CAZVSO010000003.1:7621-39135 GCA_964629425.1 uncultured Gemmatimonadaceae bacterium
GTACTGTCGAGCCTGTGGATGAAGAGGTAGATCGCGCCGCAGGCGCCGAACAGGCTGAAAACGCTGAGGATCGCCGGATACCGGACGAAGAACGCGAGGGCCCCCGCGACCGCCATCAGGCCGAGCGCGATGTAGACCGTGCGGCGCACCGCCCGCTCGACGCGCGCCGGCCCGCCCGGGTGGACGTAGGCTAGCTCCTCGCGCCGCTCGTCGAGATCGGCCTCGAGGGCGCGCACAAGTACCGCGCGCCCGTAGCCCGCCGCGAGTAATCGCCGCGCGCGCGCGACCAGGACCGCGACGAGCGCGGCCACAGCGGCCGCCGCGAGCACGGCTGCGGCGACCACCAGCTGGGTCCTCACGCTGCGCGGTGGCCGTCCCGGAAACGCCCCGAGCGCCAGCAGCCAGAGGCCCGCCTCGACCACCCCGAGCGCCGCGATCCAGGCCCCCCCGAGCCGCAGCGCCGTACCCCGCCGCGCGTCCGCCAGGAACGCGCGCACCGCCATCGGGAGGCGCTTCCCCGCCGCGAGCGCGGCGTCCAGCGCGTCCACCAGCGCCTCTCCGTTAGGGAACCGCTCCGCGGGGTCCTTCGCGAGACACCGCTCGACGGCGGCGGCGAGCGCCGCCGGCACGCGCGGCGCCACCGACAGGAGCGGCGGCGCGCGCTCGGTGATCTGCCGCGCCATGACGCCGCGCGGCGACGGACCCGTGAACGGGAGCGCTCCCGACAGTGCGTAGAAGCCCACGACGCCCAGCGAGTAGAGGTCGCCGCGCCCGTCCACCGCATCGCCCGCCGCCTGCTCGGGACTCATGAACGCTGGGGTCCCCACTACTTCCCCCGTCCCCACCGCGCCTGCTCCCGGCCCGCCTGCTCCCTGCCAAACCCTCGCTATCCCGAAGTCCGCCACCAGGGCCCGGCCGGTCGCCGCCTCGAGCAGGATGTTCTCCGGCTTCACGTCGCGGTGCACCACGCCGCGGGCGTGGGCGTAGGCGAGGGCCCAGGCCACCTCGCGCAGGACGCGCCCGACCTCCGACGGCGGCAGCGCCCCGCCCCCCAGCGCCGCGATGCGCCGGGCCAGCGTTTCACCCTCCACGTAGGCCATCACGAAGTAGGCGAACTCGCCTGCCTCTTCCACCGCGTGGATCGGGATGATGTTGGGATGCGACAGCCGGGCGGCGATCCGCGCCTCTCCTAGCAACCGGCCGCGCAGGTCCACCTGCGCCGCGAGCGCTGGGGGCAGCAGCTTGATCGCGACTGGTCGCTCGAGCCGCTCGTCGTGCGCGAGATAGACGATCCCCATCCCGCCCCGCCCCAGCTCGCGCTCCAGAACGTAGCGGCCGGCGAGGGCGGATTGGAAGGCGAGAAACAGACGGTCGGGAGCGGACAGAGACGGATGGGGGCGGTCGGGGTCGCTCACGCGCCTACTCCGTCCGTCCCTGTCCGCCTCTGTCCGCCGCCGTCCCCCTCCGTCCGCCCCAACTCCGCTTCCACCTCCCGCTTCCCCTCGAGCAGCCGGTCGATCTCCTGGGCGACTTCGCGCGCGAGGCCCAGGTCGGTAGACAGACTCTGCACACTCCCGCTCCCCGCGTGGAGCCGCAGCAGGTTCAGCCGGATGGTCTCGAGCGCCGCCACGGCGTCGCGCAGGCGCTGCTGCACCAGGTCGCGCTCGGCGACGAGGTCCTCGAGCACCCGGTCGCGCCGCTCGGCGATGCCGAGAGACGCCCCGGCTTCACCCTTCCTTCCCTCTTCCCCCTTCCCCCCCAGGGCATCCTGGAGCTCTTCCAGCCGGCCCCGCATCCGCCGCGCGTCGTCCTCCAGGCGGCGCACGACGTCTGGGAGATCGCGCAACTGGCGCCGGATCTCTCGCGGCAGCTGCTCGAACAGCTGCTCGGCCGCGAGGCTGAGCGATAGCTCGGTAGGGCGGTGCGTGAGGGCGGGCCCCAGCGCGTCGCGCTTGAGGCCGAGGGTCACGAGGCGAAAGAGCCAGCGCCCAGCGCGGCCACCCCAGATCCGGTGCCACCACGCGCTCGCGATGTCGCGACGCCGCTGCAGCCGCATCACCGTGATGAGCCCAGCGCCCAGGCCGGTCGCGAGCCCGCCGGTCACCAGGAAGACCGTCCATTCCAACCACGGTCCACCCGCGCCGAGCCCGAGCCAAGCGGCCAGAGCCCCGCTCAGCCCGAGGATGCTGACCACCCGCATCACGCGCTCGAACAGCGATGCGTCGCGGCCGTGCTCGAACGCGCGCTCCTCACGGCCCTGCTCGAGCTGCGCCTGGAACGCCTGAGCCAAGTCGGAGGGAGCGTAGCCCGTACGCGCGAGCGCGCGCACGTGGTGAATCGTCATCCCCGCCGGCACGAGGATCGCGCCGCCCAGGACCGTGAGCACGAACGGCCCCGCCCAGCCCACGTCGAGCACCTTATCGCCCAGCAGCGTCATCGCCAATACCGCGATGATCAACAGCAGGAACACGGCGGCCACGACTGTTCCCTCCGAGACCTGGGTGTGCCGGCTCACGAAGATCCGCAGGGCCAGCGGGATCTCCCGGCGCTGCTCGAGCGCCGCGCCCAGGTCGCGCGCCATCGCCACGGCGCCGTCGGGCCGCTCGCTCGGGTCCTTAGCGAGGCAGCGCTCCACCAGCTGCGCGAGTCGTCGCGGGACGCCCGCCGCGACCGACGCGAGCGGTTGGGCAGGCTCGGTCACCTGCCTGGCCAGCACCTCCGTGGCCTTGCTGCCCTCAAACGGCAGCCGCCCAGACAGCGCGAAATACCCCACGAGCCCGAGTGCGTAGAGGTCGCTGCGGGCATCTACCGCCTCGCCCAGCGCTTGCTCCGGACTCATGAACGCGGGGGTCCCGATCACCTCGCCGTCGTCGAGCGCGCCAGCCCCGCGCACCGCCCCGGCGATCCCGAAATCCATCACCAGCGCCCGCCCGGTCCCCATCTCGAGCAGAATGTTGTCGGGTTTCACGTCCCGGTGGACCACGCCCTGCGCGTGCGCATAGGCGAGCGCCCAGGCCACCTCGCGCAGCACGCGCGTCGCGTCCGACGGGGCCAGCGGCCCGCGCCGGCGCACGCGCTCGGTGAGGGTCTCTCCCTCGACGTACGCCATGGCGAAGAAGACGAACTCCCCGACTTCGTCCACCGCGTGGATCGGAATGATGTTGGGATGCGACAGCTTCGCCGCCGTGCGCGCCTCGCGTAGAAACCGCTCGCGCATCCGCGCGTCGGCGGCGTTCGTGGGCGGGAGCAGCTTGATCGCCACCGGGCGGTCGAGCCGCACTTCATGCGCGAGATAGACGACGCCCATGCCGCCCCGCCCCAGCTCGCGCTCCAGCGAGTAGCGGCCGGCGAGGGCGGACTGGAAATCGAGAAAGAGACGGTCGGGGACGGACGGGGACGGTCGGGGACGGTCGGGGTGGTCCATTGTGACCTATAGTACCTGTGTCGGTCTCCATCCGCCTCTGTCCGCCTCCGTCCGCCTTCCCCCGCCGCCCGCCGCGCGCCACATTGCCGGCACCCACTCCGCAGGCCCGCCAGCGCACCAATGCCCGTTCCCAACCGCATCGTCTCCCTCCTGCCCGCCGCCACCGAGATCGTGGCGGCGCTGGGCGCGACGACTCGGCTCGTCGGCGTCTCACACGAATGCGACTACCCGCCCGAGGCGCGCGCCCTGCCGCGCGTCACGTCCACGGCCGTCGACAGCGCGCGGCCCTCGGGAGCGATCGACCGGCAGGTGGCCGCGGCACGGGCCACGGGCGAGCCGCCCGTCCGGGTCGACGTCGAGCTGCTGCGCCGCCTGGCGCCTGATGTCCTCATCGGCCAGTCGGTGTGCGACGTGTGCGCGGTGGGCACGAACGAGCTCGCCCGCGCCGCAGCGGCGCTCGAGCCTCGGCCGGCCGTCGTCACGTTGCACGCGCACTCGCTCGACGGCGTCTTCGCCGACATCGGGCGCGTCGGCGCCGCGCTCGATCTGGCCGACGAGGCTGCTGAGCTGGTGGCCGGGCTGCGCTACCGGCTTCGGCGGCTGCGTCGTCCCCCCTCCCCCGGAAGGGAGAGGGGGACAGGGGGAGAGGTACGCGTGCTGCTGTTGGAATGGCTCGACCCTCCCTACGTGGCCGGGCACTGGGTGCCGGAGTTGATCGCAATCGCGGGTGGCGTTGACGTCGGCAGCGGTCCGGGCGCGCGGCCGCGGCCCTGGGCGGAGCTGCGCGCGCTCGCGCCCGACCTCGTCATCATCGCGTGCTGCGGGTTCGATATCTCGCGGGCCCGTATGGAGTTCGCCGCCGTCACCGATCCCGATGCCCTGCACCTGTTCCGGCGCAGGGTGGAGTTTCTCGACGGAAACGCCTACACTTCGCGCCCCGGACCGCGCCTCGTGGACGCCGCCGAGATCCTGTCGCGGTTGATCGCCGGTTGATCGCAGTCCCCCAGCGTGGAGAGACCGTCGCCCGTGCCCCTGTGGACCCTGCCGTCGCTTGGCCTGTTGCTGACGCCGCTCGAGGCGGGGCCGCTGATTCCGGCGACGCAGGACTCTGTGCAGCGCGACACGTTGCGCCCCGCTTCCCGCTTCCCGCTTCCCGCTTCCCGCTCGTCGTCCCGGGACACCCTGCGGATCTACGCGGTGGGCGACATCAACCTGGGCCGCGGCGTGACGCACCAGTACCTGCTTCATGGCGACACGCTCTACCCGTTCGCCCTGCTGGCCGACACGCTGCGTGGGGCCGACCTCTTGTTCGGCAACCTCGAGAGTCCCATCGCGCCGATCGGCCATCCCTTCGAGCAGACCGGCAGCCCGGTGTTCTCGGCGCCGCCCGTGGCCGCCGACGCGCTCCTTGCCGCGGGGTTCGACGTCGTGAGCACGGCCAACAACCACGCGTGGGACGCCGGCAAGACCGGGCTGCTGGAGACCCTGACGCAGCTCGACCGCGTTGGAGTGGCGCACGCGGGCACCGGGCGGACGCGGGCCGAGGCGCGCGCGCCGGCAGAGCTCGAGCGCCAGGGGTGGCGCGTGGCGGTCTTCGCGCTCACCCGGGCGTTCAATCCAGCACCCCGCAACTTCTGGCAGCACCCGGGGGCGCAACACGTCGCCTACGCGGACACCTCCTGGCTCTACCCGGCTATCACTGGCGTCAAGCAGCGCAACGAGGCGGATCTCGTCATCGTGAGCGTCCACGGCGGCAAGGAGTACACCGATACGACCGACCGGGCGCTGCTGGCGCTGTTCCACGGCGCGGTGGACGCCGGCGCCGACATCGTGCTGGGCCATCACCCCCACGTGCTGCAGCGCCTCGAGTGGCGAGGCGGCAAGCCGATCGCACGCTCGCTCGGCAATTTCATTTTCGTGCAGCGGCCGGACTGGACGAGGCTGTCGGCCGTCTTCCGGTTCACGGTCGCGCCCGACGGCGCGATCACCGCCGACCTGCTGCCGATCCGCGTCGGATTCCAGGCGACGCTGGCGGACCGCGCCGCGGCCGACAGCGTGCGCGCCCGGGTCGGGCTGTCCCCGGCGGCGGCCACGCTCCCCCCGCCCACCGGTCCCTGAAGGAGCCGCCGTGCCCGCGCCGTCGCTCGCCTTCCTGAAGCAGCTGCTCGACACGCCCGGTCCCTCGGGATTCGAGGCTGCGCCGGCGCGCGTGTGGCGGGCCGAGGTCCAGGGGTTCGCCGACGAGGTGCGCGCCGACGTGAACGGCAACGGGATCGCCGTGGTGAGCCCGCGGGGCGCGCCGCGCCTCATGTTCGCGGGACACATCGACGAGATCGGCGTGCAGATCACGCACATCGACGACGAGGGCTACCTCTACTTCGCGGCGATCGGCGGCTGGGATTCGCAGGTGCTCGTGGGCCAGCGGGTGGTGATCGCGGGGCTGAAGGGGTCGGTGGCCGGCGTGATCGGCAAGAAGGCGATCCACCTGATGAAGCGGGACGAGATGGACAAGGTCACCAAGATCCAGGACCTGTGGATCGACATCGGCGCGGCGAACCGGGCCGAGGTCGCCGAGCGGGTGCGGATCGGGGACGCCGCCGTGCTCGACGCGAAGGTGGTCGAGCTGCCGAACGGCCGCATCGTCTCGCGCAGCATCGACAACCGGATCGGCGCGTACGTGGTGGCCGAGGCGCTGCGGCTGCTCGCCAAGGAGCGGCCGCCGCACGCGGCGGTGTACGCGGTGGCGTCCACGCGCGAGGAGATCGCCTGGCCCGGGGGCGGCGCGCGCACCAGCGCGGTGGGCATCGACCCCCAGGTCGCCCTCGTGGTGGACGTGACGCACGCGACCGACTTCCCCGGCGCTGAGAAAAAGCTCTCGGGAGACCACAAGCTGGGCGCCGGGCCCGTGCTGTCGCGCGGGTCGTCGGTGAGCCCGGTAGTGTTCGAGATGCTGCTCGCCTGCGCCGCAGCGGAGAAGATTCCGGTGAGCGTGCAGGCCGCCCCGCACGACACCGGCACCGACGCCGACGCGATCTACAGCGCGCTGCGGGGAGTGCCGACGGGGCTCGTCTCGGTGCCCAACCGCTACATGCACAGCCCCAACGAGATGGTGGCGTTGGAGGACCTGGAGCGCGCCGCGCGCCTGCTCGCGGCGTTCGCGCGCACGCTGACGCCCGAGACGAGCTTCATCCCGAGCTGAGGCACGGGCTTGACCAGATCATTGGAATACCATAGTATGACCGTGGTATTCCGTCGGGAGGCACCCCAATGGCTCGGCGCCGCAAGATCGGCATCAGCGTTTCCCCCGAGGCCCTCGGCGTGGCCGACCGTGTCGCCCAGGAGACGGGCGCGAGCCGCAGCGCCGTCTTCGAGCGAGCCCTCCTCGGCCTCGCCGCCGCCGAGCGGCGCGCCGAGCTGAGCAGGCGGTACGTGGACGCGTACCGGCGTCAACCCGAGCGAGCCGCCGACGTGCGCGCCGCGCTCGCTGTCGCGCTCACCGCTCTCGCCGCCGAGCCGTGGACGGATGAAGCGCGGTGAGGTCTGGTGGGCCGAGCTCCCGCCCCCCACCGGGCGCCGTCCGGTCGTGCTGGTCTCGCGGGACGAGGCCTACGGGGTGCGGGAGCTGGTCACCGTCGTGCCCGTCACCACGCGCGTCCGCGACATCCCGGTCGAGATCTCCCTCGGACCGGACGAGGGGCTTTCCCGCCGCTCGGTCGCCAACGCCGACACGATCACCACGATCCCAAAACACCTGCTCAGGGATTACGCTGGAGCGTTGAGCGTCGACAAGGTCACCCGCCTCGATGAGGCCATCCGTTTCGCGCTGAGCCTGACCCCCTGAGCCTCCGCGGCCTCGTGGCGATCGCGTGGGCCGTCGGCGCCCCACCGGCCGCGGGCGCCCAGGAGGCCGCCGCCGCCGCGCCCCAACGCCCCTTCACGGGCACGGCCGACGTGTACGTCGGCCTGACCCCGTCCGAGGACCTGCATCCGCTCGTCATCCTGTCGGCCACGGCGCGACGCCTGCGCATCGAGGGCCGCTACAACTACGAGGACGTCCGCACGGCATCCCTGCTCGCGGGCATCGAGCTCGAGACCGAAGGGGGCATGGCACTGTGGGTCGCGCCGATGATCGGCCTGGTGATCGGCAACACGGACGGCATCGCGCCCGCGCTGGAGATCGAGCTGTCCCTGGGCCGGGTCACGCTGTACGACGAATCCGAGGTCGTGATCCCGTTCGACGACGACAGCGAGAGCTTCTTCTACACGTGGGGCACGCTCACCTACCGGGTGTCCGACGGCTTGCAGGCGGGGCTCTCGTTCCAACGGCTGCGGGTCTTCGAGTCGGTGCTCGAGGTCGATCGCGGGCTGGCCGTGCTCGCCGAGCGCGGGCGGCTGGGTGCCTCGCTGTACGCGTTCAATCCCTTCGACTCCGGCAATCGGTTTTTCCAGCTCGGGCTCTCGGCGACCTTCTGACTGACCGCTACTTCTTCCTTGCCGCGAGCGCCTCCTGCGCGGCGTGCCGCACCGACTTGTCGAAGTCTCCGGAGAGCCCCTGCAACGTCCCGATCGCCGCGGGCGTGGCCGCCACGGCGAGCGCCTCGACCGCCGCGACCCGCACCCACGGCGGCGTGCGCTTGAAGAAGCGGGTGGGCTGGTGCGACAGCTTGATCAGCGCCTGGATCGCGTCGGGCGTGCCGATCCGTCCCAGCGCCTGCACCAGCTCGCCCTGCACGTCGCGGTCCTGCTCGTCCTCGATCAGCGACACCAGCATCATCACGAGGGCGTTCGACTTGCGGCCCGCGATTCCCGCCGCCGCCTGGAGCCGCACGGCAGGCGACCGGTCGCGCAGCACCAGCCGCAGCGGCTCGGCCGCCGCCCGCGTCCCGATCCGCGCGAGCGCGTGTCCCACCGCTTTGCGCACCCGCTCGTCCTGGTGGTCCAGCCGCTTGGCGAGCGCCGGCACCGCCTCCTCGAGCCCAAGCTCCCCCACCAGCTCGGCCACATTGCGCACCACGTACCACTGGTAATGGCCCAGCTGCCGGATGAGCTGGTCCGCCCCCTCCTTCATTTCCGTCAGGGCGCGGAAGACGCTCTCGCGCTCCGCAATGGTCGGGGCGGCGACGAGCAGCTCGAGCAGAACCTCGACGCCGTCTGGCCCCGCGCCCTGGAGCGCCAACACCGCCTCGGCGTGGTCGGCGGGCACGGTCACCCGCTGGGCCAGCTGCTCGAGGACGGGCTTGGAGTACAGGCGCTTGAGCGCCACACCGAAGTGCCGGCGCTGCTCGGCGGGGACCCGCTGCTCGCACCGCACGATGCCGGCGAGAATCCGCATCGCCTGCTGGAAGTCGTCTCCCTTGATCGCCGCGGCGAAATGGCGCCCGAGGGCCACGAGCATCTCCGGCGTTCGGCGCGGTCGGGTGACGCTCCAGCTCCAGCAGCATGCTCAGCGGTGGCCGCGGCCGCGGCAGGGCGACCACCTGCGGGGGCGGAGCGGGGGAGGAAGCCGACGCCTCGCGGGCCGCCTCCTCCGCGAGCGCCGCCGCGACCTCGGGCGGCAGCGGCCCCGCGTCCGACGGCCGGAGCACCACGCCCGCCGTTCGCCGCGCGTCGCCAGGCGGCGCTTCGCCGCGAGACGGCCGATCGCCGACGCCTGACGGCTGACGGCTGATGGCTGATGGCTGATCGCCGACGCCTGATGGCTCATCGCTGACGGCTGCTGGCGGATCGCTGACCGCCGCGCCGGCGGCGCTCCGGGTCACCCCGGCCGCCCGCAGCCGGGTCGCGATGTCGTCGCCCCCGCCCGGCGCCGGCGCCTCGGCCAGCGCGCGCAACAGCTCGAACAGCTCGGCGGGGGGCGGCTCGCGCGGGATCTCGATCTCGCTCAGCCCGTGCAGCGCGAGCACGCGGAGCAACGGCCCGAGCGGCTCGCCCAGGACGGGGCTGCCGTTGACCAGCACGCACCCCTCCACGGCCGCCAGCGTCGCCGCCTCGAGCCGGAGCAACGCGAGCAGCGCGCGGAACTGCACCTTCTGGTTGTCCTTCGCCGCCGGATCCCGGAACAGCTCGACCGTACGGGCGAAGTGCGTCGCGAACGTTTCAGGAACGAGCATCGGGGCGGAATCTAGTACCGTTCCAACTTCGTGCCGCGGTGAGCGAAGCTCAAGACCCCTAGCGACGGAACTTGTGACCGCACTAGAATAGGCCGCCATGTACGCCATGACGTATGCGCTCCTGACCGTGCTGACGGTGCAGGACACCTTGCCCCCCAGCGCCCGGCGGGCCCTCGCCGATCTCCAGTATCTCGCCGCCGACGAGCGCGAGGGCCGGGGCGTAGGCACCCGCGGCCTCGAGCAGGCGGGCGACTACATCGCCCGTGAGTTCCGCCGGGCGGGCCTCGAGCCCGGCGGCCCGGCCGGTGGCTTCTTCCAGGAGTTCACCCTCGCCCCCGACGCGCCGGCCGTCGCGCACGCCAAGCTGGGCGGAGCCGCGGTCCGCAACGTGATCGGCGTGTTCCCCGGGCACTCGCCGGCGCTGCGCGGCCAGATCGTCGTCATCGGGGCGCACTACGACCACCTCGGACTCGGCGGGCCAAACGCGCTCGATCCCGACTCGACCGGCCGCGTGCACAACGGCGCGGACGACAACGCATCCGGCACGGCGGCGCTGCTCGAGATCGCGCGCCTCCTGCGAGGCGCCCGGCCCGCCCGCACCGTCGTGCTGGTGGCGTTCAGCGCCGAGGAGCTGGGGGTCCTCGGCTCGAGCTACTACGTGCGGCACCCCGTGCCGCAGCCCGTCGATTCGATTTACGCGATGCTGAACCTGGACATGGTGGGCCGGTTGCGGCAGCGCCGCCTGCTCGCCCTCGGCGCGGCCACGGCGCAGGAGTTCGCGGCGCTGCTCGATTCCCTGAATGCCGCACCGCAGGCCAGCTTCAATCTCCGGGCGTCGGGCGACGGATGGGGCGCGAGCGACCACGCCCCGTTCTACGCGGCGAAACGCCCCGTGCTGCACTTCTTCACCGACCTGCACGAGGATTACCATCGCACGACCGATGACTGGCCGAAGATCGACGCCGTGGGCGTTGCGCGGATCGCGGGCTACGTGACCGCCGTGGCGCTCGCGCTCGCCGACCGGCCCGAGCCGCTCACGTTCGTGGACGTGCCGCGGCCGCAGGTCGCTTCGGGGAGCGCGGGCACGAGCGCGAGCCTCGGCACCATCCCCGACATGAGCGAGTCGCCGGGCGGCGTGCGCCTGACGGGGGTGCGGAGCGCCAGCCCGGCCGAGCGCGCGGGCATCAAGGCGGGGGACATCATCACCGAGATCGGCGGCATGCGGGTCGCCGACCTGTACGGGATGACCGACGCGCTGCGAGCCCATCACCCGGGCGACACAGTCGTCGTGGTCGTCAAGCGGGGCGACGAGGAGCTGCGGCTCACCGCGGTCCTGGGGCGGCGCGGCGGATGACGGCCGGCACGCTCGACTCACGAGGCGTGGTGCGGGCGCTGCGCGCCGCGCACCTGCGCGACGCCACGCGCGCCGATCTGCTCCGCCTCGCGTGCGAGCGGGTCCGGGCGTGGGGCGCGCCGTTCACCTCCGTGTACGCCTACATGCTGGAGGGCGACGATCTGGTGCTCGAGGCGTTCGCAGGGCGCGAGACCGACCACACCCGCATCCCCGTGGGCCGGGGCGTCTGCGGCACGGCGGTCGCCACCGAGCAGGATCAGAACGTGCCGGACGTAGGCGCGATCGGGAACTATCTCGCCTGCAACACGTTCACTCGATCCGAGCTCGTCGTCCTGATCCGCCGGGGCGACCACATCCTGGGGCAGCTCGACATCGACTCGGATGTCCTTGCAGGGTTCGGCGAGCCCGAGCATCGGGCCGTCAAGGACGTGGCCGACGCGCTGGCGGTACTGCTGTAAGACCGACCCGACATCGCTCTCTCGGAGGACCCATGAAGCGCTTGCTCCCTGTCGCCGCGTGCGCCGCCGTTCTCGGCCTCGGTGCCGTCCCCCTCTCCGCCCAGACGCGGTTCGGCGCCCAGCTCAGCTGGGGAGACGACGACGCCAACCTCGGTCTCGGCGCCCGCGCGGCCTTCGACCTGCGCTCCCTGTTCAACACGCGCGGGCTCGAGGCCGTGGCGAGCTTCGACTACTTCTTCCCCGAGCAGAGCTCGGGCGTCGACGTCGAGTACTGGGAGCTGAACGGTAACGTCACCTACCTGATCCCCAACGTGAAGGGCAGCCTGGGCCCCTACGTCGGGAGCGGGCTGAACATCGCGCACGGCTCGCAGGACGCCTCGGGCGTCAGTTCGCAGTCGGATACCGAGGCCGGCCTCAACTTGCTGGGCGGGACGCGATTCCGCACGCGCAGCAAGCTCACGCCGTTCGCCGAGCTCCGGTTCGAGCTGGGCGGTGGGGAACGGGTCGTGCTCACGGGCGGGATTCTGTTCTAGGAGCTGTCAGCGGTCAGCCGTCAGCTGTCAGCCGCGGGACCGAGAGGCGGTATGCGTTGGCTGACAGCTGATGGCTGACAGCTGATCGCTGACAGCTGATGGCCCTCCTCAACGCAGACGGCGTCTCGCTCTTCACTCGCCGCGTCGGCCACGGACCACTCGTCGTGGTCCTGCACGGCGGGCCCGGCGCGCACCACGACTATCTGCTCCCGCAGTACGACCGGCTCGCCCGCGGTCGTGAGCTGTTCTACTACGACCAGCGCGGGGGCGGCCGGTCACCGGTGCCGCGCGACACCCCGGTCGGGTGGCGCGAGCACGTGGCCGATCTCGAAGCGATACGGCTCGAGCTCGCCCTCGAGCAGCTCAACCTGTGCGGCTACTCCTGGGGTGGGCTGCTCGCCGTGCTCTATCTCCTGGAGCATCCGGCACGGGTCGCACGACTCGCGCTCGTGTCGCCCGCGTCGATCACCATCGCTGGGCGGGTGGAGTTCGAGCGCCGCTTCGCCGACCGGATGAGCGCGCCCGAGATCGTCCGAGCCCGCGACGGGCTGCGCGCCAGCGGCCTGCGCGAGCGCGACCCCACCGCCTACCAGCGCCGCGCGTTCGAGCTGTCGGTCGCGGGATACGTTCGGGATTTCGAGAAGGCGAAGGACCTGACCCCGTTCCGCGTCACCGCGCGAACGCAGCAGGCGGTGTGGGACAGTCTGGGCGAGTACGACCTCCGGGAGCGGTTGCGGACGTACCCCTCCCCCGTCCCCCGTCCCCCGTCCCTCGTGGTTCACGGCTCGTTCGATCCGATTCCCATCGAAGGCTCCCGCGACCTGGCCACCATCCTGAAGGCCGCGCTGGTCGAGCTCCCCGTCGGCCACTGTCCCCACGTCGAGGCAACGGACGACTTTGTTCGGGCACTCGACGGGTTCCTGCCCAAGGACTAACGCACCCGCACCGGCAGCTTCACGAGCACGCTGTCCCCGTCGCGCGCTTCGACGCGGAGGTCGCCCGGCTCGAGCGGCGCGAGCTCGAAGTCGTACGTCTCGCCCACGGTGATCCGCTGGCGCGCCGGGCGGGAGGTCGCCTGCGACCGTGGCAGATCGGCGCCGTCCTTCGCCAAGGCCGTCCACGACGCTGTCGAATCGCCGGCGAGGAGCACCACATCCACCGTGCCTGCCGGCGGAATCCCCACGAGCCGGAAGCGGTGTGGGATCCCCGCGGCCAGCTCGAGGGGCGCGGGAGCCGTGCTGCCGTTCAGCACGAAGGGGAACGCGTTCGACGTTCCTCCCACACTCACGACGACCACGTGATCCGTCGCCGGGTCGAAGCGACGGCCCGGCTCCATGACGATGAGCGGCCCGTAGAGGCCGAGCAGCAGCTGGCGCACGTCGTCGATGTGGGTGTGGTAAATGAACGTGCCGGCGCGCGGCGGGGTGAACGCGGCGACGAACGAGTCGCCCGGCGCGATGGCGGGCGCCAGGCGACCCGGCGCACCACTCACGCCCGGCACGCCGTCGTAGTAGCTCTCGAGCTCGATCCCGTGCCAGTGCACGGCCAGCGGCTCCGGCAGCCGGTTCACGACGGTGATGCGCGCGGGCTGCCCCCGGGTGAGCACGATCGGTGAACCGGGGATGCGCACCGAGTCGGGCGCCGGCTCGGCAGTGCCCTGCTGGAGCACGAAGCCGTATCCCGTTTCCTCCCCGTAGACCCGAGGCCGCGCCTGGGCCACGAGCCGCAGGGTGTGCGGCGCAACGGCGGGGGCGGCGGCCGGCGGAGCTCCGGGGGCGGGACGCACGTAGATCGGGAGGACCAAACCCGCCATCTCCTCCTGCATGGTCGCGTGGGGTCGCGTCGGGCGCTGCACCAGCCGGAGGTCCGGGGCGATGTGGAACAGCACGTGACAGTGGAAGATCCAGTTGCCGGGCTCCGCAGGCACCCAGGTCAGCGCCATGGTGGTGCCTCGCGCCATCCTCTCGGTGACGACCAGGCGCCGCTCGCTCTCGGCGTAAACCGTGTCGCGCCCCAGATCACCGCGACTGTCCACCCGATAGTAGAATCCGTGCAGGTGCATCGGGTGGGCGCGCTCGCTCGCGTTGACCCAGCGCCAGCGGACCGTGTCCCCCACGGTATGCGTCAGCAGCTCGGTATGCGGGAACGAGCGCCCGTTGATCGTCATCACGGCCCGCTTTGCCCGCCGCGGACTCGCGCCCTCGATGTCGAGCGTGTCGATGAGCGTGCCGATCACGAAGACGCGGTCCGACGGCGGCACGCTACCCGCCGGATCCACGATGAGCGCGCCCGTGAGCTGGCTGTCCGGCCCGCGATGGTCCTGGAGCGCTACGCCCATCGTCGTGGCCCAGTAGAAATAGGTCCCGGGCGCACCGGCGGCGAATCGCGCCTCGGCAACGGCGCCGGCCGGAACGACGAGCGAGTCGCCGGGCGCCGCGGGACGAGGAGTGAGGCCGTGCACCACGAGCGTCGCACCGGGAATCTCGTTGCGCACCGTCACACGCAGCTCGGTCCCTTCGGGCACGCGAACCAGCGGCCCGGGGATCTGGAGCGGGCGGCCCTCCTCGCCGAATGCCTGGACGGCGATGCTCGGCCCGTGCTCGCCTTCGGGGTACCAGCGTCCCATCTGCGCGACGAGCCGGAGCGTGAGCACCCCGCGGGCGAGCCGTCCGGCCGGGACCTCGTTCGTGTTGGCTTCGATCGTGGGCGGGGAATCCACGCGCGGCGTGGATCCATGGGGCAACACTACGACGGCGGCGAATGCCAGCGCGCTACGGTTCAAGCGCCCCTCAGGGTACGGTGACGTAGACAATCTGCGGCCAGGCGACGCTACCGCAAGTTGAACGCCCGGCCACACCTCGTTACGTTGGGCGCCGGATCAGTCCATGACGGCCCCGACCCGACCCACACCGTTCGACCTCGTGTTCCGCGAGATCGCCGGCGAGCGGTTCCCCGCCGTCGCCGAGATGCTGACGCACGACGGCCTCTCGTCGGCCGACCGCGACCAGTTCGTCTTGCTCGAGCCGGTGGGCCGGCTGTTGCGTGAGATCCTGCCCGAGGACAGCCCGCCCGAAGCGCTCGAGGCCCACGTGCGGCTGCTGCATCACGCCTACCGCCACTGGGCGGCGGGCGGCTGGGTGTATCGCATCGGGCCGGCTGCGCTCGAGCGCGCGCTGGCCGGCGGCCCGATCGGCTCCCACTTCGCGCACCAGGCACTCTACCTCCGACTGCCGGAGCTGCGCGTGTGGGGGACGCCGACCGCGGGCGAGCCGCCTGAGCCGCTCGACGGGATGTTCGTGACGGAGACTACTGCCCCGGGGAAGATCGCCGTCCTCGCCATCTTCGGCCTGCGGCCCGACCGGCCGGGGTTCAGCGCCGTGGGCGTCGAAGGCCACGCCGACGAATCCGACCCGAGCGGATCGGAGATCGAAGTGCTCGCGGCGCGCGAGGACGGCGGGCCGGCGTTCGGCCCGTTGCTCGAGGGCGGCCGAGAGGCAGGCATCCACTCGCTGGCGAATCCGGGGGAGCTTCTGCTCCTCACCACGCGCCTCCTCACCACTCTGCCCCCGCCTCAACTCCACCCCGGGGAAAGGGGAACGGGGCAAGGGGAAACGTCAGCGGGAGATGACGTCGAGCGCTTCGTCGACGTGGCGTAGCACCACTTTCCCCCATTCCCCTTTCCCCTTTCCCCGTCCTAGACTTACGTTCCCGTCCCGATGGACCAGCCTTCGGTGCGCCACGTTCTCGAGCAGATCGCCGCCTGCCTCGAGCTCAGGGGCGAGAACCCGTTCCGGGTACGCGCCTACCAGAACGCCGCGCAGATCATCGCCGGCTACTCGGGCGACCTCGCCGAGGGGCTCACATCGGGTGCGCTTGGCCGGTTGCGGGGCATCGGTCAGGGAACGCTGGAGATTCTCCGCGAGCTCCACGCCACCGGGCGCTCCAGCCTGCTGGACGAGCTGCACGAGCAGATCCCGCCGGGGGTCGTCGAAATGCTGCGCATCCCCGGCCTCGGCGTCGCCCGCGTGCGCCAGATCCACGAGCAGCGGCACCTCGAGTCGCTGGCCGAGCTCGATGAGGCGGCGGTGGACGGGAGCCTCGCGAAGCTGCCGCGCTTCGGCGCCAAGACGGCCGAGAACGTCCGCAAGGGCATCGCGCTGCTGCGCCGGTCGAGCGAGTTCCGGCTGTTCCACCACGCCCTCGCCGAGGCCGAGAGCGTGCGCCGGGCGCTCGGGGCCCTGGACGGCGTCGAGCGGGTCGAGATCGCGGGGAGCGTGCGGCGCCGGTGCGAGGTGATCCGCGACATCGACCTCGTCGCGGTGCACGGGGGACCCGCGGCGCGCGACGCGCTCGTCAAGCGCCTGGGTGAGGTGCCCGGCGTCACCGAGCTCGCCGGCAAGCAGGGCGCGGTGACGCTGCGGTTCGAGAGCGGCACCGTGATCGACGTCTTCCTCGCGGCGCCCGATGAGCTCGGCGTGGCCTGGGTGCGCGCCACCGGCTCGGCGGCACACTGGGCGGAGCTCGAGGCGCGCGCCCGGGCGCTGGGCGTCGCCCTGGGCCCGGGCTTGGCCGACGAGCCAGCGGTGTACCGCGCGCTCGGGCTCGCCTGGATCCCGCCCGAGCTGCGCGAGGGGACGGGCGAGTGCGACGCCGCCGCGCGTGGCGCCCTGCCCCGGCTCGTCGACCAGAAAGACCTCCAGGGCTTCCTCCACTGCCACACGACCTACTCCGACGGCACCGCGACCGTGGCCGAGTGGGCTCGCGCGGCCCGCGACGCGGGCTACGCCTGGATCGGCATCACCGACCACAGCGAAGCGGCGGCGTACGCGGGCGGCCTCCGGGCGGACGACGTGGAGCGCCAGCATGCCGAGATCGACGAGGTCAACCGGACGGTGGGCGAGGCCGGGTGCCGGGTCCTCAAAGGCGTCGAGGCCGACATTCTGGCCGACGGCGCCCTCGACTACGGCCCGGCGGTGCTGGGGCGGTTCGAATTCGTGATCGGCTCGATCCACTCGCGCTTCGCCATGGGCGAACGCGAGATGACCGCGCGGGTGCTCAAGGCGATGGCTGACCCGCACCTCACCATCCTCGGCCATCCGACCGGCCGGCTGCTGCTGTCGCGCGAGCCGTACGCGCTCGACCTGGAGCGAGTGCTCGCCCGGGCGGCCGAGACGGGCGTGGCGCTCGAGGTCAACGCTGACCCGCACCGCCTGGACCTCGACTGGCGGACCGTGCGCCGGGCCCGGGAGCTGGGCGTCACGATCTCGATCGGCGCCGATGCGCACTCGCTTGCCGGGATGGCGAACGTGGCGGTCGGGGTGGGGATCGCGCGCAAGGGGTGGCTCGAGGCGCGCCACGTGCTGAACGCGCGCGACGCCGAGGGATTCCTGGCGTTCGCTCGAGGCCGGCGGCCCGCATGACCACCCGGCGCAGCCGGGCCAAGCGAAGGCCCGCGAAGCGTCGCGGCGCCGAGACCGGGGCCCGGCGGAAGGCGCGGACCCGCCGCATCATCGCGCGGCTCGAGCGGGCCTACCCCGGCGCGACGTGCGCGCTCGACCACCGCAATCCCCTCGAGCTGCTCGTCGCGACGATCCTGTCCGCCCAGTGCACCGACGTGCGGGTGAACATGGTGACGCCCGCGCTGTTCGCGAAGTACTCCAGCGCGGCCGATTACGCCGCGGCGAACCCCAGCGTGCTCCAGCAGGAGATCCAGAGCACCGGCTTCTTCCGCAACAAGACCAGGTCCATCCTGGGGATGGCGCAGGCACTGGTCGAGCGCCACGGCGGCCGGGTCCCCGACACCATGGAGGAGCTCGTCACGCTCCCCGGCGTGGGCCGCAAGACGGCCAACGTCGTTCTGGGCACGGCGTTCGGCAAGAACGAGGGCGTGGTCGTGGACACCCACGTCCAGCGACTTAGCACCCTGCTCAAGCTCACCAGACAGCGGACACCTGAGAAGATCGAGCGGGACCTCATGGCGCTCGTGCCCCGCGAGCAATGGACATGGTTCTCCCATACGCTCATCCTGCATGGCCGCCGGGTATGCATCGCGCGGCGCCCGAAATGCGAAGCTTGCGTGATCAACCGGCTGTGTCCGAGTTCGAGAGTGTGACAGCAACCCAAGACCCACTACCCTTCCGCTTCTCCACAACCACCCACAGTATTGAGCCGCCTTCTTCCCACGGGATCCGTGCCATGAGCCAGCCGCGCTCAGACCAGTTCAAGCCGTTCATCGCCCCGTCGCAGACGATCGCCGAGTTTTCGGGCAGAGCGATCCTGCTCGGCGCCCTGTTCGGGATCATCTTCGGCGCCGCCACCGTGTACCTCGCGCTCCGCGCCGGGCTCACGGTCTCGGCCTCGATCCCCATCGCCGTGCTCGCGATCGCGGTGTTCAAGCGGCTGGGCAAGTCCACGATCCTCGAGAACAACATCGTGCAGACCATCGGCTCGGCGGGCGAGTCGGTGGCCGCGGGCGTGGTGTTTACGATCCCGGCGTTGATCTTCCTCGCCCAGGGCGAGAACTACTTCAACTACTTCAACATCCTGACCCTGGCGCTGGTGGGCGGGATCATCGGCGTGCTGTTCATGGTACCGCTGCGCCGCGCCCTGATCGTCAAAGAGCACGGCACGCTGCCGTACCCCGAGGGCACGGCGTGCGCCGAGGTGCTGGTGGCGGGCGAGAAGGGCGGCTCCATGGCGAGCCGGGTGTTCGCCGGGCTCGGCATCGCCTTCGGCTACAAGGCGCTCATGAGCATCCTGGGCCTGTGGAAGGACGTCCCCGCCTTCGTGACGTCCCGCGGCTCCCCGTACCCCAACGCCACCGTGCACGCGGAGATCACGCCCGAATACCTGGGCGTGGGCTACATCATCGGCCCCCGGATCTCGGGCAACCTCGTCGCGGGCGGCGTGCTGTCGGCGCTGGTCCTGGTCCCGTTGATCACGATCCTGGGCGACGGCTTGATGAGCGTCCTCAAGCCCGGCGTGGGCGACCTGCTCATATCCCAGATGACCGCGGGCCAGGTCCGCACGGGCTACGTGCGCTACATCGGCGCCGGGGCCGTCACCGCCGCGGGGCTCATCACCCTGGTCCGGACGCTGCCGACCATCGTGTCGGCGTTCAAGGAGAGCTTCGGGGCGTTCAGCGACCTGCGCGCCGGGAAGGTGCCGCTGCGCACCGAGCGCGACATCCCCATCACGTGGATCGTCCTGGGCTCGCTCGCCCTGATCCTCATCGTCGCCGTGCTGCCGCAGCTCCCCGGGACCTTCCCCGGCACGCTGCTCCTGGGCGTCCTGGTGGTCGTCTTCGGCTTTTTCTTCGTGACCGTCAGCTCCCGCATCACCGGGATCATCGGCAACTCGTCCAACCCGATATCGGGGATGACCATCGCCACGCTCATGGCCACGTGTCTCATCTTCGTCGCGATCGGGTGGACGGGTGAGGCATATCAGGCGGTGGCGCTCTCGGTCGGCGGCCTGGTGTGCATCGCCGCGGCCATCGCCGGCGCCACCAGCCAGGACCTGAAGACCGGCTACATCGTGGGCGCGACGCCGATCTGGCAGCAGATCGGGCTGGTCATCGGCGTCGCGGTCTCGGCGTTCGTGGTCGGCTGGACGCTCCAGACTCTCGATGCCTCCATGCGGTTCGAGGGCGTGCAGCACGCCATCGGCACCGACCGCTACGCCGCTCCCCAGGCCACCCTCATGGCCACGGTCATCAAGGGCTTGCTCGCCCGCGACCTGCCGTGGGGGCTCGTGTTCGTCGGCATGTTCATTTCCGTCGTCGTCGAGCTGTGCGGCGTGCGCTCGCTGTCCTTCGCGGTCGGCGCCTACCTGCCGCTCTCGACCACGCTGCCCATCTTCGTCGGCGGCGCGCTCAAGGCGCTGGTCGACAAGAAGAGCGGCGGCGAGCACGAGACCGAGGTGAGCTCCGGCATGCTGTACAGCACGGGCCTCGTCGCGGGCGGCTCGCTCACCGGCATCGCCATCGCGCTGCTCGCCGGCATCCCGACCACCGTGGACGGCGAGAAGGCCTCACTGCTCACCTGGGTCTTGAACAAGGTGGGCGCGCACGGTTGGGAGAGCCTCGGCGCGGGGGCCGACATCATCGGGGTCGTCGCGTTCGCCGGCCTGTGCGCGCTGCTGGTGCGGTCGGCGAAGCAGAAACTGGCCTGAAAGACTGTGGGTAGTGGGTAGTGCGTAGTACTATCCGGTGCGGAGCGTGCCCCCGGCGCCCAGGGCCAGCTCATCACCGTCGGGTACCACACACTACGTACTACGCACTACGCACTCCTGAGACCCACGCGTGACCTCTTCCCTCGCACTGCCCCCCGTCGCCCGCGACGAGCTGGTCGCCACGCGGCGCGAGCTCCATCGCCATCCCGAGCTGGGGTTCGAGGAGACGCGGACCAGCACGCTCGTCGCCGAGCGAGTGCGGGCGCTGGGGTACGAGGTGCGCACCGGCGTGGGCAAGACGGGCGTCGTGGCGCTCCGGCGCGGCGGAGCGGGCCGGACTGTGCTGCTCCGCGCCGACATGGACGCGCTGCCCATCGAGGAAGCCAACGCCGTTCCCTACCGCTCCCAGCACCCGGGGCGGATGCACGCGTGCGGACACGACGGGCACGTGGCGATCGGCCTCGAGGCGGCGCGCCGGCTCGCCGGCGTCGCGCTGCCGGGCAGCCTGAAGCTCGTGTTCCAGCCGGCCGAGGAGCTCTCGAGCGGCGCCGAGGCGCTGATCCGGGACGGCGTGCTCGAGGACCCGCCGGTGGACGCCGCGTTCGGGCTCCACCTGTGGAACGAGCTGCCCGTCGGGACGATCGGGATCATGCCGGGGCCGATCATGGCCTCGGTGGACGAGCTCGACATCGCGATCACGGGCCCCGGCGGACACGCGGCCGCGCCGCACCAGACGGTGGATCCCGTGCTCGTGGCCGCGCACCTCGTCACGGCCCTGCAGAGCCTCGTCGCGCGGCGGCGCGACCCGCTCGAAGCAGGGGTGCTCTCGATCACCCGGATCACCGCGGGCCACGCCTATAACGTGATCCCCGCACGCGCCGAGCTGCGGGGCACGGTGCGCACCTTCGGCGGCCGGTTCCGGGAGGAGGTCCCGGCGCTCGTCGAGCAGACCGCGCGCGGCGTCGCCCAGGCGTTCGGGGCGTTCGTCGAGGTGCGCTACCGGCGCCTGCTGGACCCCGTGGTGAACGACGAGCGGATGGCGCGCCTGATGCGCGACGTCGCGGCCGAGATCGTGGGGCCGGACAACGTGCGCACGGGCGTGCGCACCATGGGAGGCGAGGACATGTCCTGCTTCCTCGCCCGCGCCCCCGGCTGCTTCGCGTTCGTGGGCTCGGCGCCGCGCGATCGCCCGGGCGCGCCGCACCACAGCCCGACGTTCGACATCGAGGAAGAGTCGCTGGTCATCGGGGCCGAGTTGCTGACGAGAACGGCGGTGGCGTTTCTTACGTCGTAGCTGGAACGGGAGACGGGAGGGGGGAGACGGGAGCCCGGCGGCTGGCTCCCGTCTCCCGCCTCCCGCCTCCCGCCTCCCGTTAAGTTTCTTTCCCATGCCCAACCTTCTCGCCGCCGAGCCCTCCGCCTACCTCCAGTCCGCCGCCCACCAGCCCGTGGACTGGCATTCCTGGGGTGAGGCGGCGTTCGAGCAGGCGCGCGCCGCCGACAAGCCCATCCTGCTCGACATCGGCGCGGTGTGGTGCCACTGGTGCCACGTCATGGACGGCGAGTCGTACGAGGACCCCAAGGTCGCCGAGGTCCTGAACCGTGACTTCGTGTGCATCAAGGTGGACCGCGACGAGCGGCCCGACGTGGACGCGCGCTACCAGCGCGCCGTCGCCGCGCTCACCGGCCAGGGAGGCTGGCCCCTGACCGCGTTTCTCACGCCGCAGGGTGAGGTGTTCTTCGGCGGGACGTACTTTCCGCCGGAGGACAACCACCACGGCCAGCCGGGGTTCCTCTCGGTGCTCACCCACGTCGCCCGCACCTACCGCGAGGATCGGGAGAAGGTCGTGAAGAACGCCGCGGCCATCCGCCGTCACGTCACCGAGTCGCTCGACGAAGCCAAGCGCGGCGCGATCACGCCCCAAATCGTCGACCGGGGGGCCGACCAGATGGCCCGCCTGTTCGACGTGCGCTACGGCGGCTTCGGCACGGCCCCGAAATTCCCCCACCCCGGGGCCTGCGAGCTCCTGCTCGTCCGCTGGCGCGACACCGGGCTCGCGTGGCCGCGCGAGGTCGTCGAGAAGACCCTCGTCGGCATGGCGAGGGGCGGGATCCGCGACCACGTGGGCGGGGGGTTTCATCGCTACGCGGTGGACGAGCGGTGGATCGTGCCGCACTTCGAGAAGATGGCCTACGACAACGCCGAGCTGCTCAAGGCGTACGTCGCGGGATACGCGGCGCTGGGGTTGCCGCTGCTGCGCGAGGTCGCCGCGGGGATCGTGGACTGGGTGCTCGAGGTGCTGTCGGATCGCGAGCGGGCCGTCTTCTTCACCTCGCAGGACGCCGACGTAGGCGTGGGCGACGACGGCGACTACTGGACCTGGACCCCCGACGAGGCGCGGGCGGCGCTGGACGAGCAGGAGCTCGACGTGGTGCGCCGCGTGTTCGACGTCGAGGACGCCGGCGAGATGCACCACAACCCCCGAAAGAACGTCCTCTGGTGGCGGCAGGACCCCGCGAGCGAGGACGAGTGGTCGGTCCTGCGGGTGGCGCTCGGCAAGCTGAAAGCGGCCCGCGACCGCCGCGCGGCGCCGGTCGTCGACACGACGCCCTACGTGAGCTGGAACGCGATGCTGGCCTCGGCCTTCCTCCGGGCCGGGGCCGTGCTCGACCGGCCGGAGTGCAACGCCCTCGCGCTCCGGGTGCTCGAGGGGATCTGGACCCGCGCCTGGCGTCAGGACACCGGCATGGCCCACGTGATCGGCCGCGAGGAGCCGCACGGGCTGCTCGACGACAATGTGCAGAGCGCGGCGGCGCTCCTCGACGCATACGAGGCGACGGGCGACCAGCCCTGGCTTGACCGCGCCGCGGCGGTGATGGCGTACTGCGCGGCAGCGCACTGGGACGACGCGGCCGGCGGGTACTTCGACACCGCACGGGATCGCGGCGGCGTCGCCTACCTGTCCACCCGCGCCAAGCCCGTACAGGACGCCCCAACGCCGTCCCCCAACGGCGTCGCGGCGCTCGTCCTCGCCCGGCTGTGGGCGCTCACCGACCGGCCGGAGTGGCGGGTGCAGCTCCAGCGCCAGCTCGAGGCGTTCGCGGGCGGGGCAAGCGAGCTGTCGCTCTACGGCGCCACCCTGTTCCGCGCGCTCGACTGGGCGGCGAACCCGGTGACGCGGATCGAGGTCTCGGGTCCCAGGGGGGAGGGGGCGGCCTGCGCCATGCACCACCTGGCGCTCCGCACTTGGCGGCCGCGCACGGTCGTGGTGCGCCGCGTGGCCGAGCGGCAGGCCGCGACGGTCTGCGTGGGCACGACCTGCTCGCTGCCCGTCCATACGACCGACGCGCTGGCGGACCTGCTGCGGTGAGCCAGCGGGTACTGGGCCGCACCGGTCTCACCGTCAGTGCGATCGGCTTCGGCGGCTGGGGGATCGGCGGCAACGGTTTCGGCAACTCGTACGGCCGCACCGACGACGCTGAATCGAAGCGCGCCGTGCGCCGGGCGTTCGATCTGGGCTGCACCTTCTTCGACACGGCGGACGCCTACGGGCACGGCCATTCCGAAGCGCTGCTGGGCGACGCGCTGCACGACGTGCGCCCGCACGTGATCCTCGCCACCAAGGTCGGCGGCAATTTCTACAACCGGGACGTCCATCCGCTGCTGCACGACCGCATCGCTCAGGCGGCGGGCGTTCCCTTCGGGACACTCCCGGCCGACGCGCTGCTGCCGGTCACCCACGACGCGAACTTCACGCCAGCCTACGTGCGCTTCGCCGTGCAGCAGTCGCTCACCCGCCTGCGGACGGACTACATCGACGTGCTGCAGCTGCACAACCCGCCCCTCGCCCTGATCAGCCAGCTGTTCACCTACGAGGTGCTTGAAGACCTCAAGCGCGAGGGCCTGATCCGGTTCCACGGCGTGTCGGTCCATCCGCCGGAGGAGGGGATCGCCGCGGTCGAGGCCACGCTCCCGGACACGGTGCAGATCGTGTACAATCTGGCGCGCCGGGAAGCCGAGACACGCTTCTTCCCGGCGGCGCGGGCCGCCGGTGTCGGCGTGATCGTCCGCGAGCCGCTGGCTAACGGGTTCCTGGCGGGCCGCTACTCGGGCGAGAGCGTCTGGGAGGCCGGCGACATCCGCGCGCGGATGCCGCGCAGCTACGTGGCCCAGCTCGCGGCGCTCGGGACGCGCGTGGCGAAGCTCGCGGCCAAGTCGGGGATGACGGCCGCGCAGCTGGCGCTGAAGTTCGCGCTCGACCAGCCCGCCGTTTCGACGGTGATCGTCGGCATGAAGACGGTCGCCCAGGTGGAAGAGAACCTCTCCAGGGAGGCGTGATGCCCAACCACAAGGCCGTGATCGACACCGTCCGGGGCGCGATCGAGCTCGAGCTCTTCGCCGACGAGGCGCCCAACACCGTGGCTAACTTCGAGAAGCTCGCCAAGGCCGGCTTCTATGACGGCACCCGGTTTCACCGCGTGATCCCGAACTTCATGGTCCAGGGGGGCGACCCCTTCTCCAAGAGCGGCAAGGGGCCCGTGGGCACCGGCGGGCCGGGCTATACGATCAAGTGCGAGACCGAGCACACCCTCCACCGCCACCTGGCCGGGACGCTGTCCATGGCGCACGCCGGCCGGGACATGGGCGGGAGCCAGTTCTTCATCTGCCATGGCCCGCAGCCCCACCTGGACGGCGTCCACACCGTGTTCGGGCAGGTGACCCGGGGGCAGGAGATCGTGAACGCCATTGCCCCAAACGACGAAGTTAAGTCGATTAGAGTGAGTTGACAGTTGTCAGTCGTCAGTGGTCAGTTCCCTGCTGATGACTGACGACTGACGGCTGATGACTGATCACTGACGACTGATGACTCCAAGCAACGGAGACACAATCATGCGCCGTATCATCTTGCTCCTCACCAGCGCCCTCCTCGCCCCCGCCGCCCTCGCCGCGCAGAGCGGCGCGTTCGTCGTGCGGATCGGTCAGGACACGCTCGCCGTCGAGCGCTACACCCGCACGGCCGAGCTGCTCCAGGGCGAGCAGGTCCTGCGCTCGCCGACCACCGTGCATCGCATCTACCGGGCCGTCCTCGCCCCGGACGGGACGGTGAAGAGCTTCGAGCTGATCACGCACAACATCGGGGGTGGGTCCGGCCCCGCCGAGACGCGCGGCACCATCGAGTTCCGGGGTGATAGCGCCATCGTCCAGGTGCCGCGGCGCGACAGCTTGGTCACGGTCCGGATGGCGACGGCGCCCGGTGCGCTCCCGTACGCGGGCCAGACCTACGCCCTGGTCGAGCTCATGGCGCAGCGCGCCCGCGCGGCGGGCGCCGACAGCGTGGCGCTGCAGGCCGTCCAGATCGGCCCCCAGCAACCGACGGCCGTCACGGTGCGGCGCCCGGGGCGCGACTCGACCACCATCCAGTTAGGCCCGATCGGCCCCCTCGCCTACCGGCTCGACGACGCGGGCCGCCTCGCCTGGCTCAGCGGCCGGGGCAGCACCATGCAGGTGGACGTCGAGCGCGTCGCGGCAATCGACATCGCGGCCCTGGGCCCGGCCTTCGCCAACCGGCCGCTCGGCACCCTCTCGCCCGCCGACTCGGTCAAGGCGACGGTCGCCGGTGCGTCGCTGGCGGTGCGGTATGCCCGCCCCTCGATGCGCGGCCGCACCATCTTCGGCGGCGTGGTGCCGTGGAACAAAGTGTGGCGCACGGGCGCCAACTCCGCGACGGTTTTCGAGACGAGCACGGACCTCGTCATGGGTGGCACCGCGGTCCCCGCGGGCAAGTACAGCCTGTGGACGATCCCGGCGCCGTCGGGGTGGACGCTCATCGTGAACAAGAACACCGGGCAGTGGGGCACCGACTACAATGCGACTCACGACCTCGCGCGGCTCCCGATGAAAGTCGACCGGCTGGCGCAGCCGGTGGAGCAGTTCACCATCGGGATCGAGCCGCAGGGGCCCGGGGGCGTCCTGAAGCTCGAGTGGGAAACCACGCGGGCGTCGGTGGCGATTGCGAAGAAGTAGTCAGTCGTCAGTCATCAGTCGTCAGTTACTGACGACTGATGACTGATGACTGACGACTCCCATGCACCTCGACTTCTCCGTCGTCGCCGACTACGCCCTGGTCGATCAGGCGGGGAAGATCTCCGTGCTGGGGATCTTCCAGCACATCTGGGTGCAGCAGTTTCCGGCCATGCACCCGCGCCTGCACCTCGTGCTCCGGCTCAAGGGGAGGCGGACCGAGATCGGCGAGCACGCGGTGCAGATCCGGTTGCTCGACGAATTAGACGCCGAGATCCTCGGCGGCAACGGCAACGTCACATTCGCCGAGCCGCCCGCCGGGGTGACCAACATCGAGGCGGCGGCGATCCTGGTGTTCGACGTGCCGTTCCCGCACCCCGGGCTCTACCGCTTCGAGATCGTCGTGGACGGCGAGCGCAAAGCCACGGTCCCGATCACGGTGAGCCAGCTCCCGGCGCCGCAGAGCCCGCCGGGCGGGAAGCGTCTACACTAGCCGTTAGCCGTTGGCCGTTAGCCATTGGACGAATGGCTAATGGCTAATGGCTCACAGCTCACAACGAGCAAGCCATGAATCGCGCCGACGCCCTCGCCCTGATGGAGCAGCACACCCAGTCCCCCGCCCTCCGCCAGCACATGCTCGCCGTCGAAGCGGCGATGCGCGCGTACGCGACGAAGCATGGAGAGGATGCCGAGGCGTGGGGCCTCGTCGGGCTGCTGCACGACTACGACTACGAGCGGTTCCCCAACACGGAGCACTCGGCCACCGAGGGGCATCCGAGCTGGGGCGTGCGACAGCTGCACGAGCGGGGGCTCCCGGAGCCGCTGTGCCGCGCCATTCTCGGCCACGCGACCTACACCGGCGTGCCACGCGACACGCTCCTCGCCAAGACGTTGTTCGCCGTCGATGAGCTGTGCGGGTTTCTCGTCGCCTGCGCCCTGGTGCGGCCGTCGCGCAGCCTCGCCGACCTCGAGGTCGCGTCGGTGAAGAAGAAGCTGAAGGACAAGGCGTTCGCCCGGGGCGTGAACCGCGACGAGGTGCGCCAGGGGGCCGAAGAGCTGGGTGTCCCGCTCGACGACCACATCGCGTTCGTGATCGCGGCGCTGCGTCCGGTGGAGCGCTCGCTCGGCCTCGGCACGGGAGCGGGGTGAAGCCGCCGGCCGCCCGCGACGACCTCGGGCGGGCGCTCGACCGCGCGGCTGCGGCGCGCCCCATCCAGGGCAACGCGCTGCGCCTGTATGCCGACAGCGCCGCGGCCCTGGAGGCGATGCTCGTCGGCATCGCGGGCGCGCGCCGCTGGGTGCATTTCGAGAACTACATCATCCGCGACGACGCGACCGGGCGCCGGTTCGCCGCGGCGCTGACGGAGCGCGCGCGTGCCGGCGTCCCCGTGCGCGTCCTGTACGACGCCCTCGGCTCGCGGGCCACCTCCGGCGGCTTCTGGCGGGCGCTCCGGGCGGCGGGCGTGGAGGTGCGCGCGTTCCGCCCCATCCTCGGCAGCGCGCCCGCCGAGCTCCTGCAGCGCGACCACCGCAAGCTGCTCGTCGTGGACGGGGTGCACGCGATAGCCGGGGGCGCCTGCATCGGCGACGAGTGGGCGGGCGTGGGTCGCGCCCCCTGGCGCGATACGATGCTGGCGGTGGACGGGCCCGCGGCCGCCGCGCTCGACCTGACGTTCGCGGCGGTGTGGCGGCGCGCGGGCCCCCCGCTGCCGTCCGGTGAGCTGGCCTCGAACCCGGCTTCGTGCGGCGATGCGGTCGTACGCGTGGTGGAAGGGATCCCCGGACGGTCGCGGATCTACCGGGCCGATCAGCTGCTCGCCGCCACCGCCGAGGAGCGGCTCTGGCTGACGGACGCCTATTTTTTCGCGCCGCCGCCGCTCTTCGCCAGCATCCTCGGCGCGGCGCGGGACGGCGTGGACGTGCGGCTGCTCCTCCCCAGCGCGAGCGACATCCCCGTGCTCCGGAACTTCACCCGCATGGGGTATCGCGACTTGCTCCGGGGCCGCGTGCGCGTGTTCGAGTGGCGCGGCCCGATGCTGCACGCCAAGACGCTACTGGTTGACCGGCGGGCCCGGATCGGATCGAGCAACCTCAACGTGTCCAGCCTGCTCTTCAACTACGAGCTGGATCTGCTGGTCGAGGACCCCGGCCTGGTGGACGAGCTGGCCACGCAGTTCCGGCGCGATCTCGGGTCGAGCGTCGAGATCGTCCTGTCGCCGCGCCGATTCCTCCCACCCCGCCTCGTGCGGAGCCCAGCGGCCGGCCCCGCCGCGGCGCCGCTGCCCCGGCGCAGCGGGTACGAGCTCGGGACCGCCGCGGCGGTGACGCTGCACCGCCTGGCGGGCGGGTTGCGCCGGGCGATGGCCGGCACCATCGCGCTGACGTTCGGGGTGATCGGCGCGTCGCTGCTCCTCTTCCCGCACGTCATGAGCGTGCTGCTGGCGGCGGCGGCGTTCCTCGTCGCGGGGGCGGCGGGATGGTACGCCGTCGTCCGGCGGCGACGCCGCGCCGGGGCGGAGGAGTTCGAGCCGGCCGCCACCCGCCCGGTCCTGCGGGCGTGAGCGAGCGGGGGGAAGGGGCTGGACGGGTGGATGATGCCCAGCTCGCGGTGCGTGCCGCGGGCGGCGACCGCGACGCGTTCGGCCGGCTGGTTGAGCGCTGGGCCCCCCAGGCGCGTCGTGTGGCTCGGGCAGTGCTGCACGACCCCGACGACGCCGACGACGCGGCGCAGGACGGGTTCCTCTCCGCGCTCCTCAAGCTCGAGCGCTACGACCCGGGCCGTCCGTTCGGGCCGTGGCTCATGCGCATCGTGGCCAACGCGGCGACCGACCGCCGCCGCCGGCGCGCCGTCCGCCGGGCCGAGCCGCTCGACTCGCGCCTTCCCGGCGGGTCCCGGCCCGATACCGCGGCCGAGCGGCGCGTGCTGGGAGAGCGCCTCCGCGCCGCCCTGGCCGAGCTGCCCGAGCGGCAGCGTCTGGCCGTCGCCCTGTTCGATGGCGAGGGCTACTCCCACGCCGACGTCGCCGCCATCCTCGGCATCCCCGAGGGGACCGTGCGCTCGGACGTGTTCAACGCGCGGCGCCGGCTGCGCGTATTACTCGAGGACTGGAGGGAGCCGAGATGACCACGCTGTCGCCGTTCGACCATGAGCGGGATCCTGTCCTGGGCGAGGCCCTGCGGCGGGCCCTGGACTCTGGTGACCCCGACGCGTTCGTGGCCCGCGTCAGTGCCGCCGCGGGGCCCAGGCAGCCGGCCTACTGGGACGTGCTCGCGGGCTGGGCGCGCCCGGGCATCGCCGCCGCCCTCGCCGCGGCGATGGCCGCCGGGTTCCTGGTGGGGCGCATCGTGTCCGGGCCGCCGTCGCTCGATGAGGCGCTCGTCCCGAGCGAGGCCAGGGTCCTCGAGTCTCAGGGACCGCCTGATGCAGGAGTGGTGTTCGCGGTGTTCGACCGATGACGAGGAAGCGCGGACGTTAGACGTGAGGCCAACCGGTGTTCTGAAACCTGAGTTCTGGCAGAGGTGAAGATGTTCAACAAGTCGAAGGTGTGGGCTTTCGGGTTGCTGGCGGCCGTGTTCGGCGCCGGGATCGCGGCGGGTGCGGCGGTCGAGGCGTTTGCCGACGGTGACGAGACGCCGCGGCGCGGGCGGCGCGGCGCCGAGGCCATGGTGGCGTATCTCACTCGCGAGCTCGACCTGTCCCCCGTTCAGCGAGACTCGGTGCGTGCGATCATGGAACGTCACCGGCCCGCATTCGAGGCCGTCTGGCGCGAGATGCGTCCCCGCTACGACTCCCTGCGGCAGCGGGTGCGGGGGGAGATCGGCGCGCAGCTCAGCTCCGAGCAGCGGACGCGGTACGAGCGACTGATGGCGGACCTGGGGCATCAACACCGGCGTAGCGACAGCGGGAAGGACTGATGGCACGACCAATCGTATGGCTCGCCGCCCTGAGCCTGACGGCCTCCGGGCCCGCGGCGGCCCAGCAAGCGGAAACGAGAGTAGCGGTGGTGGCGCTCGACGATGCGGTGCAGCGCGCGCTCGCCGTCCAGCCGGCGATGGTCCAGGCGCGGGGCGACCTGCGCAACGCTTCCGCCAGCCTGCGGTCGGCGTACGGCGCGTTCCTGCCGAACGTCACCCTCAGCGGTGTCGCCACTCGGGGTAATGTGGGGCGGATCGATGGCGCCACCGGCCGGCCCATTCCCCCGGAGTACAGCTTCACCGCGGGGTACGGCGCCAACCTCGTGCTGTTCGCCGGCCTCGACCGGGTATTCGAGCGCTCCGCCGCCGCGGCCACCCGCGATGCGGCCGACGCCGGAACGTTGGACCAACGGTTCCAGGTAACGCTCCAGACCAAGCAGTTGTTCTACGACGCCCTGGCGCGCCAGGAGCTGGTGCGCGTTGCGGATGCGCAGGTGCGCCGCGCCGGGCAGCAGCACCAGATCGCGGTGGACAAGCTGCGCGCCGGCTCGGCCACCCGCTCCGACTCGCTGCGCTCCACCGTGGACCTGGGCAACGCCCGGCTCGCACTGCTCCAGGGGCAGGCGAATCTCGCCACCTCCGAGGCCAATCTCGGCCGCCAGATCGGGCTCGACACACCGGTCCGCGCGCTGCGCGATTCCGCGCTGCCGCTGCCGCCCGACACGGCCGCCCTGCGGACGGAGGCCCTGTCCCGCGCGCCCGCAGTCGAGCGCGCCACGGCCGAGGCCCGAGCGGCCTCGGCGCAGCTGAGCGCGGCGCGCGCACAGTACCTCCCCACGGTCACCGTGGCCTTCAGCGACAACTACCAGGGCAGCGATCCTCCCCTCGACCGGTTCTGGAACTGGCGGTTCGGACTCTCCTGGACCGTGTTCAACGGCTTCAACCGCGAGCAGCAGCAGGTGTCGGCGAGCGCCCAACGGGATCTCGCGCAGGCGCGCGCGGCCGACGCGCGCCGCCAGGTGAACGCGCAGCTCACCCAGCAGCTCGCCACGCTGTTCACCGCGCACACGCAGATCGACATCTCCCGCGCCAACGTAGCGGCGGCCACCGAAGACCTCCGGGTGCAGCAGGAGCGCTACCGCGTGGGGGCGGGGACGATCCTCGATCTCCTCACCTCCCAGGAGAGCCTGACGCAGGCGGAAGTGAGCCTGGTCCAGGCCCTGTTCGACTATCTCCTCGCGCGGGCGCAGCTCGAGGCCCTGGTGGGACGGACCCTGTGACCGCCGCCCAGACGATCCCGTTCCGCACCGGCGAGACACCGCAGCCGGACGTCATCATCCTCACCCACCGGCTGACGCGCGACTACGCCATGGGCGCGGAGGTGGTGCACGCCCTGCGCGGCGTGGACATCCAGATCAAGCGCAACGAGTTCGTGGCCGTCATGGGCCCGTCGGGATCGGGCAAGTCCACCCTGATGAACCTGATCGGCTGCCTCGACACGCCGAGCGCGGGGGAGTACTGGCTCA
>CAZVSO010000004.1:0-8754 GCA_964629425.1 uncultured Gemmatimonadaceae bacterium
GGCGCCTCCCGCCGCTCCACCCAGCCGGCGACGAGCTGCTCGAGCTCGCGCGCCGCCTGCGCCAGGCGCGTGGCGCCGAAGCTGCCCGCGGTGCCCGCGAGCGAGTGCGCCGTGCGGTGCAGCCGCTCCGCGTCCTCCGCGCCAAAGCCGCCCTCGAGCCGCTGGAGCGCGTCGCGCAGCGCCTGCACCCGGCCGTCCAGGCCCGCGGCGAACTCGATGCGGACCTCGGCCAGCGGGTCCGGCGCCCCCCCGGTCACCCGCACAGCTCCCGCACGCGGCGCGCCAGCTCGTCGGGCTGGAATGGCTTCGGCACGAACCCCGCCGCTCCGACCGCGGTGAGCCGGCGCTCGTCCACCTCGCGCCGCGCCGTCAGCACCACCACGGGCACCGCGGCCGTCGCCGGGTCGCCCTTCAGCTGGCGGCACACCTCGTAGCCGTCCATGTCGGGCATCATCAGGTCCACGAGTACCACGTCGGGCGGCTCGGCGCGGGCCATCTCGAGCCCCCGGGCGCCGGAGGGCGCGGTCAGCACCCGCCAGCCGGCGGTGAACTCCAGGGTGCGGCGGACCAGCAGCAGCAGGTCGGGGTCGTCGTCAATGACGAGCGCCCGGAACGCCGCGCTCACCGCTGCTGGCTCGCGGCGGAAAACTCGTCATATTGACCGCGGGAATGCCCAGGGGACGGCCGGGCCATGGTGCCGAGAATATACATCCTCGATGACGACCTGACCCACGCGAAGCTCCTGGCCGCGCATCTGGCGCCCGCCGGGCGGTGGCGCACCGATGTGTTCGATGACCCCGATGCGCTGTTCGCCCGCCGGTCCGACGAGCCGCCCAGTGCCGTGATCACCGATCTCGTGATGCCCGGCACCAACGGCATCGAGGTCACGCGCCGGCTGCGCGCCGCCGATCCGCACCTGCCGATCTTCGTGCTCACCGGTCACGCCGACATCGCCACGGCGATCGAGGCGCTCAAGGCCGGCGCGACCGAGTATCTCACCAAGCCGGTGAACGTCGACGAGCTGACGACGCTGCTCGACCGCGCGCTCACCGAGCGCCCGCTGCGCGAGGAGGCGGCCTCGCTCGAGCAGGCGCGCGTCAAGGAGTTCTCGGTCCGCGCCATCCTGGGCGAGCATCCCAAGATCGACGAGGTGCGGGCCTTCGTGCGGCGTGTGGCGGCCGTCCCGCGCCCCACGGTGCTGCTGCTCGGCGAGAGCGGCACGGGGAAGAACCTCGTCGCGCGCGCGATCCACTACTCGAGCCCGCACTCCCACGGCCGCTTCGTCGAGATCAACTGCTCCGCGCTGCCGGCCCACCTCCTCGAGGCCGAGCTGTTCGGGTACCGCAAAGGCGCGTTCACCGATGCGCGGGAAGCCAAGCGGGGATTGATCGAAGTGGCCGACGGCGGCACCCTGTTCCTCGACGAGATCGCCGATCTGGCGCCCGAGCTGCAGGCCAAGCTGCTCAACTTCCTCGAGAGCCGCCGCTTCCGCCGCCTGGGCGGGACCGACGAGATCGAGGTCGGCCTGCGGCTCGTGACGGCCACGAATCGCGACCTGGTGCGCGCCGTGCAGGCCGGCCGGTTCCGCCAGGACCTGTACTACCGCATCACCGTCGCGACCCATACCCTCCCGCCGCTGCGCGAGGTCGCGAGCGACATCCCGCTGCTCGCCAACCACTTCCGGGAGGTGTTCAACCGCGAGTTCAAGAAGCGCGTGGCGACTATCGCGGTCGAGGCGATGCAGGTCCTCCAGGACTGGCGCTGGCCCGGGAACGTACGCGAGCTGCGCAACGCGATCGAGCGCGCCATGATCTTCTGCGAGGCCACCGCCCTCGGGCGTGCCGACCTCCCCGAGATCGGCCGCTTCGCGGCGCTCCATCCCGAGCGGGGGAGCGGCGGGTTCGACGTGCCCAAGGGGCTTTCGCTCGCCGACGCCGAGCGCGAGTACATCCGGCTCACCCTCGAGCAGGCGGACGGCAACATTCAGAAAGCGGCGGAGCTGCTCGGCATCTCTCGCAAGAACCTGTGGGAAAAGCGGAAGAAGTACGGGCTGTTGGCCGACGGCTCGGTGGGGCCGGAGCCCTGAACCCGCCCGAAGTGGGTCACCACGGGCGTTACCGCCCGGGAACCCGGATCACTCGGGATGCCGGCGGCGGATCGCCGGTTTCGCGGACAACTCGTTTCGCGACAATTGATTGCCGCTCTTGGAGTCGCATGGGCACGGGCCCTGCTTTGTTCGCCGGCGAGCCCCGGCTACGAGGCCGGGGCCGGCACGACATGAACAGCACTACCTCACTCCCTGTGTCCCCTGAGCGGCGCCGGGGCCCAACGCGGGCTCCCGGCGTCCGCTTGGCGCTGGTCGCCGCAGGCCTCGCGCTCCTCGTGCTCCCGGCCGACGCGCTCGGCCAGGTGCAGTTCGTCAACGCCTCCTCCGGCCAGTCGGGAACGACGACGACCTCCTTCTCGTTCTCTCACACCGTGAACGCCGGGACCGACATGATTCTGATCGTCGGAGCCGAGATTCGCGCGTCTGCGGACAGTTTCACCAGCGTCCGCTACAACGGCATCAATCTCACGAAGGTCTCGGGGATCACGGGCGCCAGTGACGTGCGTGCCGAGTTGTGGTACCTGCTCAGCCCTTCCGTGGGCACGTTCAGCGTCACCCTCAACGCCTCCGCCAGCCGAAACCTGGCCGGCGGCGCCATGACCTTCACCGGGGTGCATCAAACGACCCCACTCGGCACATACGCTCAGACCGGTGGTCAAAGCGACTCCACGTCGGTCACCGTCAGCAGCGCGCCAGGCGAGATGGTGGTCGATGTCGTGGCCCAGCGTGATCCAGGGACGCTTGAGACCCTGACCGTGGGACCGCTCCAAACAGAGCAGTATCGGCGCGATCACACGAATACCGCCATGCGCATCGCCGGTTCGACGGAGCCGGGAGCTTCGACGGTCACGATGTCCTGGACCTTCACTGGGGACCCACGTCACGCGCAGGTGGCCGTGCCGCTCAAGCCCGCGGCCCAGGCGCCCGGCCCCCCGCCGGGATGCGGCAGCAACAGCAACGTCATGCTGATCGTCGGCAACGCCGCCAGCCCCTCCGCGTCCGACGTGAGTCTCAGAAGTTATCTCCAATCCCAGGGGCTGACGGTCTCCTACGCGGACGACGGCGACACCCGGGCGACGTACGACTCGCTCATCATCGCCAACAACATCGCCTCGGTCTACATCTCGGAGTCCGTGGGCTCCGCAACGCTCGGGACCAAGGCGCAAACGCTGAACCGCGGGGTCGTGACGGCGAACAACGGCAGCTGGGAAGACATGCTGCTCGGCAACCCCGAGGGCACCGAGGCGGGAACGACCGTCAGCGTCGTCGACAATTCACACTACATCACGTCGCCGTTCGCCCTGGGGGTTTTGACCGCCTACCTGGCGAGCGTCAACCGCGCGCGGGTGCAGAACCCGGGGGCCGGCGCGACGTCGCTGATCGTCAACCCCTCGAATTCGGCCAACAAGGAGCTGCTGGTCTACCTCAAGAACGGCGGGCTGTACGGCGGCACACCGGCCGCCGAGCGCCGCGCGGGGATCTATACGGATGCGGTGTTCGCGGAATGGACGAGCGACACGCGGACCCTGGTGCTGCGCGCGATCAAGTGGGCGGCCTATCAGGACGCCTGCGATCCGAACATGACCCTCTCCAAGTCGGTCAACCCCTCCGGCACGCAGCCGCCTGGCACCGACTTGACCTACACGGCCACGATCACCAACAGCGGCGGCGGCGACGCCGTGACCGTCGTGGTCGTGGATACCCTGCCGGGCCAGGTGGACTTCAAGGTCGGGAGCGTGGTGAGCAACCTCCCGGTTGGCGTCTCGGTCGAGTACTCGAACGACGGTGGCTCCACCTGGACGTACGTGCCGGCGAGCGGAGCGTGCGGCGCCCCCGCGGGCTACGACCGCTGCGTGAACCGGATTCGCTGGCGCCTGCTCAGCAATCTCAGCGCGATCCCGCCCAACAACACGGGGACCGTGGAGTTCGTGGCGCGAATACGATAGGACCGGGAGGCGGGAGACGGGACGGGGGAGACGTCTCCCGCCTCCCGTCTCCCGTTTCTTCGTTACCGTCGCCGTTCCCCCCCGGTAACCCACGCGTCGTTATCCGCAACTTCTCCACTCGCCGCATAACTCGATAACCCGCTGGTCCCAAACGCCTTAGGCCGCCATCGGCTGCCGGGCACGGGCCGTGCTTTTGCACGGCTGCTGAAAGGAGTGTCCTCGATGGTGCTGCAATGCCCGGAGTGCTTGGAGCAACGCGGGTACGGCCGCGCGGAGCTGTTGGGACAGCTCGCGGTCTGCCCCAGCTGCGAGGCCGTGTTCGGCTGGAATGAAGCGGAGCGGGAACGCCCCGAGACACCCGAGCCGGAGGCGCGGGCTGCGCCGTCGGGGGTGCGCGGATCCGGAGCCGGCCGCCGCCGCGGCTCTGGCGCGGGCGGGAAGCGACGGGATGACTGACGACTGATCGCTGCTAGCTGAGAGCTGAGAGCTGAATGCTGAGAGCTGATAGCTGAACGCTGATAGCTGAACGCTGATAGCTGATGTCCGACTTCAACCGAAGGAGAGCTGGCAATGAAAGTGTCGACGCTGCTCGTGGCTGTGATGGTCGGGCTCGCGGGGCTCGCGACGCCGCCAGTGCTGGCGGCGCAGGCGCAGGCGCCGAAGCCGCTGGTCGTCACCGCCCACAACCTCACGGCCGCGGGAGAACCTGCCGGCCGCGACCTGGCGAGACCGGGCGACGTGATCCGGTACTCCCTGGTCTTCACGAACGTGACCGAAGGTCCCGTGCGGAACGTGCAGTTCGTCGATCCGATCCCGCCGGGGCTCGTGTTTGTGGCGGGCTCGGCGGCGGCCGACCAGGCCGTGCGCATCGAGTACTCGATTGATCGCGGCGCGAGCTATCACGCGCGCCCGATCGTGGTGGAAACGGTGGAGGGCCAGCGGGTGGAGAAGCCGGCTCCCGCCGCGATGTACACGCACATCCGATGGACAGTCGTGGGATCCGTGGTTCCTGGGGCTCAGGTGACCGCGGAGTTCAGGGCCCAGCTGGCGGCACCAGCTGCGGCCGAGAAGGCGCCCGGCGAGGCGAACTAACGCGCCCCGGTTGCCACAGATCACTCACAGGAGGTCGAGATGTTGAGGAAACTACACTGGGTCGCGAGCCTCGCCATCGCCGTGGCGAGCCTGGCGTTGTTCGCCGGGGAGACGCGGGCCCAAACGCCGGAAGGCACGGTCATCACCAATACGGCGACCGTGACCTATACGGACGCCAACAGTAATGCCTACGCGCCGGTCAGCGGCATGGTGTCGGTGACGGTCGGCTTCGCGGCCGGCGTCAACGTCACGGCGAACACACCGAGCCCGACCCCGGCCAGCCCGAGCACGGCCGACACGTTGCTCTTCACGGTGGCGAACTCCGGCAACGGCACGGACTCCGTGTCGATCTCGGAGAACATCTCCGTGGGCGGCGTGATCACGGTAACGGGCTACCGCTACAGCGGCACGACCTACGCCTCCTTGGCGGCGCTGAACACCGCGCTGTCGGGAGCCGCCATCGCCATGGGCGGGTCGATCGAGATCCGCGTCGTTTACGACGTGGCGGCGAATCAGGGCGGCGTGTCCACCGTCTACACCATGACCGCGACGTCGCGGCGCAACACCTTGGTGTCGGACAACGACGCGAGCACCATCACCCCGGCGGAGACGTTCGCCGTCGCGGTGACGCCCGACGGCGGGCAGAACCTGCAGCGCCTGCCGGGGAACGGCTACTCGTTCTCCTTCACGGTGCAGAACAACGGGAACGGACCGGAGAGCTTCGATCTCCTCGGCTCGAGCCCGGGGTCGGCCGTCATCACCGTGGTGTCGGTGAACGGCGTCGCGGGGGACAGCACGCGCTTCACGCTCAACCCGGGTGCCTCCCAGGCGGTCGCCGTGGTGTACGACGTGGCCGTCGTGGCCGCGGGCGCCACGGATACGCTGTACCTGCGCGCCCGGTCGGTCGCGCAGCCGGCCACGCTGGACGACGGGTTCGCCGACCTCACGGTCGTGCGCCCGAGCCTGGCGATCACCAAGGCGGCCTTCCGCGACGACGGCGTCACGCCGATCGGCGCGGGCACCGTGTTGCCGAACGAGATCATCCGGTATCGCGTCACGGTGAGCAACGGCGGCACGGCCGGCGCATCCAGCGTCCAGGTCACCGACGCGTTGCCGGCCCAGGTCACGTACGTCTCGAACATCGGTGCCGATTGGGGCATCGCGGTGGTCGGGCAGAACGTGACCGCGGACTACACCGCAGGTAGCGGCGTGTTGGCTGCGAGCGGGAGTAGCTCGTTCGACCTGCGGGTGCGGATCAACTAGCCCCGGGGCCGAGGCCATCATGCTGCTGCATCCCGAAAGCAGGCGGTCCGCCCGCCGCGGCATCCCAGCCGCGGTCCGGGCGGTCGCCCTGCTTTTGGCCCTGTTCGCTCCCTCGCGGCTCTGGTCCCAGGCGACTCCCGCCGGGACCCAGGTCCGGGGCTGGGCGACCGTCACGTACACCCTCTCCGGTGGGCTCGTGGATACCGTCGGGTCCGACACGGCGAGCGTCCTCGTCGGCCAGGTGGCCGGCGCGGATCTCGAGCCGCCCACCGTCGTCGTCGGCGGTCCCGGCACCAGCGTCCTGTTGCGCCACACGCTGCGGAACGCGGGCAACGGCGTCGATTCCTTCACCGTCGCCGCCGCGTCGGCGCGCGGGTGGCCCATCGCGATCTACCGCGACGCGGACGCCGACGGCCAGCTCGACCCGACCGACCCCCTGGTCACCGGGCCGATCCCGCTGGGGTATGGGGCGATCGCCGATCTGCTGCTCGAGGTCGGGATCCCCAACGACACCACGCTGCTGGGGCGCAGCGATACGGTCACGGTCACCGCCGCGAGCCTGTTCGATCCCGGCGCGACCGACGCGTTGCAGGACCGCATCGACGTCCCGCTCGTGCCGCTGACCGTCGCGCTCGTCAAGGCGGTCGATCGGGCGGCGGCGTTCGAGGGCGACATCCTCACCTACACGCTGCAGTACACGGTCGCCGGCGCCGGCCTCGCCTCGCCGTTCGTCGTCACCGACACCGTGCCCTCGGGCACGAGCTACGTGGCCGGTACTCTGCGATGGAACGGGGCACCGCTCACCGACCTGGGTGGCGACGACGCCGGGACCATCGTGCCCGCGGGCAGCGGGGTCGCGGTCTTCGACCTCGGGTCCCTCGCGCCCGGCGCATCGGGCCTCGTGAGCTTCCAGGCGCGGGTGGCTGCCGGGCCGGCGCGCACCGTGCCCAACGCCGGGCACGTCGCCTACTCCTGGGCCGGCGGCCCCGACACGGTCTACTCCAACACCGTGCAGACCACCATCGTCGTGCCCGCGCTCGCCCTGGAGAAGCTGATCACGGGTCCGGCGCAGGCGTTCGTCGGCCAGCAGCTGCGCTACACCCTGCGCTACCGCAACGCCGCCGCGGGTGCGCCGGCCACGGGCGCCGTCGTGTCGGACACCCTCCCGGCGGGACTGGACTATTCGAGCGCGACGCCGGCCGCGTCCGTCGCGGGCCCGGTGCTCACCTGGGCGGTCGGCGACCTCGCCCCAGGCGACAGCGGGGTGATCGATCTGGTGGTGCAGGTGAATGCGTCCGTGCGCGACACCGTCTGGGTCCAGAACGTCGCCGCCCTCGCCGCGACGAACGCCAGCGCGCAGGCGGTCCTCGCGAACCCCGTCGCCCTCATCGGGCCGTCGAGCGTCGCCCTGGCGCTCGAGCTCACGCCCGACGTGCTCGAGGTCGGGGTCGGCGAGGCGATCCCGTTCACCGTCGTCGTGCGCAATCCCGGGATCGTAGCGCTCTCGGGGCTCCGCGTCGGCGCGCGGCTTGGGGCCGGGCTGCGTGCCGTCGCCGGCAGCAACCTCGGCGCGGATTCGGTGCGGGCCCAGGGCGACAGCCTGATCCTGTTCACCGCCGCCGCGCTCCCGCCCGGCGGCGCCCGCACCCTGCGCTTCGTCACCGCTCTGACGTCCGCGCCGGGTCTTGTGGCCGAGGCACGCGCGCTGGCGACGGGCGACGCGGCCGGCACGCCCGTCGCGTCGCTCGAAGCGATCGCCTGGGTGCAGGTGCGGCGCAGCTGGCCCATGGATACCCGCGCCGCGATCGGCAAGGTGTGGGTCGACCTGGACGGGGACGGCCGGCAGGGCGCGGGCGAGCCGGGCCTGGCAGGCATCGACATCTGGACGGAGGACGGCGAGGTCGCGCGCACCGACGCCACCGGCAAGTTCTCGTTCGACAATGTCCGGCCCGGACGGCACGCCTTCCGGCTCGACGCGCGGTCACTGGGCGACTATCGGCTCGCCGGCGAGGAGATCCAGCTCGTCGAAGCGAGCGGCTGGACCACGCCGCGCGTGGACTTCCGGCTCGTGCCCCTCACCGCCCGCCTCGCGGAGGTCCACCAGCCCGTCGAGGTGCAATTCGCGGCCGTGCCCATCTGCCGAGCTCTGGGCGAGGTGCGGCTCTGGCTGCCCGACCCCGCGGCGACCGTGCAGTTCGGCACGGGCAGCGCGGCGCTCGGGGCCGGCGCCGGCGGCGTGCTCGACCCCGTCGCCAGCAGCCTGCGCTCCTACGAGGCCTGCGCCGCCCGCGTCGAGGGTCACGCCGACGCCCGGCGCGTGGTTCGCGGACCCCACCGCGACAACGA
>CAZVSO010000004.1:8764-37989 GCA_964629425.1 uncultured Gemmatimonadaceae bacterium
GAGCTGTCGCGCGCCCGCGCGCAGGCGGTGGCGGATTACATCGCGGGCCAGGGCATCGAGGCCTACCGCCTCTTCGTCGAGGGGCGCGGCGCCACCCAGCCCGTGGCCCCGGGGCGTGACTCGGCCTCCCTGGCGCGGAACCGGCGCGTCGAGGTGCGGCTCGATGCCCGGCGCCCGGACATCTTCGCGGAAGCGATCCCGGTGAAGGTGCGCTACGAAGTGACGGTGCGGCGCCGTTTCGACGCGGACTTTCCCGCCACGGTGCACTTCGCGCCGCGCGCCGACTCCGCGCTGGTGTTCGTCAACGACTCCCTCGTCTCGCGATACTCCTGGCTCGAGGGCGCGATCGCCCTGCCCACCGTGCCCCTCGGCGCGGACGTCCGCATCCAGGCGTGGTCGTCGGAGCCGCGCGATTCGGCGACCGCGACCTTCCAGGTCGGCCGCCAGCTGTCGCTGGTGCGCGCGCCGGTCCACAACCCGGTTCATCCGGTGGGCGGCGAGGTCTGGGCGAAGGCGCGCGCGCCCCGCCTGTCCCCGGGCGATTCGAGCGCGGCGGACCGGGAGGTGGAGATCGTGCTCGAGCCGCTGCGCGCCGCCTGGCCGGACGTCGCCTACGACCTGCCGCCCGGATGGCGGGTGGTGCCGGGCTCGATCCGCCTGGGCGACCGGCCGGCGCCGGACCCCGCGGCGCGGCGTGACGAGGCGGGCCGGCAGCGCCTGCGCTGGCGGTTCGCGGGTGCGGCGTGGGCACTCGTCACGCTGCGGCTCGCCCCCGAGGCCGCGGTGGCGTCGCCGGTGGCGGCTCTCGTTTCGGCGACGCGTGAGACAGTGACCGTCGCGGCGGCGCGCCCGGCGGCTGAGCGCACGGCCGAGCGCCAGCAGGCGTTCCTGCGCGGCCCCGGCGTCGAGATCTTCGCGCCGGCGGACGGCGCCGTCTCGGGCGGAGACCGGGTGTTCGTCGGCGTGCGCGGCGAGCCCAATGCGACGGTGATCCTCTATGACGGCGCGATGCCGGTGGACACCGGGCGCGTGCGCCCCGACGGGGTCCACGACTTCGTCGCGGTGCCGCTCGCCCGCGGCCCGCACCGCCTCCGTATCGCGATGAAGAACTCGTGGGGCCAGGAGCGGTGGGACTCGGTCGCGCTGCACGTGACCGGGCTGCCCGCGCGGTTCGCCGTCGCTCCGAGCCCGCTGCGGCTCGTCGCCGATGGTCGCACGGCCGCCACCGCCGAGGTGCGGGTGCTCGACGCCTGGGGCGTGCCCGTGGTGCACCCCGCCTACGTGACGGTGACCACCACCGGCGGAGAAGTGCTCGGCGAGGACGCCGACCCCTCGTCCGTCGGCCTGCAGATCCGCTCCGACGCCGCCGGCCGGCTCGCGGTCGAGCTGCGGCCGGGGCGGGACATCGGCCATGGGACGCTGGAGCTCAAGTCGGGCGATGCGACGGCCGCCGTGCCGCTTGAGGTGCTGCCCGAGATCCGGCCGCTCACCGTCACCGGCTCGGGGCTCGTGGGGCTGGGCGCCAGCCCCGACGGCTACGGCGCGATCACCGCGCGCGGCCGGCTCGACGAGCGCACCTCGCTCACCCTCGGCGTGGACTCCCGCCGTCTGGACGCGGCTCGCGACGCCTTCGGCCGCAGCCACGACCCGCTCGAGGAAGCGCAGTACCCCATCCTGGGCGACGCCGCCGAGCGCCAGACCCTCACGGCCTCGCAGAGCTGGTTCTCAGCGCGGGTCGAGCGCGGCTTCGACTGGGTATCGTTCGGCGACGTCGCCACCAACGGCTTCGCCGAAGGCCTGAGCCTGACGCAGTACCGGCGCGCCCTCACCGGCGTGGCCGCGCGCGTCACGACCGGCGCCGTGACCTGGAGCGGCTTCGGCAGCGTGACCGGGCAGTCGCTGCGCCAGATCCAGCTGCGCGGCGCCGGCGTGTCCGGACCCTACGATCTCGGCCCCGGCGTGCGCGAGGGCAGCGAATACCTCCGCATCGAGACGCGGGCGGCGGAGAACGCGGAGCGCACGATCGCCTCGCAGAGCCTCACGCGCTTCATCGACTACCAGATCGACTACGGCCGCGGCGTGGTCCTGTTCAAGCGGCCCATCCCGGCGGCCGACGCCGCGGGCAACCCCGTGTTCCTCGTCGCCACCTTCGAGGTGAGCGCGGGCGCCGACCAGCGGCTCGTGGCGGGCGCCCGCGGGGCGGTGGACGCGCGGGGGTTGCTCGGCGCCCGCGGGCTCGACTCCGTGCGCGTCGGGCTCTCCGCGGTCACCGCGGGCGACGCCACCGCCGACTACCGGCTCGTCGGCGCGGACATCCGCGTCCTGCGCCACGGCGGAATCGACGTGGGGGCCGAAGTGGCCTACGCCGAGCAGGGCGACTCGGCCGGCGTCGCCACCGCGGCGCGCGTGGGCTACAGCCTCGCGGGCGGCAACCTCGCGCTGGGTTTCGCGTGGACGCGGGTCGGCCGCGAATTCGCCAATCCCGGCAACGTGGCGCTGCGCGGCGGCACCACCGAGCTGGCGCTGAAGGGCGGGTGGCGCTCCGCGCTGGGCGAGCTGCGGGGCGAGCTCGCCCGCCAGGAGTTCGAGCTGGACGGCGTGGCGCGCGACCGCGCCCGCCTCGGCCTGGTGCGGGCCCTCGGGCGCACCGTGCGCCTCGAGGTCGCCGTCGCGAACGACGCCGTCGCCGGCGGCACGAGCCCGGAGGGGCGGACCACTGCGGGCGAGGTCAAGGCCACCTGGCAGCCGACCGCCGCGCTCGGGCTGTGGGCCGACGGCCGGCACCACCTCGCCCTCGAGGGGCAGGGCGGGCTGCCGGATCACTGGGGCTTCGGCGCGACCTACCGGGTCTCCCGTCGCCTGGCGCTCGAAGCCGGCCAGCGGTTCGTGACGCTCGCCAACGGCGCGGGCGACTATGCCGTCACCAGCGCCGGCGTGCGGGCCGACGTGGGGCTCGGTACCCAGGCCTGGGGCTCCTACCAGCTCACGGGCGGCGCCGGCGGTGCCCACAACGCCGCGGTCGTGGGGCTCTCGAACCGGCTGCACCTGACGCCCGCCCTCACCGCGAACCTCCTGCTCGAGCGGCGCATGGGCGTCGACGGCGCGCCGGTGTCCGATCCCGTGCGCGCGCTCCCATTCGTCCAGGCGGAGGAGGACTACTGGTCGGCGGGCGCCGGGCTCGAGTATCTGCCCGAGGCGCCCTATCGCGTGGCCGCGCGGGCCGAGTTCAAGGACGGCGACCTGGGCGCGAGCGGGCTCTTCACGCTGGCGGGCGACGCGGCCCTGGATGCCTCGCTCGCCGTGCTCTCGCGCCAGGAGTTCTTCCGCAGCGAGCGCTCCGCGACCGGCGTGTCCCTGTCACGGCGCGTGTCGAGTCTGTGGGGCGTCGCGTTCCGGCCCGCGCGGACCGACCGGGTGAACGTGCTGGCCAAGTTCCAGTGGACCGGCGAGCACAACCCGATCGGGGGCGGGGTGCTCGCCACACAGGGCGACGAGCGCCGGCTCATCGGCGCGGCCGAGCTGATCTGGACGCCGCGGCCGTGGGCCGAGCTGGGTGCGCGCTATGCCGTGCGGCGCACCGCCGCCGAGCGGGTGAATTCCGACTCGACGACTCAATCGCTCACCTCGTGGGCAGACTACGCCGGCGGCCGGTTCAACCTGGACATCTCACAGCGGCTGTCGCTGCGCGGCGACGCTCGGCTCTTGGTCGAGCGCACCACCGGCACCAGCCGGTGGGATGCCGCGCCCGCCATCGCGCTGCGCCTCGCCCCCCAGCTCGAGCTTTCGGCCGGCTACCGCTTCGGCACCCTCAGCGATCCGGACTTTTCGGTGCGCGGCGGCCACGGCGCGTTCATCACCCTCTCGGCCCGCGTCACGGAGCGGCTCGTCCCGACCGTGGCGGACTTCTGGCGGAGGCGGTTCTAGAGCACCGGGAAGCGGGAAACGGGGAGCGGGGAGCGGGACTCCACGGTGCGCCCCGGACGCATGGTTCGCACCGCGAGGTACCGCTCTGCCCTGGCGAGGACCGCACTTGCGCGGGCCCAGGTCACCCACGCGCGTAAAGGGCTCGCCCCCTCATCCCAGGCCACTGGCTGGGAATGGAGCGCACACCCTACACTCCGGCATCTCGTAGCGATGTTGCCGACGGCGTCGGCACTCGGCGGGCGTCCGGTCTGCAAGCACCGTCCTCGGCAGTCTCAGTTCGCCAAGGCGCCGCACCCCGAGAACACCTGACTTGATTGGCTTAGCTGGGCGTATTCGCGGGCGATAGCCGTTCGGGCCGTGGTGTCTGTGATCGCAGCCATCCTTCCCGAAAGCCGCGCTAACCGGAAGCATCGACTATCGATCTCGGCGACCAGCTCCTGAGCGGCGGTTTGGACCCGAAGGCGGCCAACCACCTGGACCCACAGGTGAAGCACGTGGTCCATCGGGGTGTAGAGGCGCCAGAACGCCCAATGAGGGACGTCAGTGTAGCTATACAGATCAGTTATGGCGGCGGCGTCTAATCTCGATACCCGTCCGTCGTGCTGATACACGATTTTCTCTTTCAGCAAGGCGTCGATCAACTCGCGCCCATAGATCGGCCTGGTGAGCAGGAGTGCAGCGGAGTATTGAAGCGCGTCAGTGCAGTTTGGGTCGCAGAGCACCACCACACGCAGCATGTAGTCCGGTTGTTCGCTGTTGCCGATCACATCGACATCGCCTAGTGAGCGCAACGCGCCAGCCAGCGCACTCTCAAGGAGAAGCCCGCCGGAGTTCGAGTCGGCGGCGACCTGGACTCTTATGCGTCGATTGCTCTGGCCCCAGGTCTCCGCGCTAGGGATCAACGTGAGCGCTAGAAGCACCAGGGTCAGGCTGGGCATCCTCATAAGTCCTCGCCCCGGATCAACGAGGTTCTGATCAAGGATGCGCGCGAGGACAGGTGGCCGCCAGTATAGCCTCTCGGACGACGGTGATCACTGGGGGACTCGGAGGTGGCTCAGCCCCGGGGGACGCCGGCCTAATCAAGGAGGAGGCCTCCGAACCACGATGCGCGATCCTGGGGAAGACCTCTGACGAACAGGATGGTCAAGCCAAGGAGATACTCGGTGATCTCCTGCGACGGTTTCAAGTCGCGGTGCTTGTCTGCGAAGTCGACGCGCCGGTAGGCCAGGTGTGCGACGAGCTTGTTCGCTGCTTCTCGGTATTCGCCATACGTATCAGGCTTAGGGAGCGTGGCTGCCATCACGTCCCAAGTGGTTCTTGAGTCGAAGTAGTGCCAGGCGTAGATGCTATCTGGGTGCGTCCTGCCCTCGTCTAGGAAGAAGTCCATCAGGCTGCGGCAGAAGATGAACCAACCGGTGTAAGCGAGAGATTCGTTCCGATTACTCCAGGCTCGCCGCAGCATCCGGATGTCGTGGCTGATGTGAGTTGCAGCCTTGCGGAGGCATTCGGGGTCGGTGTAGGCGCACGGCATGTCAGAGCTCGTCCTTGAGAATCCTGATCAAGAGGGACCCTTGCTGACCCGGCGTCAAGCTCATGGCTTCCCGCCCGGCCTCTCCACAAGCTCCGGCGCGCCAACGGAAACGCCCACGAACAGAGTAGTGTCCCGATCACCGCCGTGACGTGACCGCCGCCTGGGCGCCGCCTCCGCACGGACCCCATCCTGTACGCGATGCCTGTCTCGTTACGCTCCCTCGCCGCTCCAGCCCGGGTCCTGGTCGCCGTCGTAGCCGGGCTGTCGACGTGGGCCGCGGCTAGCCGGTACTACACGCCTGTCGTGGGCGTGAGGGTGATCGTCGATTCCGCCATGATGGCCGAACTGGGTCGCGTCGCGGATACGGCGACGGTCGAGCACGCGCGGTGTCTCCTCGGAACGCGCTCCGGTGACACGGTGGTCGTCGTTGAGGCCTGGACGCCAGCCTACCGTGACCAAACCCCGACGCGGGTGCGCTACAAGGCTTGCCCGCTCTCCACTGTGGCGTTCTGGCACGTCCACTTACCAATGCACTCGCCGCCATGGTCCGCGTGCGCGCTTTCGGAGACCGACCGTCGCCATAACCGGGCGCACCTCGGCAAGCGACTGGAGTTCGTGCAGGTCACCGGGGATGTCTGGTGCGCTTGGGCTTGGGATGGGGGAGAAGGGCGATTCGTGCCCGTCTCGCCTGTCACAGCCTCGTCGGCGTCGGAGCCTCAGCTCGGTATCCGTCCGCCGATCCGGACGCCACCGAGCTGCGATCCTGATCGAGGCTTCCACGGAACCAGGCCCTTCGTGACCGCCGCGCCGGGGGTCCCGCTCTCCTTGAGCGTGGTGGGCACTGCCCAGCACCCGGGAGCGCGGGTCACGTTGGCCGGTACGACGCTGCCCACCGGCGCGGCCATGACCCCGACCCTGCCGACGGCGGGCTCATCTCCAGCAAGGAGCACACTCAATTGGATCCCGACTTCGGGTCAGTCGGGGAGGCACGTTGCGTGGTTTTCGGTTACTGACGGAGACGGACTGGTCGGAAAGTGCCAGATTACCATCGTCGTCGTTAGGGCGAGGGTCGACGTCACGCTCGACATCGGGCCCGTCGCCAGCCTCGCTTCGGTCGACGTGCGCGACGAGAGTGTCGTTCCGGTGGCGATTCTCAACACGCCAGACTTCAACCCGCACACCATCGATCCAACCACCGTGACTCTGGGCGACGACGACGGCGCCGATACGCCTGTCGCCTACCAGGGCGACGCCCTGGCAAGCGGCGAGGATGTTGACCGCGACGGTGACCTTGATGTGATCCTCCAATTCGAGGTGCGGGGTCTGGTCTGGAACTCTGACCTGAACGCGGGCACGACGGAGTTGATTCTCAATGGCGAGACGGCCGACGGGATACTCGTCAAGGGACGCGGCGCGGTGCTGGTTGCTTCGCCGAGGACCTGGTGGTCGAGGCTCCGGGGAGTGCTTTAGGGCATCCTGCTTATCTTCGTTATCATCTCAACACAACACAGATCATTGGGAACCAGACCTACACCACGGGTACAAGCAGCGACGCCTACCGGACCGTTTCGATGGGCATGCCCGCAGAGATCAGGCATGAGCGAATGATGAGGGTCTCAGCGATTGTCTGAGGAGGCGGGCTAACCCACTGAGTCTCCACATCGGCCAACCTCACCTGCAAAGAGTCACCCGCGTAGAAGGCTAGCTCGGTGTCGAAGGTTCGAATACGGCGACAATCCATCATTGAGCGGGTGATCATGCGGTCGAACGTTACATTGACCAGGTGCTGGCGGCTTGAGAATTCCCACTTGGTCCAAATATGGATGGTTGAGTCGCTCACCTTCTCGATCCGCCATCTGTCAACGTAGACGGCCACTTCTGGTCGGCGGTCTACTCGAATCCATCTTGAGTCCTGCGCATGAGATGCGTTGGGCCCCAAGAAGAGCAGGCCCAAGGCGACCAGGAGGGTTGCGGGGAGCCAACTTCTAGCTGCGGCCCAACTAATGTTTGCCTCCAGTGATCCATATGTCCAGGCAGACCAGTGACAATTCCAGGTCGGTCTCACTAGCTCAATGCTGCACCCAGCCTCCGTGAGGTCAAGGGCTCGCGGCGCTCGTCCGAGGAGGCGCACGCAGGGAGCAGGTCCCTCCGGCCCGTAAGCCGCCGACTGCCGCAGAGTACCTCTCCCGTCTCCCCTCTCCCGCCTCCCGGTCTCTGGGAATCCAGATCACATCCCGTCCCAGATCACACCCCACCCGTGACCGCGGGCCCCGCCGTCCGCCCCGCGGGGGTGGATCTTAGCTGCCCGGCTTCGGCCGGGCGCCCCACGCGACGACCCCAGCGGAGAAGACTGATGAGACTGCGGCTCATACCGTTCCTCGGCGTTGTCGTGCTTGCCTGCGAGCGCGCGCCGCTCCAGACGGAGCCGTCGGCCCCCACGGCGAACGGCTCGGGTGAGTTCGACGGCAACCACAGCCATTTCCGCTACGGCACCATGAGCTGGGCGCCCACCGGGAACCCGGGCGAGGTGCGATTCCGGCTCCGCGCCGGCTTCCGGCGCGACGCGTATATCCCAGCGCCCAACACCGGCGATTTCATCCAGGACGGGATCGGCGAGACCATCTTCGACTTCGGTGATGGGAGCGTCACCCCCTTCCAGGTACTGTTCGTTGTGACCGCGCACAGCGTCGCGGAGAACTGGATCATCGTCGAAGCCGTCGATTTCTCGGCGGAGCCGTTTGGGCCCGGCATCCCGCACACCTACGCTCTTCCTGGTCCGTTCACCGCGCGCCTCGGCGGCCCGCTCGGCGCCGCCTGCTGCCGGCTCGACCCGCCCAGCCTCAACAACCGCGGTGGCTTGCCCTATCCGATGCCGACCACGGTCTCGCCGTATAGCGGCAACAGCTCCCCAGTGTCCGCCATGGCGCCCATCGTGGTCGTACCGGAGGGCCCTGCGGCCACGTTCTTCGTGCCGGCCGTGGACCCGGATGGCGACCCGATCCGGTGGCGACTCGGGAGCGGGGTGGAAGAGACGGGGGGCGGGTTCCATCCGCCGAACCTCAGCGTCGACGCGGCGACCGGCGAGGTTACCTGGAACACCACTGGCCTCGATCAGGCCAACTTCTGGACCACCACGATCATGATTGAAGACCTGGACAGCCCTGGCGGTGCCGTCAAGAGCACGATCCCCGTCGACTTCTTCCTCCGGATCCGGCCACCGGTCGGGAGCGCACCGACCTGCGCCGTCAGTCCCGCCGGTCCGCTCAGCGCCGCAGTCGGGGAGCCCGTCGCCTTCAGTGTGACCGGCACCGATCCGGACGCGGGAGCCACCGTGACCCTCAACAGCGCGGGAATGCCGTCCGTCGCCGAGTCGAGCCCCGCCCTGCCGGTGACCGGCGCGTCACCGCAAAGCTCGCTCGTGACCTGGACGCCGGGCGACGCCCTCGTGGGCACCCACGTAGCGCTGTTCACCGCCACGGACAACAACGGTCTGCAGGGCCTGTGCTCCGTCACGATCACGGTGTCTGGTGGTGGCGGCAGCGGCGGCGAGGTGGCCATCGACATCAAGCCGGGCAGTGATGACAACCCGATCAACCTGGCCAGCCGGAACAGGATCCCCGTGGCTGTCCTGACCACGCCGGACTTCGATGCCGCGAGCCTCGATCCCGCCAGCATCACCCTCGGCAACGACGACGGCGGCGACACACCGGTGGCCGCGCGCAACAACGGCACCCTGATGGCCGGCCTGGAGGACGTGGACCAGGACGGCGACCTCGACCTCGTCCTGCACTTCAACACCCCGGCGCTGGTCGCGAACGGCGATCTGGACGCGGGCACGACGCAGCTGATCCTGAACGGCCTCACGACCGAAAGCACGGCGGTCCAGGGGCGCGACGTGGTGCGCATCGTCGGTCGCTAGAACAACGCCAAGAAAGACCGGTGGGCCCTTGATCAATCAAGGGCCCACTGTCGTTTTCCGGCCTCCCGGAGTTGCTCTTGGGCCATCCGCGAGCTACGATAGCTGGCGTCAGCATCCAGCCCGGGGGTTGCCATGCGTCTCCTCACGTCTTCCGTCGTAGCGCTGTTCCTCGCCGGCACCGCCGGCCACGCCCAGCAACAGGTCAACCTCGCCTTCACGCTCGACACGCTGCCCAACGGCTTGCGGGTGGTCTACCACGTGGACCGCGCGGCGCCGCTCGCGTCGGTGGTCGTGTGGTACAACGTGGGCTCCAAGAACGAGGAGCCCGGGCGCACCGGGTTCGCCCACCTGTTCGAGCACATGATGTTCCAGGGCTCGAAGAACGTGAAAGACGACCAGCACTTCCGCCTGCTCGAGCGGGTCGGGGCGGCCGCGGGACGCGACATCAACGGTACCACGTGGACCGACCGCACCAATTACTTCGAATCGGTGCCACCTCAGCACCTCTCGCTGGCGTTGTGGCTCGAGTCGGACCGCATGGGGTTCCTGCTCGACGCGGTGACGCCGGCAAAGCTGGAGAACCAGCGGGAAGTCGTAAAGAACGAGCGGCGCCAGGGCGTGGACAACCAGCCGTACGGCACGTGGTTCGAGTACACGTTCGGCTACGCCTTCCCCGACGACCATCCGTATCATCATCCCGTCATCGGGTCCATGAAGGATCTGAGCGCGGCGAGCCTGGACGACGTGTCCGCGTTCTTCCGCACCTACTACGCTCCCAACAACGCCGTGCTCGTGATCGCCGGGGACTTCGACCTCGCCGAGGCGCGTCGGCTCGTGACCCAGTACTTCGGGTCGTTGCCGCGCGGGCCGGCGGTACCGCCGGCCCCGGACATGAGCGTGCCGTCGCAGGTGGGGCGCCAGGTGCGCGCCGTCGTGCCCGACAACGTGCCGCTCCCCCGGGTCTACGCCGCCTTCCGGATCCCGCCGCTGCGCGACCGCGACGGGTGGTACGCCGCCGAGGTTCTGGCGCGGATTCTCGGGGACGGCCGCAGCTCCCGCCTCTACGCCGCGCTCGTGCGGGATCAGCAGGTGGCCAGCACCGTCAGCGCCTTCACCTTCGGCCTGCTCGACGGCGCCGACCTCCTGGTGGTGACCGCGACGGCCAAGCCCGGGGTCACCGCGGACTCGCTGGAGCGGGCCGTCCTCGCCGAGATCGAGCGGGCGCGGGCCACGCCCCCGGCGGCCGACGAGCTGCGTCGGGTCGTCAACCGCGCGCAATACCAGCTCGTGGACCAGCTCCAGAGCCTGGGTGGGTTCGGCGGGCGCGCCGACCAGCTGGCCCAGTACACCACGTTCTTCGGCGATCCCGGCGAGGTGAATCGCGTCCTCGACCGGTTCGCCGCGGTGAAGGCCGAAGCGGTCGCCGGGCTGGCGCGCGAGCGTCTGGTCGAGGCGAACCGCGTGATGCTCATTTACGTGCCGCGGCCGCAGCCGCCGCGGGAGGCGAGCGATGAATAGTCAACGGCTGGTCTTCGGCGTCGCGGCCGCTCTCGCGGTCACGCCCCTCGTATCGCACGCCCAGGTGGACCGGAGCCGGCCGCCCGAGGCCGGCGCGCTCCGGCCCTATCGGTTCCCGACGGTCGAGCGCGTGCAGCTCGGCAACGGGCTCCAGCTCCTCGTGGTCGAGCGGCCGGCGCTTCCCATCGTCACGCTGTCGCTCGTGGTGCCCGCTGGCGCCGAGCTCGACCCCGCGGGGCAGGGCGGCCTCGCCCAGCTCGCGGCCCGGCTGCTCACTGAGGGCACGAAGACGCGGACCGCGGCGCAGATCGCCGAGTCGCTCGAGGGGCTGGGCGGCACGATCTCCTCGTCGGCCGGCTGGGACGCCGCGTTCGTCCAGGTCACGGTGCTCGCGCGCAACGTCGAGCCCGCCATGCAGATCATGGCGGATGTCGCCGTCAATCCATCGTTCCCCGAGCGCGAGGTCGAGCGCGTCAAGAGCCAGCGGCTCGCGGAGATCCAGCAGCAGCGCGCGCGGCCGGAGGGCCTCGCCAACGAGATGCTCTATCGCCTGGCGTACGACTCGGCCTCGGCCTACGCCCGGCCGTCGGGCGGCACGCCGGAGACGGTCCGCGGGTTCACGCGCGATCACATGACCGCCTTTCACGCCGCCACGTATCGCCCGAATGCGGCGACCCTGATCGCCGTCGGCGCGGTCCGCGCGTCCGACGTCCGCCGGCTCGCTGGGCAGCACTTCGGCGCCTGGCCGCGCGGCGAGCTGCGCGCGCGCCAGCCGGTCGTCGGGGCCGGCCGGGCCGGGGGGCGCATCTACCTGTACGACCGGCCGGGCGCCGTGCAGTCGGCGCTAGCGGTGGGCGGACTCGCGATCGCCCGCAACGATGCGGACTACATCGGGGCGCAGGTGCTCAACACCGTGCTGGGCGGGGCGTTCGGCTCGCGCATCAACATGAACCTGCGGGAAGCGCGCGGCTACACCTACGGGGCGTTCACCGGCTTCTTCACACCGCGGATGACCGGTGCCTTTTCCGCGCAGAGCGCGGTCCGCACGCCCACGACGGACTCCTCGGTGACCGAGCTGCTCAAGGAGATGCGGCGCATCCGCGACGAGGCCGTGCCGGCGGACGAGCTCGAGGGCGCCCGCCAGAACCTCATCGGACGCTTCCCCGCCGACCTGCTCACCAATCAGGCGCTCGCCACGGCCCTGGCCAACCGCGTCGTCTACGGCCTGCCGGTCGACTATTACGACACCTATCGTGACAAGGTCGCCGCGGTGGAGGCGGGCACCGTCCAGGCGCTGGCCCGCAAGTACGTGGACCCCGAGTCCTTCGTGTGGGTGGTCGTGGGCGACGCGAGCCAGGTCGAGGAGCCGCTGCGTAGGCTCGGCGGGATGCCGGTGGAAGTGTACGACCTGGAGGGGAAGAAGCTCAGGTAGACGACGGAAGCGGGGGCGGGGTGGTGGGCCCTTGATTAATCAAGGGCCCACCAATCAAGGGCCCGCCTCCGCTCCCCCCTTCCGTTCCAGCAGTCCCACTGTCCACCCCACTCCCGCTCCAACCAGCACGAGCCCCAGCAGGTCGAACCACAGCGGCTGGAACCGCACCGCGCCCGTGAGCCCGCTCGTGTAGCCGGGGATCTCGATCCGGAACAGGTGCACCGCCACCGCGGGCAGGGCGTTGTTCAGGGCGTGCCCGAACAGGCAGGGCACGAGCGACCGCGTGCGCAGCAGCCACCACCCGGCGAGCAGGCCGAACACCGTGGCGCTGCCGAATTGCCACGGATTCAGATGGCTGGCCCCGAACAGGAGGGCGGACAGCACGATCGCGCGGCGCGCGGGGTAGCGCGCCAGGAAGCCGCGCAGGATCACGCCGCGGAACAGCAGCTCCTCGGTCAGCGGGGCGACGATCGCCACGAGCAAGAGCGAGGCCCACAGTCCCCGCCCACCGAGCAGCAGTTGCTCGAACAGCTCCTCGAGCCAGCGGGGCGGCGGGAGCAGCGCGCGCAGCAGGTTGTCGGCCTCGGACATCACGATCGTGCCGCCGAGGATGGTGAGCGTGATCGCGGCGAGCAGTGGGGCGCCGACGGGCCGCAGCGGGAACGCTTCCCGCGGTGCCTCTCCCCGCCGTCGCAGGGCCACCCATATCACGGCGGCGCACGCCGCGACCACGACGCCGGCCTGGACGGCCGGCGATGGGAGCCGCTCGCCCAGCACGAGTATCGCGGCTCCCTGGAGCAGCACCTCGAGCAGCAGGAGCAGCAGGACCAGGCCAATGGCCTGGGGCAGACTGGGGAACGCGGGATCGGGTTGTCGCATCGCGGATCCTCATGGAGCCCCAAGACGCCGGCGTCAAGACCTGGCGTCCGGTTGCTTGGAACCGCTTGCTACTTGCCGCCTGGCAACCTTACTTGCGACTCCATGCTCGTGATCAAGCTCATTCAATCGATCGTCAAAGCCCTCCACTCGGAGGGCACGCCCGTCCAGGTCGCCGCGGGTCTCGCGCTCGGCTCGATCCTCGGGCTCACCCCGCTCCTGAGCGTCCACAACGCCGTGGTGTTCGCGCTGATCGTGCTCCTGAACGTGTCGTTCCCCGGAGCGATGCTGGGCTGGGCGCTGTTCCTCCCTCTCGGATTCGCGCTCGACCCGGTATTCGACCTCGTCGGCCGCCGGCTGCTGCTCGATACGCCGGCCCTCGTGCCGCTGTGGACCGCGCTGGACAACATGCCGGTGGCGCCGCTCACCAACTTCAACAACACCGTCGTGCTCGGCAGCCTGGTCCTCGCGCTCGCGCTCTTCCTCCCGCTGTTCTTCGCGGGCCGCTGGGGCGTGGCGCGTTACCGCGCGACCGTCGCGGAGCGCCTCCGCCGATCCGCGCTGTACAAGGCCGTGACCGCGTCGAAGCTGTACAACCTGTACCGCCTCGTCCATCCCGAGGGCTGACGTGACGGCGAAGCCCGCGCTGTTCCGCTGGCGTGCCGTGGGTCCGCTGCTCCTGCTTCTGGGCGTACTCGTCGCATTGTGGTGGCTGTTCGCCGACCGGATCCTGCGCCAGTCGCTGGAGGATGCCGGGAGCGCGATCGTCGGCGCGCGGGTCGAGATCCGGTACCTGGACCTCGACCTGACCGAGGGCCGGCTCACCGTCCGTGGGCTCACGGTCGCGAGCCCGCATGAGGCGCTCGAGAACGTCATCGAAGCCGACGAGCTCGCCGCCGAGATCGGCGTCCTCGCGCTGCTCGAGAAGAAGATCGTGATCGATCGCCTGGCGGCCAGCGGCCTCCGCTTCGGCACGGCGCGGTCCACCGACGGCCGGCTGCCGCCCCGGCCGGGCGACACGACGAGCCTGCTCGGCGAAGCCCGGCAGTGGGGGCGGCGCCTCGAGATCCCGGCGCTCGAGCTCGCCGCGGGGGTGCTGGAGGTCGGCGGCGTGGACCCGTCCCAGCTCGGCACGGTGCGGGATGCGCAGGCGCTGCGCGCGCGGGCCGACTCGAGCCGCCGGGCGTGGGAAACCACACTCGCCGGCCTCGCCGTGCCGGCGACGGTCGATTCCGCCAGCGCCATGGTGCGCCGCCTCCAGGGCGCGCGGCTCACCGACGTGCAGCTGCTGGCGCAGGCGCGTCGCACCGTGGATCAGGTCAAGCGCACGACCGACCGGCTGGCCGCGCTGGAGCGCGACGTGAAGCGCGGCTTGCGGACGCTCGAGAGCGGCGTCGCCGGGCTCGACGCGGCGCGGCAGCGCGACTTTACCCGGGCGCGCGAGCTGGTGCGGTTGCCGAGCTTCGATCCCCTCCGCATCGGCGCGGCGTTGTTCGCGCCCGCGGCCGCGCGGCGGTTCGAGCAGGCGCTCTACTATGCCGCCGTGGCGCGGCGCTATATGCCGCCCGGACTCAAGCCGCGGGCGCAGCCGGGACCCCGGCGCGTCCGGCGCTCCGGGCTCGACGTGCGATTCCCACGGGAGCGGGGGTACCCCGGGTTTCTGCTGCGCACCGCCGAGCTGTCGTTCGCGCTCGCCCGGGACCCGGGCCCGCCGGCGGCGTACGCGGGGCGCCTGACGGGACTCACGAGCGATCCCGACGTCTACGGACAGCCGACGGTGTTCGCGGCTACGGCCCCCGGCGTGCGTGCCGGCGCGCTGCTCGACCACGTGGGGACTCGGCTGCGCGACAGTATCGGCGCCGCACTCGCCGACGCGCGGCTGCCGGCCCTCCGGCTCCCCGGCCTTCCCCTCGCGCTCGATCCCGGGCGGGGCGGGGTGTCCTTCGGCTTCGCCCTCGCCCGCGACTCGATCCGCGCGCAATGGGGCGTCCAGTCGGACGCGATCCGCTGGACGCGCGACAGCGCGGCCGGCCCCGGCTCGGACGTGGAGCGGCTCGCCGAGCGCGTGTTGACCGGGGTGAAGCGCCTCGACCTCGCTACCGAGGTATCGGGGACGATCGCGCGACCGCGGCTGACGGTCACCTCGAACCTCGACCGCGCGCTGGCCGACGGGCTACGCGCCGCGCTGGGTGACGACGTGGCGGCCGCCGAGCGCAGGCTGCGGACCGAGGTGGATCGGCTGGTGGACGAGCAGGCGGCGCCGCTGCGGGCGCAGATGGCATCGCTCACCTCCGCGGCGGGGCCACTCCTGACCCAGCCGCAGGCGCAGCTCGCACAGGTGCAGAAGGACCTCGAGCAACAGCTGCGCAGGATCACGGGGGGCATCCGCCTGCCGTGAGCGCCGGCGAATAGCGTCTCGGGCGTGCCAACCACCGCGGTTCCAGCGGCATCCGACCGAGTGTGCAGGTCCGTGCGACCCGACTGCGTGTCGATGTTGTGACCGTACCGGACCTGGTCGGTCGCGCCCAGGCCGGCGACCACGCCGCGTTCCACACGCTGTACCGCGAGCACGTGGGCCGCGTGTACGCGCTGTGCCTCCGCCTGTCGGCCGATGCGGCACGCGCCGAGGAGCTGACCCAGGACGTGTTCGTGCGCGCGTGGCAGCATCTCGGGACGTTCCGCGGCGAGAGCGCCTTCTCGACCTGGCTGCACCGGCTCGCCGTCAACACGGTCCTGATGGAGGGGCGGGCCGCCGGGCGGCGGGAGCGGCGGGTCAGTGGCACGGACGACCTGTCGGCGGTCGAGCGCGGCGGACGGGAGCCCGCGGCCGGGCTCGCCATCGACCTGGAGCGGGCCATCGGGGGGCTGCCGGAGGGCGCCCGGGAGGTGTTCCTTTTGTACGATGTCGAGGGCTATCGCCACGCGGAGATCGCGGCCCTGCTCGGGATCGCCGAGGGGACGTCCAAGGCGCAGCTGTTCCGCGCGCGCCGCTTGCTGCGCGAAGCGCTGGAGCGCTAGATGAGCGATCATCCCATCGAGGCCGCGCTCAACGCGCTCGCCGACGGAACCCTGGAGGGAGCCGCGCGGGTGGCCGTCGAGCGGCATCTGGCGCAATGCCTCACGTGCCGGCGCGAGGTGAACGGCCTGCGCGCACTGTTGGCACGGGCGGAGGCGCTGCCGCGCGACATCGCGCCGCCCCGCGATCTGTGGACTGGCATCGAGCTGCGAATGCGGACGGGGGAAGAGGGAAGGGGAAAGGGTACGTCGTGCCCCCTCCGCCGTCCGCCCGTCCGCCGCCTCTGGCTCGCCGCTGCCGCTGCCGTCCTCGCGCTCCTGGCCACCGGCACCGCCCTCGTGCTGCTGCGTGACGTGCCCGTTCCTCAGCTCGCCGACCGTCCTCGCCCGCCCCCGCCCCCGCCCACCGCCGGCCGCCCAGGGTGGGTGGTGGTGGAGGCCGAGTATTCCCGCGCCGCGAGCGAGGTCGCCCTGGGGCCGGAGCGCGGGGCGCTCGCGCCGGAAACGAGCGCCGTCGTGCAGGCCGGCCTCCGGGTCGTGGACCAGGCGCTCGCCGAGTCGCGCGCGGCCCTCGCGCGAGACCCGGACTCGGCCGAGCTGGCCCGGCTCGTGGCCGCGGCGTACGAGCGCAAGATCGACCTGCTGCGGTGGGCGGGCCGGCTCGCCGCGTCGGGTTGAGGGACATCCGGTGACGCCGCGCGTTCTCCTTCTGGTGTGCCTGCCGCTGGCCGGCGTGGGCGCGACGGCCGCGGCACAGCAGCGTGTGGACCGCGGCTGGCCGCTCGCGGGCGACCACGTCCGCATCTCCGTGCCGGTGGCGCGCGGGACCATTACGATCGCCGGGTGGGACCGCGACTCCGTCGCCGTCACGGGCACCCTCACGGCCGGCGCGGGGGCGTTCGCCGGGGGCGGCGACGGCCACGTGGTCAAGCTCGGCGTGGAGTCGTCGCCCGGGGGCGCGCCCGCGGGCGCGGCGGAGCTCCAGGTGCGCGTGCCGCATCGCGCGCGGGTCTCGGTCAAGGGCGTGGGGGCCACGATCGCGGTGACGGGAATCGACGGCTGGCTCGACCTCGCGGCGACGACCGGCGACATCCGGATCAACGGAAGCCCCGAGGACGTGCGCGCCGAGACGTTGAGCGGCGCGATCGAGATCCTGGGCGGGACGGCGCGCACCCGCGTCAAGACGGTGAGCGGCCCGATCACCCTGCGCGGCGCGGGCGTGGACGTCGCGGCCGCGACCCTCTCCGGCGCGATCCTCGTGCGCGCCGCCGGCTATCAGCGCGGCGCCGCGGGCATCGCGCGCGGCCGCTTCGAGTCGGTGTCGGGGGACGTGCGCTTCGACGGCGTGCTGGGCCGCGGCGCCGTCATCGAGGTCGAAACCCAGAGCGGCCGCATCGAAACCCGCCTGCCCGCGGACGTCTCGGCCGAGGTCGACGTGCTCTCGATCGGCGGCACCATCGAGAACCGCCTCACAGTCGCGCAGGCCGCCCGCCGGCCCGGCAAGCAAGGCTACGCGCTGCGGTTCACCGCCGGCACGGGCGACGCGGCCGTCACCATCCGCTCGTTCAAGGGCGCCGTCGTGCTCGCGCCCTACGTCCCCGGCAACCCCGGCAAGGCGTCGCGGTGACCGGCCGGCGCCTCGCTGCGTCGCTCGCGCTGGTCGGCGCGGCGTGCACCACCGACCAAGGCACGGCGCAGGGCGTGCGGCTGGATCTCGTGGCGCGGGGGCTCCAGGACCCGCTCTACCTCACCGCCCCCGCGGGCGACCCCCGCCTGTTCATCGTCGAGCAGGAAGGCCGCATCCGCATCGTGCGCAACGGCCAGCTCCTGGCGCGGCCGTTCCTCGACATCGCGTCCCGCGTGTCGAGCGGTGGCGAGCGCGGCCTCCTCAGCGTCGCGTTTCACCCGCGCTACGCCCAGAACGGCTCCCTGTACGTCAACTACACCGACAACAATGGCGACACCCGGATCGAACGCTACCGCGTGAGCGCCGACCCCGACCGCGCCGACCCGGCGTCCGACACCCTGGTCCTGGCCGTGGACCAGCCGTACTCCAACCACAACGGCGGCCACATCCTGTTCGGTCCCGACGGCATGTTGTACGTCGCGATGGGAGACGGTGGCTCGGGCGGCGACCCGCACGGCTACGGCCAGAGCCTCGCCACGCTGCTCGGCAAGCTGCTGCGTATCGACGTGGACGGCGGTGCTCCGTACGCTGTGCCCCCGGACAATCCCTTCGTCGGGCAGGCGGGCGCGCGCCCGGAGATCTGGGCGTTCGGGCTGCGGAATCCCTGGCGGATCGCCTTCGACCGAACCGCGGGGCTGCTCTACGTGGCCGATGTCGGCCAGAACAGCTGGGAGGAGATCGACGTCGCGCCGGCGCCGGCGCCGGGCCTCAACTACGGCTGGAATGTGATGGAGGGAGCCCACTGCTACGCCTCGGGCTCCTGCGCGACCGCCGGCCTGGTGCTGCCGGCGCTCGAGTACGGGCACTCGAACGGCTGCACCGTGATCGGCGGGCACGTGTACCGCGGCAGTCGCTCCCCCGGCCTCGTCGGGCACTACTTCTACGCGGACTACTGCAGCGGGTGGCTGCGGAGCTTCACCTACGGTGGCGGCGCCGTGCGCGAGCGGCGCAGCTGGGACGTCCCCGACCTCGGGAGCGTGCTGTCGTTCGGCGAAGATGCGGCAGGGGAGATCTACGTGATGTCGGCTGGCGGGAATGTGTGGCGGATTGGAACACCGTAGGTGCAAACTCCCCAGCCTCCCGCGGCATCTCACCACCAACCAGTTCCCAGGAGACTCCAATGATCCGTCCCACCGCCGGCCTCGCGCTCCTCACGGTCATGCTGCTGGCCGCCCCCGCCCCCGCCCACGCGGGCCCGCCCTGGATCGGGATCGAGATTCCCGCGAACCCGCTCCATGAGTCGTCGCGTGGCGCGCTGCTGCTCGTCCACGCCTACCATCATGGGACGGCCATGTCCTTCCCCGTTACCGGTACGGCCGAAGGTCTGGTCGGCGGTCAGCGGCGCACGGTCAAGCTCGAGTTCACCCGCGCGGTGTGGGACGGCGTGTACGCGCTGCGCTACACGCTCCCCGCGGAGGGCGTGTGGATCCTCGTGATCAGCGTGGCGCAGTCGGAGCAAAGCGGGGCGACGGCCATCGTCCGCATCAGGAACGGCGAGGTGGTCGGCGTGCGGGTGCCGACCGGCGGCGAGAGAGGCCCGCGGCGCGTCACCCCGCAGGACGTGGACGAGGCGCTCAGCGCCCACGCGCGTGACCTCGCCGTCGGGAGCCGCGGTGCCGGCATCGGGCTCGCGCTGCTCGGATTCGGAGTCGTGGGACTGGTGGGGCTGACGCGGCGGTTCTAACAGACGGTGCTGGGCGCTAGGTGCTAGGGTAGGTCGCACCCGGCACCTGGCACCCAGCACCTTGCCGATCCTCCCTCCGGGCGGGATGTTTCAGACGTTCCCACCTCACCACCGGAGGACTCCCGTGACCGCCGGTCCGGCTCGGCCCCAACCTCGTCCCACGCGGCGCATCCCGCCCGTCGTGCGACTGGCCCTCTATTACGTCGTGCTGGTCGGCGTCGTAGCGCTGCTCGCCCGCTATGTCCCCGCGTTGCGCGACGCGCTTTCGTTCTCGGGGCTCGAAGGGACGTCCGCCGACGAGGCTGGGCTCCCGCCGGTGCTGCGGGACTCGGGAGCGGGCAGCGCGCTCGTGGGCGCCGGGACCGTGCTGCTCGCGCTGGTCGGCGCGCTGCTCCTCATGATCCCCGTCGCGTGGGTCTACACGATCACCAAGCAGCGCCAGGGCTACGACCAGTCCGTGGTCCAGACCATGTTCTTGCTGCCGGTCACCGTGGCCGGGGTCATGTTCATTGTGCGCCACAGCGTGGCGCTGGCCTTCGCGCTGGCGGCGATCGTCGCGGCCGTGCGGTTCCGCAACACCCTCAAGGACACGAAGGACACGGTCTACATCTTCCTGGCGATCGGCGTCGGTTTGGCGGCCGGCACCGAGGCCCTGGCGCTCGGCGCCGTGATGTCGGTCGTGTTCAACGTAGTCATCCTGGTGCTCTGGCAATTCAACATCGGGAACATCTACGCCGACCAGCGCCTGGGTGCGTCCGGTCTCCTGGCGTCCGACGCGCTCCTGGGGCCGGGGCGGGGGAAACAGGCGCTCGCCGTCGGTGATCAACGCCTGCTCGAAGCAATGTCGGCCGACGAGCTGGACGACCTGGCCGAGCGGGCCGCGCGGCTCCAGGCCTACATCGACGTCCGGGCCTCCGACAAGAAGGGCAGCCGGTTCAACGCGCTGTTACTGGTGCACGCCACCAAGCTGGAGCCGGCCCAGAAGGCCGTCGAGCAAGTCGTCGGTCGCGCGGCCGAGCGATGGCGCCTGGCGGAGGTCGTGCCGGGCGAGGGTGGCGTGTCCACGCTCGAGTACCTCGTTCGGCTGAAAGACACGTTCGACATGGCGGCCCTGCTGGACCTCGTGAAGAGCCGCGGCGGGGGCCACGTGCTGGCGGCCGAGTTCAAGTCGCTCCGCGGGCTCACGCCCCAGAAGGGCAAGGGGGAGAAAGGCGGCGAGGCGGACCGGTGACACGCCTCGGTCTCGCGGCCTGGATGGGGGTCGCCGCCTGCGGCGCCACCGGGCAGGCGCGGCCGGCCGTGCCGGCGCCGCCGGCGCTGCGCGAGGCGATCGACGTGACGCTGTTTCTCATCGGGGACGCGGGCGCGCCCGCCGCTCCGCCCGACTCTGAGCCCGTGCTCCTCGCGCTCCGCACCGAAGCGGCGGCGGCACCGAATCCCGTCATCGTCTTCCTCGGCGACAACGTCTACCCCGACGGGATGCCGGATTCGGCCGCCGCCGGGCGCGGCGATGCCGAGCGCCGGCTGGGCGCCCAGGTGGACGTGGTGCGCGCCAGCCGCGCGCGCGGGATCTTCATCCCCGGCAATCACGACTGGGCCGGCGACGGCGCCGACGGCTGGGAGGCGGTGCGCCGCCAGGGGCGTTACCTCGGCGCGCGTGACGGGCAGGTCGCGCTCCTCCCCGCCGACGGCTGTCCCGGGCCCGCCGTTGTGGACGTCGGGGCGACGGTCCGGCTCATCGCGCTCGACACGCAGTGGTGGCTGCGCGACGGGCCGCGGCCCCGCGATCCCGAGTCGAGCTGCGGGACCGATTCGGAGGCCGAGGTCGTTGACTCGCTGCGGGCCGCGCTGCGCGGGGCGGGCGGCCGGCGGGTGGTGGTCGCCGGGCACCACCCGATCGAGAGCGGTGGCCCCCACGGCGGTCACTTCAACGTGCAGGATCACGTCTTCCCCCTGACCGCGTGGAAGGGATGGGTGTGGCTCCCGCTGCCGATCATCGGCTCGGCCTACCCCATCGCGCGCCGGTCCGGCATCTCGAGCCAGGACGTGTCGGGATCGGCCTACCGCCGCCTGCGCGCCGCGCTCGACACGGTGTTCCGCGAGCTGCCGCCGCTCGTGTACGCCGCCGGGCACGATCACGCGCAGCAGGTCATCGCCGGCAGTCAGGCGCGCTACGTGCTCGTGAGCGGCGCCGGCTACTTCGGCCACACGTCGCCCGTGGCCTGGCGCGACAGCACGCGGTTCGCCGCGAGCCGCAGCGGTTACATGCGGCTGGACGTGCAGCGCGACGGGCGCGTCCGGCTCGCGGTGCGCGCGGTGGATCGGGCGGTAACGAGCATGGAGGTATTCTCGCTATGGCTCGACTGAAGCTCCGCCACGTCGTCGCCGCCGCAGGTCTCGCGGCCGCGGCAGCCCTCGGACCGGGCCGGTCCGGGGCCCAGACCGCGCCTCGCACGGTCGTGACACCCGGGCCCGACTACGGCGCCGGCCCACTACACCGGCTGCTCATGGGCGCGCACTACCGCGATCTGTGGACCACCCCGATCGCCGTGGACGTGCTCGACCTGGATCGCGAGGCCGGAGGCCTTACGCCCACCGCCTGCGGCGGCGGGCGCCAGACGAAATCCGTCCGCTTTCGGGCCGCCGGCGGTCGCGAGTACGCCTTCCGCTCGGTGGACAAGGATCCCACGCTGGCCCTCCCTCAGGACCTGCGCCGCACGTTCGCTCGCGAGGTGCTCCAGGATCAGATTTCCTCGGCTCACCCCGCCGCGCCGCTCGTCGTCGCCCCGCTGCTCCAGGCCGCGGGCGTGCTGCACGCCCCGCCCGTGATGGCGGTCCTGCCCGATGACGCACGCCTGCGCTCACTGCCCTGCGCGCGGGCCGGCATGCTCGGCATGCTGGAGGAGCGCCCTACCGATCGGGCCGACGGCGAGGGGTTTGCCGGTGCCGTGGACTTCGTCGGCACGCAGAAGCTGCTCGATCGGCTCGAGGAGAACCCCGCGCACCGCGTCGCGTCGCGCGACTTTCTCACCGCCCGGCTGCTCGACGTGTACGTGGGAGACTGGGACCGCCACGCCGACCAGTGGCGCTGGGCTCGCTTCGACGACGGGGCGGACGACCGCAGCCGCGTGCACCACTGGCGGCCCATCCCCCGCGACCGCGACCAGGCGTTCTCGCGGCTGGATGGGCTTCTCCCCTGGCTCTCGGGCTTCTACCACCCGGAGCTGGTCGGCTTCGAGGACGAGTACCCCAGCCTGCGGCGCCTCACGTGGACCGGGCGCGGGATCGACCGGCGGCTGCTGGCGTCCCTCGACCGGCGCAGCTGGGACTCACTGGCGACGGCCGTGCAGGCGCGGCTCACCGACTCCGTTATCGACGCCGCCGTGCGCCGGCTCCCGCCCGAGTACTATGCGAGGGGCGGGCCCGAGCTGGCGCGCGCGCTGCGCGCGCGGCGCGACCACCTGCCGCAGGCGGCGGCGCGGTTCTACGCCCTGCTCGCCCGCACGCCGGAGATCCACGCGAGCGACGCGGGCGAGGACGGCGTCATCGAGCGGCTCGGTGACGGCCGGGTCCGGGTCGCCCTCACCGCGGGCGGCCGGCCCTCGTACGACCGCACCTTCGATCCGCGCGAGACCGAAGAGATCCGGCTCTACCTGCACGGCGGCGACGACCGGCTCCTGGTGCGCGGCGGGGACGACGGGCCGATCCTGCGCGTGATCGGCGGCGGCGGCGACGACGCGCTCGTCGATTCGGCCCGCGGCGGCAAGCAGCGGTTCTACGACGACCGCGGCAACAACCGCTTCGGGCGCGGGGCCGGCACCAAGGTCGACACGCGACGCTACGACCCCCCACCGCGCGATTCGCTCACCCTGCTCGGGCCGCCGGACCAGCGCTCGGTCGTGAACCCCATCTCCTGGCTCGGCTACTCGTCCGACCTCGGGCTGTTCCTGGGCGGCGGGTTCGTCTACACCGGCTACGGGTTCCGCCACGTTCCCTACAAGACTCGCTGGATGGTGCGCGCCGGGTGGGCGTTCGGCGCCCAGCGCGGCCGGACCGAGGTGGAGGGCGAGTTCCGCGGCCTCGTGCCGCCGGCCATCGCGACCCTATACCTCCGGGCGTCCGGCATCGAGGCCCTCAACTTCTATGGCTTCGGCAACGAAACGCCCGACACGGGCTCGACCGATTTCTACAAGCTGCACCAGCAGCAGTACGTGGTCGCGCCGGGGATCGCGTTCCTGATGGGGAAGGCCGGGAAGCTCTCCCTCAACGGCGTGTTCAAGCACGCCCGCACCGAGCCCGAGCCCGGGAGCTTCATCGCGGTCAACCCCCACTACGGGGACGGCGACTTCTCCCAGCTCGGGGTGCAGGCCGGCTTCCGCTGGGATACCCGTGACCTGACGAACTTCCCCACGCGCGGGCTCTACCTCGACCTGGCGGGCAGCTACTATCCGGCCGCGCTCGACGTGGCGGATCCGTTCCTCGCGCTGCGCGGCGAGATCTCGACGTACCTGTCCGTGGGCCACCCGGCGGCGGCGACCCTGGCGCTCCGCGCGGGCGCGGGTGACGTGACCGGGAGCTCGATCCCGTTTCACGAGGTGATCTACGTCGGCGGGGCGCGCACCGTGCGGGGGTTCCCCGAGCATCGCTTTGCCGGGGGGCCGGGGGCCTGGGGCAACGCCGAGCTGCGGGTCAAGCTGTTCAACATGTTCGTCTTTCTGCCGGGCGAGGTGGGCGTTCTGGGCCTGGCGGACGTGGGGCGCGTCTACCTCACGAACGACCCGAACGACGTCTGGCACTCGGCGGCGGGCGGCGGCCTGTGGCTCTCGTTTCTCAATCGCCGGAACACGCTCACGGTCGCGCTGGCGCAAAGCGCCGAGCACACGGGCCTATACGTGCGCGCCGGGTTCATGTTCTGAGCATGGAGCCGGGCGGCGGATTCCGCTGTGACGTCCCCTCCCTCGATCTCCTGACCCGCCTGTCGGGCGAGCCGCTGCCGCACGGGCTGCGCGCCAGCCCCGAGTCGAAAACCTTCTTTCGGGACGTCTATTTCGATACCGCGGACGGCAGCCTCGAGCGCCGCGGGCTCACCTGCCGATTCCGCTACTTCGTGGACGACCGGCGCGTGCTCACAATCACGCTGGGCGGCCGGGGGCAGGGTGCCGTGGTGACGCCGGCGCAGGCGGTGGAGTCGCTCGTGTCCGAGCCGGACGCCCCCGCGGCCTTCGCGGGCGCCTCGGAGCCGGCGCGACGCCTGCGCGCGCTCGCCGACCCGGCGCGGCTGCAAGCGGTCGCAGACCTCGAGACCGACCGGATCGTGCGCGTGGCTCGCGGGCGCTGGCCGTCCCGGCCACGGTTCGAGCTCGCCTACGACGCGGTCACGGTGGCCGCGGGCGGCGTGTCGGGGCGGTTCCAGGAGCTCGTGATCCGGCGGCTGCGCCCGGGCGCGCCGCGCCTCGAGACCGTGGCCCAGGCGCTGCTGGACGCGCACGGTCTGCGGCCCGTGCTGGTCGACCGGCTCGACCGCGCGCAACAGCTGATGCGGTCGCTCGAGACCGACGCCCTGGCGCGACGGGTGCAGGCGGGGCGCGCGGTCGCGGTGCTCGCGTTGGACGAGGGGCGGATCGCCCTGTTCGCCGACGGCGGTGTGCTGCGGCTGCCGGTGCTCGAGGGCAGCGGCGAAGAGGCGTGCCGCCGGCTGCTGCGCTCGACGTTCGGCCATGCCACGGCCCAGCTCGCGCCCCTCGGCACGGTGCCCGGCGGCGCGAGCCGGGCCGCGCTGGAGGTGTGGCTCGCGCTGCGCGTCACGGTCGAGACGCCGTCGCCCGGCCGGCCCGCCCTCGCGTGGCTCGCGCTCGAGGATGTCGTGGGGCGCGTGGGCTCCCCGGCCCTGCGCGATCCCCTCACGCTGTCGGCCCTGACCCTGGCGACCCGCTCCGACCTCGTGTCCCAGGCGCTCGCCGGCCCGCCGCCGCCGGCCGCCAGGGCAGACCTCGTGCGCGAGCGGTTGAGCCGGCCCGTCCTCGCCGCGCCGGCGCTCGATCCCGCCCTGCGCGCGCCCGAGCAGTTCATCAACGCCGAGCTCAGCGCCCTCGAGTTCAACGGGCGGGTGCTCGCGCTGGCGGAAGACCGCTCGGTCCCGCTGCTCGAGCGCGTGCGGTTTCTCTCGATCGTCGCGGCCAATCTGGACGAGCTCTTCGTCGTGCGGGTTGCAGCGCTCAAACAGGCCGTGGCGGAGGGCACGGACGAGTCCGGTCCCGACGGATTGACGCCGGCCGAGCAGCTCGACGCGGTCGCCGTACGCGTGCGCCAGCTATTCGCGCGGCATGCCCGGTGCCTGGCCGATTGCCTCCCCGCGCTGGGTGCGCAGGGGATTCTCATCCGCCGCTGGGCCGAGCTCGACGAAGCCCAGCGGGCCTGGGCGACGGGCTATTTCGAGCGACAGCTGTTCCCGGTGCTCACGCCGCGCGCCATGACCCAGGCGCCCGGGCACCCGTTTCCTCAGCTCCGCAGCCTCGCGCTCTCGCTCGCGGTCATGGTGCGTGATCCGCGGACCGGCCCGTACCACTTCGTGTACCTGCGCGTGCCCCCGAGCGCTCCGCGTCTCGTCCCGCTTCCGGCGGGCGGGGTTCTCGTGCCCGTGGAAGACGTGATCCGCGCCAACCTCGCACGGCTCTACCCCGCGTGGCAGATCGAGCACGCGGCGACCTTCCGCGTGACACGGGGCGGCGACGTCCAGGTGGACGAGCGGGCCGCGGCGGACTTGCTCCAGGCGCTCGAGGAGGAAGTCCAGCGCCGCCCGTTCCAGGCGGTCGTGCGGCTCGAAATCGAGCGCGACATGCCGGTCCGGATGCGAGATCTCCTGTTGCGCGAGCTGCGACTCGAGCGCGAGAGCCGGGCTGCCCCGCTGGGCCCCGCCGACGTGTACGAGGTCGACGGCCTGCTCGACCTGACCGCGCTCCGCGAGGTGGCCGACCTGCCGCGCCCCGACCTCCAGTTCCCGCCGTTCCACGCACGCGCGCCGCTCGCGCCCGACCGGTCGATCTTCGCGCTCCTCAGCGAAGGCGACATGCTGGTGCACCATCCGTACGATGCGTTCGAGGCGAGCGTGGAGCGCTTTTTCCGCGAGGCCGCGGACGACCCCGACGTCCAGTCGATCAAGCTGACGCTGTACCGCGCGGGCGGCCGCTCGGCGATCGTCGACGCGCTCATCCGTGCCGCCGCCGCCGGCAAGGATGTCGCCGTGTTCGTGGAGGTCAAGGCGCGCTTCGACGAGACGCGCAACATCGAGTGGGCCAAGAAGCTCGAGCGCGCGGGCATCCAGGTGGTCTACGGGCTGGTCGAGTTGAAGACCCATGCCAAGGTGGCGCTGGTCGCGCGGCGGGAGGGCGACGGCGTGCGGCGCTACGTGCACGTCGGCACGGGCAACTACAACGCCGCGACGGCGAAGCTCTACACCGATCTGGGGCTCCTCTCGGCCGACCCCGAGCTGGCCGCCGATCTGGGCGACCTGTTCAACGAGATCACCGGCTCGGCCAAGCCACCGCAGGCCGCCTACCGGCGCATTCTCGTCGCCCCCACGTACCTGCTGGCCCGTTTCATCGAGCTGATCGAGCGCGAGGCGGCGCACGCCCGTGCCGGACGAGGCGGGCGGATCCGCGTCAAGCTCAACGGCCTCGCCGACGCCGAGGTCATCGCGGCCCTCTACCGCGCGGCCCAGGCCGGCGTCGAGATCGACCTCGTCGTCCGCGGCATCTGCTGCCTGCGGCCCGGAGTGCCGGGACTCTCCGAGCGGATCCGCGTGCGCTCGATCCTCGGCCGCTTCCTCGAGCACGCGCGCATCTTCGCGTTCGACAACGGGGGGAGCCCGGAGTACTACATCGGCTCGGCCGACTGGCGGCCGCGCAACCTGCGCCGCCGCGTCGAGGTCGTCGCTCCCGTGCGCGATCCGGCCGCCTGCGCCCGGCTCGATGCCATTCTCACGACCGAGCTTGCCGACCCCACGGCGTGGGAGCTGGGGCCGGATGGGAGCTATCTCAGGGGCGGGGACGGGGCACGGGGGACGGGGGAAGGGTAGGAACGGGACACGGGGAACGAGAAACGAACGAGCCGGGTCGCTCATAGCTTCCCGGCTCCAACGGCGCAGCGAAACTGGCTGCGGTGACCTCTCAAGTGCTGGGACAATACACAACCGCGCGCGTGCATGCAAGCAGGGCGCATCAACCCGGGCGCCACCTTCCGCATGTACGATCCCTGCGGTATCATGACGACCACCGCATGACGATCATCCACTCCCGCGCCTCCGGACCGCTCGCCCTCGCTCTCACGCTCCTCTTCCTGTTCGCGGGAGCGAGAGCCGGGCTTGGCCTGGGCCACTGCCCGCGGCACGACGCCGAGGTTCCGGGCGACGCAGCACCGTCACACGCCCGGGTACCAGGCCACGCCGAGCAGCCGGCAGGCGACCCCCACGTCGCCTGCACCTGCCTCGGCGCCTGCCATGTCGGGACTTCGACGCCGGCGCCCGGCGGGCCGATGGCACCGGTGGCCGTCGCCGTGCCGGCGGGGCGCTGCAGCATCGCCGACGAGTCTCATGCGGCGCGCCTCGCGCGGACCCCGCATCTCCTTCCGCTCGCGAACGCTCCTCCAGCTAGGGCCTGAGGCCCAGAAGTCGTCAGTCGTCAGTCATCAGTCATCAGTCATCAGCCGTCAGCGCTTCCTGGTACCTGACGACTGATAACTGACAACTGACAACTGAAGCCCAACTCAGGTCCCACGCCGGAGATCTCATGCGTTTACCGCTCATCCTGTTCGGTGTCGCCTACCTCGTCGCGCCCGCCGGCGCGGTCGCGCAGGACGACGAGCATTCCCACGACCACACGCACGACGAGGCCCAGCACTCCCACCGGGGGCCGGGCCCGCACTTCATCGACGCCTTCTTTACGGAAAACGCCTACATCGAGCGCAAGCTGCGGCCCGACTTGTTCTTCGCGAGCGGTGACCGTGGCGACGTGGCCACCGCGCAGCTCGAGATCGAGTGGGCGTTGGTGCGCAACTTCTCGCTGATCATGCACGCACCAGTCCATCGTCTGACGCCCGATGGTCTTCCCGCGGAGACCGGCATCGGCGACGTGAGCGTCGGCGCGAAGCTCGCCGCGATCAACGACCGCCGGAGGTTCATCCTCGCGGTGGGCGCCGATCTCGAGCTGCCCACGGGCGACGAAGCCCGCGGCCTGGGCGAGGAGCATGCGGCCGCGGCGCCGTTCGTGCTCGGCTGGCTGCCGTTCGGCCCGGAGCGCCGGTGGCTGCTGCAGGGCGGGGGACACCTGGACGTCCCGCTCGAGGGCGACGAGGACCCGCACGCCGAGGTAAGCGCCGTGCTCTCCTGGACTTCACCGCTCGGCGTCACGCCCATCGTCGAGACGATCGCCGAGTTCTCGACCGGCGGCGGACCGGTGAGCTGGGCGATCGCGCCTGAGTTCCGCTGGGAGTTCGCCGAGGCGTGGGAGGTCGGCGCCGCGGTGCGGATCCCCGTGGGCGGCCCCAACGAGGAGAACTACCGGGTCGCCTTCGGGCTCATCCGGCACTTCGCGCTGCCGCAATAGAGGGGAAACGGAATTCGGGAAACGGGAAAACAAACGAGCC
>CAZVSO010000005.1:0-35392 GCA_964629425.1 uncultured Gemmatimonadaceae bacterium
CGCCGCGCAGTTCGAGCGGCTGGCGGCGGCGCTGCCGCGGGCCGACGGCGGGCTCGAGCGGGGCGTCGCAGTGCTCGACGCCGCCGGGCGTCCCCGCGCGTGGGCGGGCCGGCACCGACTCCTTCCCGCCCGGGACACGGCTGAGCTGCGTACGGTCATCACTCCATTCTACCTGTCGCTCGAGGCCCGACGCCAGACGCAGGGCGGCGGCACGGCTGTGGGTACCGTCCTGCTCGACGCCGCACCCGCGGTACCGGACCGCGCCAGCGCCCTCGGCGTCGCCTTCGCCCGCCAGCACGGCGTGGCGCTCCGCTTCTTCGCGCCGGGCACCAGCCCCCTCGGAACGGACGTGTTCGACTACGCGACTGACCAGGGCGACACGCTGTTCAGCGTGCAGCCGCAGCCGCCCGCGCAAGGCGACGCCAAGCTCGCGGCGCTGACGCGCACGGCGGAATCGGCCCGGCTCATGCTCGTGGGTGTGTTGCTCCTCATGCTCTGGTCCGCCCCGGCCGGGCGGTGGCGCTGGATCGTCGTGCTCGCGAGCGCCTGGACCTTGGGGCGCGCCGGCTCGGCCTCGACGCTCGAGCCGCTGCGCCTCCTCTCCCCGGCGACGTTCTATCGGCCGGTCCTGGGCCCGTTCGGCACCTCCGCCGGCGCCGCCGCGGTCCTCGGCGTCCTGCTCCTCGTCGCCGCCGGCGCGCTGTGGCGGCGCGGCCTGAAGCGTCGCTGGTGGACCGTCGTCTTGGCACTGCTCCTGGTGCTCGCCGCGCCGTTCCTCGTGCGCTACCTCGGGCGCGGCATCGCCCCGCCCGCCAGCGGCGTCGGCTTCGGCCTGTGGCTCTCCTGGGAGGCCGCCCTGGCGACCAACAGCATGGCGCTCGTGCTGCTCGCGGCCGCGCTGGTGCGCGGGCCCCTGGAGCCCCGCCGGGTGCCGTGGACCCTCCCGGCCGCCTGCTTCTGGGCGACGGCCGCGGCGATCACGGGCATTTGGCTGTGGCGGCCGCAGGGCGCCTGGCCCGAGTGGTATACCTACCTCTGGTTGCCCGCGCTCGTCGGCGTCCTCGTGCCCGCGCCCCGCCGCTGGGTGCTCTTCGCGATCGCCACCGTGGCGGGCACCGCGGCGGCGCTCGTGACGTGGAACGCCGCGCTCGAGGGCCGCTTCGCGCTCGCGGCTCGCGACGTCCGGCGCCTCGGTCGCCAGGGCGACCCGGTGGCCGCGGCGCTGCTCGAGCGGCTCGGCGGTCAGGTCCTGCGCGTCGCGCCGCCGGTGGCGGCGGGCGATCTGTACGCCCTCTGGCTCCAGTCACCGCTCGCCGCCGACGCCTACCCGACGGTCCTCGCCCTCTGGGCACCCGACGGCGGCCTGCGCGCCGAGCTGCGGCTCGCCAATCTCGATCTCCCCACGCCGCTCCTGGCGACCCTGGCGCGCGGCGCCCAGCTCCGGTCCGCGGTCGCGCGCGCTCCAGGCGTCGTGGCGCCGGGTGTCGAGCGGCTCGAGCGCATTCCGGGGGTCCACTACGTCCTGGCGACTCGAATCGCCTCGGGCGACGTGCTGACCGTGGGCGTCGCACCCCGGTCGCGGCTCGTGGCGACCGACCGGGTCGCGCGGTTCCTCCGCGGCGAGCCGGTGGTCGAGCCGCCGTACACGATCTCGCTGGGGTTGCCCGGCACCGCCCTCGAGGCGCCCAGCGGCTATCTGGTGTGGACGCGCGCGGGGTGGTCGGCGCGCGGCGATCAGCGCATCGATCTGCCGGGCGGTGTGCGGCACGTGCACGTCCGGGTGGAGCTACGGGGCTTCTGGGCGCTGCTGGTGCGGGGCGCCCTCGTGGTCCTCCTCGATCTCGTGCTGCTCGCGTCGGCCTGGGCGGTCAGTTTGGCGACGCAGGAAGGCGTTCGGGTTCGTATCCCCGGCTCGCTCGCCGCGCTGCGCGCCAGCTACCGCGCACGGCTCACGGCTGCCCTGGCGGCGTTCTTCGTGCTGCCGGTGGTGGCGTTCGCGCTCTGGGGCCTGGCGCGTCTGGGCGACGAGGCCCGGCGCGACGGCGATCTCTTGATCCGCCAGACCTTGCGCAGCGCCGCGCTGGCGGCCGCGGCGGTGGCGTTGGAGTCGCCCGCCGGCCAGCGCCGGTCCGTCGTGGAGCTGGCCGGCCGGCTCGAGGCCGACCTCTGGATGTACCGCGACGGCGTCCTGGCGGGCGCGAGCGCTCCGGTGCTGACCGAGCTTGGCCTCGTGGATCCGTTCCTCGATCCGGCGGTGTACCGACGGCTCGCGCTGCATGACGAGCTGGAAGCCGCAGCCGACGGCCGCGCCGCGGGCCGTGCGGTGCGGGTGGGTTACCGCGTGGTGCGCGCCGAGCCGCCCGGAGAGGCCGCGATTCTCGCGGTGCCCCAGCTGCTCGACGACGAAGCGGTGCGCCTCGAGCGGGAAGACCTGGCGCTCGCCCTGATCCTGGCCGCTGTGGCTGGACTCGGGGCCGCGGGGCTGCTGGCCGGTGTGGTGGCGCGGGGGCTGACCGAGCCCGTCGCGGCGCTGCGCGAGGCGGCGCTCGCGGTGGGGCGAGGCGCGGCCCCGCCCGCCTTTCCGCCCGGCGCGCCGCAGGAGTTCGAGCCGGTGATGTCGGCCTTCGACCGCATGGCGAGCGACGTGCGTCGCGGCCGCGAGGCGCTGGAGGAGGCGCGGCGGCGAACGGCCCGGGTCCTGGCGAACGTGGCTACGGGCGTGCTGGCGGTGGACCACGGGCTCCGCGTGACGCTGGCGAACCCGCGGGCCGCGGAGCTGCTCGGCACGGCGCTCGATCCCGGCGCCGCCCTGCCCGAGGCCACGGCCCCGGCGTGGCGGCCCGTCTGGCACGCGGTCGGCGAGTTCCTCGCCGGGGGCGGCGAGGGGATCGCGGAGCGCGAGCTGGAGATCGACGGGCGTCAGATCCGCGTGCAGCTCGCCGCGCTCGGCTCGCCCCCGGACGGCTGCGTCGTCGCGCTCGACGACACCACCGCGTCGACGCGCGCCGCCCGCGTCCTCGCCTGGGGCGAGCTGGCCCGCCAGGTCGCCCACGAGATCAAGAACCCGCTGACGCCGATCCGGCTCGGCATCCAGCACCTGCAGCGGGCGCGGCGGGCCGGCAGCCGGCGCGCGTCGTTCGATGCGACGCTCGAGGAGACCGCCGCGCGCATCCTGGCCGAGATCGATCGCCTGGATGGGATCGCGCGCGCGTTCGCCCGGTTCGGGGCGCCCGCCCCGGACCATCTCCCGCTGGAGCCGGTGGATCTGCTTGCCGCGGCGCGAGAGGTCGTCCAGCTCTACACGCTGGGCCAGGGGAGCGCCCGCGCACCGGGAGCGGCGGCGCGGATCGAGGTCGTCGACGAGGGTGCCGCGCCGGCGCTGGCGCGTCGCGACGAGGTCAAGGAAGTGCTCGTCAACCTGCTGGAGAACGCCCGGCAAGCGGGCGCGCGTCGCGTCGTGATGCGCGTGGGCGACGGCGGCCGGCGGCTCACCGTCGAAGACGACGGCCGGGGGATCGCGCCCGACGTGCTGGCTCGCGTGTTCGAGCCGACCTTCTCCACCAAATCCAGCGGGGCCGGGCTGGGGCTCGCCATCACGCGCCGCCTGGTCGAGAGCTGGGGCGGGACGGTCACGCTGGCCAGCACCCCGGGGCGCGGCACGACCATCACCGTTGGGCTCCGGGCCGCATCCGCCGGGTGACCTGAGTCACGCCAGTTCGGGGCGCAGCCCGTTATCGTACGGGCACTTGGGAGAAGCGTCGCCTCCTTGCGCTCTCGGGGTGGGTGTCCGAGGGCGTTCCCTTGTCCCGTTCGGTGAGTGACGATGGTGCGATACCGCTGGCTCGGGTACGGGGTCGTCGTAGCGCTGTGCGGTGGCGCCGCCCCCGCCGCCGCCCAGGGTCTGACGCTCGACGCGCGCACGGTGGCCATGGGCGGCGTCACGCTCGATCGCGGCGGTGCCATCGCGCGGTACAATCCCGCCTACCGCAACGTGCCCGCCCGCGAGGTCCACGGACGCCCGAAATCGACGATCCCGATCCCGCTCGGGCTGATCCAGGTGCTGGAGGACAGCGCCGCCTTCGACTTCGACTCGTCCTACTGGAACCCGGTGCGGGTCGTGAACTACGCCCTCACCCCGCTGGTCAAGAGCTTCTATTACCAGATCGAGGAGCCCCGCACGCCGACGAGCGACGTCGAGTTCACGATCGGCAAGAACGAGCTCATCGTCGATCTCGGCGACGCCAAGCTGCTGGTGCCGACCGAGCGGTTCGGGATCGGCGACGTGAGCCGGCTGTTCGACATGGGGTTCGACGTCAAGGGCGTGCGGCTTGGGGTGTCGGCCTGGTTCCATCGCGACCTCGGGATGCAGCTCGACAGCGCCCTGACGTCGTTTCTGCACGATGCGGCACCCGCACAGACCAACACGCGCTATGGCCTCTTGGGCGACGGACTCGTCCAGGGAGGCTTCGCGCCGATGCTCGGCTATTCCGGCCGGATCGCGGGTGACACCACCCGCGGGCTCTATCTCGGCGGCGCCCTGCGCTACTACGTCGGCGTATCGTACGGGAGCACCACGGGCACGGCCGGCATCACGACGGGCGACACGATCTTCGCCGATTCCAACCCCGTGACGCCCGACCTCGTGGCCATCACGCAGTACTCGGGCACCGACCGGGGCTTCGGCACCGGCTGGGGCGGCGACCTGGGCGTCGTCTGGATCTCAGGTCCGTTCGAGGTGGGGCTCGGCGCGACCGACATCGGCGTCACGCTCACGTGGCCGGAGGCGCGCATCGAGCGCGCCGTGTGGGACACCACGACCGATGAGATCGTGACCACGCCGATCGCGACGAGCACGGAGACCGAGACCGAGATCCCCATGGCCTGGGTGGCCAACCTCGCCTACCAGGCGGGCGAGCGGACCACGATCGGCGCGCACGTCGTCAACACCACGCGCGGGACCCGGCTCGGCATCGGGGTCGAGCAGCGCATGGGGCTCCTCGCGCTGCGCGGCGGCGTGGTGCGCGACCAGCTCAAGAAGAGCCAGTTCTCGGGCGGCATCGGGCTGCGGTTCGGGTCGTTCGGGCTCGACGTCGCCATCACGACGTACGCCGGAGGGATCACGGGCGAGCGCGCCGTCGCGCTCGGCTCGTCGATCAGCATCTACTGATGGAGCGCACGATGCGCTCTGCCTGGGTGAGCGCGACGCTCGCGGCCGCGATGCTCGTGGCCGGCTGCGGGGAAGGCCGACTGATCCTCAACGTGGACGTCTACAGCTTCATGCAGGGCGCGGGCAACGACACGCTGCGGTATCCCCCCCTTCCGATCCCCTCCATCCCTCCGGGGGTGTCCGACACCGTCGGGAGTGACAGCGTCAAGGTCGTGCTGCCGGGCAATTTGGGTAACTCGATCGTCGACACGGCGTACGTGTTCGTGATCGCCGATCTCGACAACGTGACGGGCACCGGGAACATCACGGTCGAGGCGTTCCTATCGGCGGATTCGAGCACGATCTTCAGCGGATCGCCGGCCTTCAGCTTCGGCGGTGCGGTGAGCCCCGGGGCGGTGACCAGGGACACGGTGTCCGCCGAGCTGGTCAGCACGCTCAACTCTCTCTTCACGGGCAGCGAAGTGTGGCTTGCCTTCCGCGCCGTGGTCGCCAACACCGGCGCTACCGGCATGCAGGGCACCGTCCGGCTCCGCGCGCTCGATCTTCGGATCGTAGTCCAGGACGAGGTATTCTGAGCACCTAGGGGAGCCTTCCCCTTACGCACTCCCCTGACGTAGTGCGTATTTATCCGTCGTGACTGCGCCTCTCCGCCGCAAGACCGTGACCGTCGACATCGGCGGCGTAAAGGTGGGCAGCCCCCACCCGATCGTCGTGCAGTCGATGACCAACACCGATACGGCCGACGTCGCCGCGACCGTCGCGCAGGTGCGGGCCCTGCACCGCGCCGGGAGCGAGCTGGTGCGGGTCACGGTCAACCACGACCAGGCCGCGCAGGCCGTGCCCGACATCGTTGCACAGGTCGACGTCCCCGTCATCGGCGACTTCCATTACAACGGGCACCAGCTGCTCACCCGTCACCCGCGGTGCGCGGCGGCACTCGCCAAGTACCGGATCAACCCGGGCAACGTCGGCGCCCGCCGGCGGGACGAGAACTTCCGGACCATCGTTCAGGTCGCCATCGACCAGGGCAAGCCCGTGCGCATCGGCGTGAACTGGGGCAGCCTGGATCAGCAGCTCCTCACCGAGCTGATGGACGAGAACGCGGAGCGCCCCGAGCCGCGCGACGCGCTGGACGTCACGCTCGAGGCGATGGTCGCGAGCGCCATGCGATCGGCCGAGCTGGCCGAGGCCTGCGGCCTCCCGCATGACCGGATCATCCTGTCCGCCAAGGTGTCGGGCGTGCAGGACCTCGTGGCCGTGTACCGCCGGCTGGCCGCCCGGTCGGACTACCCCCTGCACCTCGGGCTCACCGAGGCGGGGATGGGCGCGAAAGGGATCGTGGCCAGTACCGCCGGCCTCGCCCTCCTGCTCCAGGAGGGAATCGGCGACACGATCCGGGTCTCGCTGACCCCTCGACCCGGGGGCGACCGCACAGAAGAGGTGGAGATCGCTCAGCAGATCCTCCAGTCGCTGGGCTTCCGCAGCTTCACGCCCCAGGTCACCGCCTGCCCAGGGTGCGGCCGCACGACGTCGACGTTTTTTCAGGAAATGGCGGAGCAGATCCAGACGTATCTCCGCGAGCAGCGCCCCGTATGGCAGGCGCGCTTCCCCGGGTCCGAGGGCCTGCGGGTCGCCGTGATGGGTTGCGTGGTCAACGGTCCTGGAGAGTCGAAGCACGCCGACATCGGCATCTCGCTGCCGGGGACCTTCGAGGAGCCCAAGGCCCCGGTCTACGTGGACGGCAAGCTCAGTGTCACGCTCAAGGGCGACGCGATCGTCTCCGACTTCCTGAAGATCCTCGCCGACTACGTCGAAGCCCGTTTCGGCGCCGGTGCCGTCGCCCGGCCCTAGCCGACCGCCGGCCTCGGCGGCGCTCGCACCGCTGCGCACCGTCACGCGCGTGTTCGACGAGGCGGTGCCCGTCCCGGGGACGCCGCTCCGCGTCGGGCTGGATGCCGTGCTCGGGTTGCTTCCCGGCGTGGGCGACGCCGTGAGCGGGCTCGTGGCCCTCTATGGCATGTGGGTAGGGGCGCGCCTCGGCGCCCCCGCCGCCGTACTCCTCCGCATGCTCTTCAACGTCGCCGTGGACGCGGGCGTCGGAGCCATCCCGATTGCCGGGGACCTCTTCGACATCGGCTGGAAAGCGAACCGGCGCAACCTCGAGCTGCTCGAGCACTGGGTGGCCGCCCCCGCCGCCACGCGCCGTGCCAGCGCGATGACCCTGGCGGGCGTCGCCGCGGCTGTGCTGGCGATACTCGCGGGGCTCGTCTGGCTGGCCGTGTGGGGTGTGGGGGCGGTGATCGCGCTGTTACCCTAGGTGCGGGAGGCGGGAGGCGGGAGGCGGGAGAGGAGAGAGGGGAGAGATCCCCCCCCGTCTCCCGCCTCCCGTCTCCCGGCCGTCAGCCGATCCGGCTCCCCAGCGGCACATCCCGATCCGGCCCCACCAGCACCACGTCGCCTTCTCCGAGCATGACGCCGAGCACGAGCACCTCGGACCAGAAGTCCGCGATCTGTCGCGGCGGGAAGTTCACGACGGCGAGCACCAGCCTGTCCCTGAGTGCTGTCGCGTCGTAGTGCTTGACGATCTGGGCGCTCGACGTCTTCACCCCTAGCTCGCCGAAATCGATCCGCAGCTTGTAGGCGGGCTTGCGCGCCTTGGGGAACTCGTCCACCTGCACGATTCGCCCCACCCGCACGTCGATCTTCGCGAAGTCGTCGTAGCCGATCTGCATCTCGTGTCCCCTTTTCAGGCCATGCCGGCACCCACCCCCCCGGGCCGGGGGCGAGCAGCTAACTCACTGGGGTGCAAGCGCCTGGGTGCCGCGCCGTCTCCGGGCACGTGCGTTGCCTTTGGGGTGCGCGACGGTCGCATCGGTCACACTCCAAAACGAGGGGCGGGCACTCATGAGCGCAGCAATCGGACGGACCGGATGGCAGCTGGGTGTCGCCGCCGCACTCGTGCTGACCGTGGCACCCTCGGCGAGCGCGCAGCTCCGCGAGGTTCGCGAAGCGGGGACCGCGGGATTGGGCTTCATTGTGGCGCGGCCGGTCGGCGAGTTCCGTGGCTTCACCGGCACCCGCGGCGGCTTCGCTGTCGAAGCCACCGCGGGCCTGCCCATCGGCCTGCGAGTGGCCGGATCGGCGCTGTTCTACGACCACCGCTACGACCTGGGCCCAGGGACGGGCCGTGTGGAGACCCACAGTCTCATCGCGTCGCTCGGGCTGGGCCCGCAGCTGACGATCAGCGCGGGACCCCTCAAGCTATACGGATACGGCACCATCGGCGGCGGCTACTTCACGACCTGGTTCGGCGGCGACTGCGGCTGCGGTGGCTACGGCAGCAGCTCGACGCTCGACGATTTTGCGCTCGCGCGTGAAGTCGGGGGCGGCGTGCAGCTGCGGGTCAGCGGCAGCCGCTCGCCCGTCTACCTCCATCTCGCCGGCCGCTACGTAGACCACGATGCCGCTCGCTACGTCGTCGAGAACGGTGTTACGGCCTCGAGCGACGGCTCGATCAGCGTGCAGACCGTCGAGCGTGGGGTGCAGCTCGCGGTGGTGCAGGTCGGCGTATCCATAGGATTGAAATAGACGCACGGACGGGTAGAAGGGACAGATCACAGCAGACGCGGCAAAGCTAGACGCGTAGACGCAACAGACGCACAGCGGTGAACCGGTGGTGGGATTCAGGCAGACCTGCTCACTACGACCTGTTCTCGCCTGTGCGTCTACGCGTCTGTGCGTCTAGCTTTGCCGCGTCTGATCTCCGAAACAGCCGACCTGCCGTCCCGTAGTCCCTGCCATGCCGGTTGCGTCGCTGGAACAGAAGCTGAACGCCCTGAAGCGCGAGGCGCGGCGCGACTGGGAGAAGCGCGTGGCGGAGCGGGCGCAGGCCATCCCGGCCCGCCGCGCGATGCCCCGGCCGGCGGCCCTCGCCACCGCTGTCACGGCGGCGTTCGTGAAGCTGGGGATCGCCGTCGTCCTGCCGTTCGTCGTGCTGGTGCGGGGCGCTGTCGCCCTGTATGGGGACCGGGGGTGGTCGACCTGGCCGGCGCTCGCGGGCGGTGCCGGACTCGCGCTCGCGGTCGTCACGTTCTACAGCGGCTGGCTCTCCCGCCGGCTGACCGGGCGCGCCCGGCTGACGCTGGTGGCCCGGTGGGTCGCCCTGCCGCTCGTGGCCTGCTGGTGCGGCTATACGCTCGTCTACGTCGCGAGCGTCAACGCGAAGAGCGAGGCCGTGCGCGCCGAGTACACCGCGACCCACCCGCTCCTGCGGGTCGCCCTCGCGACCCTGATCCTCGCCGACAGCGACCTCATGATCACTGACCTGCGCCGGGTGCCCGCGGACTATCCGCGCATGGGCCTCCCGGTGAACGACCGCACCCGGCACTACCACCAGGCCGATGGGTGGGCGCATGCGGTCGACCTGCGGACCATCGGGCGCGGGGAGGTGAAGAACCGCCTGGTGCAGGTCTATTTCGAGCTGATAGGCTTCGCCACCCTCCAGCATACGGGCACCGCGGACCACCTGCACGTCCAGCTGCCGGTCCGCTAGGTCCTCCGGGCCCGCGCCTTCCCCGGCGGTCCGGCCGGGCCATAAGGACCGTCCGCCATAGCGCCGGGCGACCGCGCACATCATCATTGGGCGGGTCGGACATCCCCTGCGGAGCTCATGATGGACTACACCGCCGCCGACTGGCAAGCCGAGATGGGCGCGCTGCGCACGGCGCACGCGCCGCCTCCCACCTGTCCGCACTGCCGCCGGACGGGCTTCTACGGCCCGCGGCAGGACGAGGGGCACCGCCGCTTTCGCATGTGCAAGTTCTGCGGGTTCACCCAGGACGTGGACCAACCCCCGGTGTTCTACGTCGCGACCGCGCACGCGTGCGACGCCTGGCGTCGTGTGGCCGGGGCGCCCTACATCTGGTGGGTGAGCCCGGCGGCCGAGGCCTACGCGTGCGCGTACTGCCGCTCGAGCGTGACCGTGCAGAGCGCCCGGATCGCGAAGCCGTCCGACGATCCGTCGCATCCGTGGTGGCAGGTGCCGCAGGGGCTATCGTACAAGGAGTCGCTCGCCTACTGGGAGGCCCAGGGCTACTACCGGCCCTTCATGTGAGCCGATCCATCCACGCCGCCGTCCTCGCGACGGCCCTCGGCCTGCCGGGAGGCGCCGTGGCCCAGGACGCCGGCGCGACCCCCGCCGTGTTCCGTCGCTTCGCGGACCAGGTCGTGAAGCTCGAGGTGGTCGAGCGCGGCTCCGGCGCGAAAGCCGAGCTGGGCTCCGGCTTCTGGGTGAGCCCCGACGGCCGGCTCGTGACCAACTACCACGTGATCGCCAAGCTGGTGCACGACCCGGATCGCTACCACGTCGAGGTGGTGGACCGGGCCGGCACGCGGCGCCGCGGGAGCGTCCTGGCCGTGGACGTGGTGCACGACCTGGCGGTGGTCGAGGTCGCGCACCGGCCCCCCGGGTTTTTCCGGCTGGGCGCCGCGCGGATCGCGCAGGGGCAGCGACTCTACTCGCTGGGCCACCCGCACGACCTCGGCCTCTCGATCGTCGAGGGCACGTACAACGGCCCTCTGCGGCACACGCTGCACGAGCGGATCCACTTCACCGGGTCGCTCAACCCCGGGATGAGCGGCGGCCCCGCGATCACCGGCGCCGGCGTGGTCGTCGGGGTCAACGTCGCGACCGCGGGCAACCAGCTCAGCTTTCTGGTGCCGGTGGATCGGGCGGCGGCGCTGCTCGCCGCCCAGACGCGGGCGGCCGGCCGGCCCGCCGACAGCCTGCTCGCCGACGTCGGGCGCCAGCTGCATAGCTATCAGGACGAGTATGTGCGGAGCCTGTTCAGCGGGGCCGACTCCGCGGTCGTGCTGGGCCCGTATCGCCTGCCGACGCAGCCTGCGCCATTCTTCAACTGCTGGGCCGACGCCGAGCGCGACGAAGACGAGCCCTACGAGATCGTCTATCACGAGTGCTCGACGGACGACTACGTGTTCGTCTCCCGGGACCACTCGTCCGGCTTGCTGAGCATCGAGCATCGTCTGGTCACGAGCGACCGGCTGAACCGGTTCCGCTTCGCCGCACTCTATACGAATCAGTTCCAGGAGCTGGCCTGGGCGCCTGACGCGAGCAAGGACGACGTCACGCCGTTCCGCTGCGCCAACCGCAACGTGCGCCGGGACACGCTGACCTTCCGCACCGTGTTCTGCGTCCGCCGCTACCGCAAGTTCGCCGGGCTGTACGACGCCGTGATGCGTGCGGCGGCGCTGGGAGAGCCCGACCGCGGGCTCGTGACCACGCTGACGCTGTCCGGCGTCAGTTACGCCAACGCGCGGCTGCTCGCCCAGCGCTATCTGGAGCGCATCGCGTGGGCCCGGTGATCTTCGTCGAGGTGCTCGATCGCCGGGGACACGTGGCCGCCAGAGCGCGGCTGGAGACGCTTCCGGCGATCGTGGGTCGAGGCTACGGCAGCACGGTCATCCTGGATGACCGCTACGTCAGCCCGGAGCACGCTCGGATCGCGCGCGACGAGGCCGGCGCGCTCGTGGTCGAGGATCTCGGCAGCACCAATGGGGTGTTCGACGCGGTCAGCGGCGAGCGGTTGTCCCGCGTCGCCCTGCGGCCCGGCCTGCAGCTGCGGGTCGGGCGGACCGTCGTGCGCTTTAGCTTCGCCGATCAGCCCGTCCCCGCCGCGCTGCCGGACCCGGCGATCACCGGCCTCGGGCGCGTGCTGGCCTCCCGCAGGACCGTGCTGGGCGTGTGCGTGGCCGCGCCGCTCCTGGTGGCGTGGCAGTCGTATCTGGGGGACTACGGCCGGGTGAGCTTCGCCGAGCCCGTGAGCGCGGCGCTCGTCAGCGTGCTGCTGCTCGCCATCTGGGCCGGGGGCTGGGCGTTCGCGTCTCGGGTGTTGGTGCACCGCCCGCAGTTCCTCTCGCATCTCGCCGTGGCGTCCGCCGGGCTGATCGCCGGCATGGCGCTCAGCACCGTGACCTCCTACGCCGAGTTCCTGCGCCCGTCCCAGCCCGGCATGTCCGGCGTCGCGGCCGTGGGCTTGGTCGGCCTCGGAGCGGCGGTGCTGTATGGCCACCTGACGCTCGCATCCTCGATGCTGCAGCGGCGTCGCGCCGTGGCGGCCGCGCTCGTGGCCGTCGCCCTCTCCGGGGTCGCCGAGCTGGTGGAGCAGGCCGACCGTGACGAGAGCGTCGACACCCTCGAGTTCTCGGGCGTCCTCAAGCCGGTGGGAACCCGCTGGCTGCGCAGCACCTCTCTTGAGTCGTTCCTCGGCGAGGTGGACCGGTTGCAGGCCCGCGCGGATTCGCTGGCGGTGAAGAAGCGGGAGCCGTGATCTACGGCCGGTACGAGGGCAGCTCGACCACGTAGGCGTTCACCGTGTTGCTGCCACCCCAGTCGCTGCCGAACAGCAGCCGTGTCCCGCTGGGGCTCGGTACCACGTGCGGCTCGGCCCAGTACCCCAGCGGGCCGCTTTGCCCCCAGGAGCGGTGGTGGGCCACGCGGCACACCGCGCCCCCCGGGTTCGTGTCGGCCATGTACAGCTCGTTGTTCAGCACCGCCTGGCCGTCCGGCGTCGCGCCGATGCTCGAGACGGACACCCACGCCGGCCGGCGGTACGCCACCGCCGACACGTGCGTACCGGACGGCGGGTAGGGGTAGCCGGTCGCGGGTCCCACGACGACGCGAGCGCGCGCGTCCGTCAGGTCGTGCGTGACGAGCGAGCCGATGTGGTTGCCCCCGAACGAGACGGTGTTGTAGGTGTCGTGGCCGTTCGCCAGTCGCCCCAGCGAAGCGTGCTCCTGCGGGTTGTCCACGTCGAGGCTCCGCAGCAGGGTCATCGAGGCGTCCAGCACGTCCCCCATGAGGTAGAAGAGCCCGCCGCTCGGGCCGGCCTGTGGCGCCACGTCGAGCGTCGTGGCCAGACGCGGGCCCTCCGTCCCCGTCCCGACGTCGTAGGCGAAGACCTCGCGCTGCGCCACCGTTTGCCGGCACGTCAGCCCGATCGCCCGCGAGTCCCAGGAGGTGAACATGGGGTCGTTGCCACTGGTCACATCGCCCGGGCAGGCGAAGGTGTGTAGCGTGTCCTTCGTTGCCGCCGCCACGTGATAGCGCACGAGCGCTCGCTGCGAGCGATTCACGTAGTAGAGGATGTCCGGGTCCGACGTGTGCCAGTAGACCTGCTCGAGATCCGCCGGCTCGATGTCGAGGACCCGGATGAACTGGTAGGTGCGGCCGTCGTACAGCTCGTGGCGGCCGCCCACGTCGCCGGTGTGGTAGAGGATGAGGTACGACTCGTTCGCGTTCCAGGCGGGGATGGTCGAGTACATCGGCTTGAGCACGCCGCCGGCGCCGACATCGCTGATCCTCCGGATGGTCGTGCCGAATTCCGGGTCGGTCACCGCCGCGCCGACCGCTGGCCGCGCCAGCGGGGTCATGGCGTGCGGGTCCTTGTCGGTGACCAGGTTCTGGCAGAGATCGGGCGGCGGCTCGCTCGGCTCCGTGCCCGCGCAGGCGAGGGTGAGGATCGTTGCCAGCAGAATCTCGCGCGACCGCGAGGGAATCGAAGCGTGCATGACGGCAGGAGTATGGGCGGAGCGGCGCCGCCGGACGGTGATCGATGACCCCTGCCAAGTGCTCGCCTCGCGTAGGTTTTCCCCCCCACGGCAATCGTTCGGTACCGGCTCCGGCGCCGAACGCCCCCATCTTGAATCATGCTCGCCCGCGTCCGCTCGGCCGCGGTGCTCGGGATTGACGCCTACCTGGTGGACGTCGAGACCGACATCGCCCACGGCCTGCCCACCTTCGTCACCGTCGGACTGCCGCAGGGGGCGGTGAAGGAGGGGCGCGACCGGGTGTTCGCCGCGCTGGTCAACACGGGCTACGAGTTCCCGTTACGCAGGATTACCGTCAACCTCGCCCCGGCCGACATCCGCAAAGAAGGCTCCGCGTTCGATCTGCCCATCGCGGTCGGCATTCTTGCCGCCACGGGGCAGATCGCGAGCGAGCGGCTGGCGCGCGTGGCGGTGCTCGGCGAGCTGGGACTCGAGGGCGCGATCCGGCCGATCCGCGGGGCGCTCCCGGTCGCGCTGGCGGCTCGGCAGGCGGGGCTCGAGACCTTGGTGCTGCCGCGCGACAACCTGCCGGAGGCCGGCGTGGTCTCGGGGATCCGGGTGCTGGGCGCCTCGAGCCTGGCCGAGCTCGCGGCGTTCTTCGACGGCCGGGCGGAGCTGCCGGGCGCCGAGGTCGACGTGGCGAGCCTGTTCGCGCAAACGTCGCGCGACGACGTCGATTTCGCCGAGGTCAAAGGGCAGCAGCACGCCAAGCGCGCGCTGGAGGTGGCCGCCGCGGGCGGGCACAACATCCTGATGGTCGGCCCCCCGGGCTCGGGCAAGACCATGCTGGCGCGCCGGCTGCCGACCATTCTGCCGCGCATGAGTCTCGACGAGGCGCTGGAGACCACGAAGATCCACTCGGTGGCGGGGGTCCTGCCGCTCGGCGAATCGCTGGTAGCGCGGCGGCCGTTCCGGGCGCCGCACCACACGATCTCGGACGCCGGGTTGATCGGCGGGGGAGCCTATCCGCGGCCGGGGGAGGTGAGCCTGGCGCACGGCGGTGTGCTGTTCCTCGACGAGCTGCCGGAGTTCCGCAAGAACGTGCTCGAGGTGCTGCGCCAACCGATGGAGGACGGGGTGGTGACGATCGCCCGGGCGGCGATGAGCTTGAGCTACCCCGCGCGGTTCATGCTGGCGGCCGCGATGAACCCCTGTCCCTGCGGTTATTACGGCGACCCGCAGCACAGCTGCTCCTGCGGTCCGCTGTTGGTGCAGCGCTACCTCGCGCGGGTATCGGGGCCGCTGCTCGACCGGATCGACATCCACCTCGAGGTCCCGGCGGTGAAGTACCGCGCGCTCGCCGAGCAGGACGGTGCCGAGCCGGGCGAGGCGGTGCGCGAGCGGGTGGACCGGGCGCGGGTGGTGCAGCGGGAGCGCTTCGTCGAGCGGCCGGGGATCTACGCCAACGCGCACATGGCGCCGCGCGACATTCGCGTGCACTGCCGGGTGTCGGATGGCGCGGACGCCCTGTTGCGGACGGCGATCACCCGCCTCGGGCTTTCGGCGCGGGCGTACCACCGCATCCTGAAGATCGCGCGGACCATCGCGGACCTGGATGGCGCGGCGGGGCTCGAGCCGAAGCACGTGAGCGAGGCGATCCAGTACCGGAGTTTGGATCGGCGCAGGGTGGGGTGAGCCCTTGAGCGCGGATGCCTCTTTGATGCATATTGGTACATATGCGCACGACCCTCAACATCGACGACGCGCTCTTGGCTGAGGCGATGCGGTTGACCGGGATGGGGGAAAAGACGGCGGTGGTCCGGGCGGGCCTTGAGGCCCTGATCGCTCGGGAGAACGCTCGGCGGCTCGCCGCGCTTGGCGGGAGTGAGCGGGCGCTCCGCCCGGTGCCCCGTCGCCGTCCAGCCTCCAAGAGGCGACCGCGCCGGTGATCCTCGCCGACACATCGGTCTGGGTGGACCATTTTCGGCACGCCAGCCCCGCGCTCGCATCCCACCTGATCCACGGGCGGATCGCCTGCCACGCCTTCGTCATCGGTGAGCTCGCCCTCGGCAATCTCAGCAACCGCTCGGAGATCCTCACTCGCCTGAGCGACCTGCCACAGCTCCCGGTGGCCGGTCACCCCGAGGTGCTGGAGCTCGTGGAGCGCCGCCGGCTGATGGGGACGGGCATCGGGTGGATGGACGCGCACCTCTTGGCGGCGGTGGTGCTCGCGGGCGCGACGCTGTGGACCCTCGATGCCCCGCTCGCCCGCATCGCGCGCCGGCTCCGGGTTGCGGCAGCCGGCTAGGGTTCAGCCGCGTCGTCCTGGGGTCGCCCCAGCCCTGTCCGTGCGGCTACCACGGCGATCCCCAGCACAACTCCTCCTGCGGCTCGGTTGCTCGTGCAGCGCTACCTCGCGCGCGTCTCGGGGCCGCTGCTCGACCGGATCGACATCCACCTCGAGGTCCCCGCGGTGAAATACCGGGCCCTGGCCGACCAGGACGGTGGCGAGCCGGGCGAGGCCGTGCGCGAGCGGGTGGATCGGGCACGGGTGGTGCAGCGGGAGCGCTTCGTCGAGCGGCCGGGCGTCTACGCCAACGCGCACATGGCGCCGCACGACATCCGCGCGCACGCCGACACGCTGAGCTGGCAGCATTGAGTTGACTAAGTCATCTAGCTTAGCTAACATGTATCGATGAAAAAGCGCGGCCCCAAGTCGTACAACGTTCACGAGGCGAAGACCCATCTTTCCCGCCTGCTCGACCAGGTGGCGGCCGGAGAGGAAGTCGTCATCGCCAAAGCCGGTGTCCCGGTGGCGCGCCTGGTGCCAGTCGTGTTGCCGGTGGATCAGCGCCCACTGGGCACCGAGAAGGGCCGCGTCTTCATCGCCGACGACTTCGACGCCCCGCTCCCGGCGGAGGTGCTGAACAGCTTCGAGACGTGAGGGTCCTGCTCGACACGCAGGTCTGGCTGTGGATGCTGGCGGCGCCCGAGCGGCTTTCCGAGCCGAGTCGGGCGCTCGTCGTTTCGACGGACAACGAGCTGTTGTTCTCCGCCGCGAGTGCCTGGGAGATCGCGATCAAATACGCGCTCGGCAAGCTGCGGCTGCCGGAGGTGCCTGGCGATCTCATTCCCCGGTTGATGACCCGCACAGGCGTCACGCCACTGCCGGTGCACCACCGCCACGCACTGCACGTGGCGACCCTGCCGGCGCGGCATCGTGATCCATTCGACCGCCTGCTGATCGCTCAGGCGCAGCTCGAGAAGCTGCCGATCCTGACCGCCGACCGGAGCTTCGCGCTGTACGACGTCGAGACGCTGCGCGCGTGATCGCCTCGCCAAGCCCGGCCGCCGGGCGCATCTTAGCCTGCCCATGAGCGATCCCTTGAGCGCGGTCTCCCGACTGTCGGCTGCCCTCGCCGACCGCTACCGCATCGAGCGGGAGCTGGGGCAGGGCGGCATGGCCACGGTGTATCTCGCGCACGACGTGCGCCACGACCGCAAGGTGGCGCTCAAGGTCCTGAAGCCAGAGCTCGCCGCCGTGCTGGGCCCGGAGCGGTTTCTCGCCGAGATCAAGATCACGGCCCGACTCGACCACCCGCACATCCTGACGCTGATCGATTCCGGGGCGAGCGAGGGCTTCCTCTATTACGTGCTGCCCTACGTCCGCGGAGAATCGCTGCGCGACAAACTGGACCGGGAGAAGCAACTCGGCCTCGACGAAGCGCTCACCATCACGAAGCAGGTGGCGAGCGCGCTCGACTACGCGCACCGCCAGGGCGTGGTGCACCGCGACATCAAGCCCGAGAACATCCTGCTCCAGGAAGGCGAGGCGATGCTGGCGGACTTCGGGATCGCGCTGGCCGTGAAGCAGGCGGGCGGCAACCGGCTCACCGAAACCGGCCTCTCGCTCGGCACGCCGCAGTACATGAGCCCGGAGCAGGCCACGGGAGACCGCCAGCTCGACGCGCGCTCGGATGTCTATTCGCTGGGCGCCGTGTTGTACGAGATGCTGGCGGGAGAGCCGCCGGTGTCGGGCCCGACGGCGCAGGCCATGATCGCCAAGCTGTTGACGGAGCGGCCGACGCGCCTGCGTGTGGTTCGGGACGGCGTGCCGGAGGGTGTCGACCAGGCGGTGGCCAAGGCGTTGGCCAAGACTCCTGCCGACCGGTTTTCCGGTGCGGGCGAGTTCGTCGCCGCGCTCCAGCACGCGACGAGGGCAGTGGCCCCGCCGTCGACTATGACGTGGCGCCGGCGCAACGTGCTGTTCGGAGTCGCCGCAGCGGTGACCGTCGTCGTCCTGGCGTTCGGGGCCTATCGCGTGATGCGCGCTCGTCCGCCGAGCTTCGCCCTGGGACGCTCCGAGCAGCTCACCGCTGACCCGGGCCTCGAGATTCAGCCCGCGCTTTCACCCGACGGGAGGGTGGTCGTATACGCCGCCGGAAACGCCGTGCGGATGCGGATCTTCATTCGGCCGGTGGGCGGAGGCCGAACGCTTCCCTTGACGGACGATTCCACGGCCGTCGAAGCACAGCCACGCTGGTCGCCCGATGGCAACAGCCTCCTGTTTCTGGCTCGTGGCGGCGTCTCCATCGCGCCGGCACTCGGCGGCGCGTCACGACCCGTCGTGCCGGCGTCGGCCACCGCTTCCGTCGCCACGGCGGCCTGGTCCTCGGATGGCCGCGAGATCGCGTTCGTTCGCGCCGAATCCTTGCTCGTGGCTCCGGTCGACGGCGGCCCGCCCCGCCTCCTCGCGACTGCTTTCGACCTGCATTCCTGTACCTGGTCGCCGGCCGGGAGATGGATCGCGTGCGTCACCTTGAACGCCGAGTCGGTGCTTCCCGGCATCTCGTTCGGCAATCTCGCCCCGAGCGCCATCTTGCTGTTTCCGGCCGCCGGCGGCGCTCCCGTCCGCCTGGTCGAGCCACAAGCGTTCAACCAGAGTCCCGTCTGGACGCCGGACGGTCGGCAGCTGCTCTTCATCTCCAATCGCGATGGTCCGCGCGATGTGTATGCGATGACGCTCGCGTCGTCCGGTCGGCCGCACGGCCCGCTGAATCGCCTCACGACCGGGCTCGGCGCGATCTCGATTTCGCTATCGGCGGACGGCCGGCGGCTGGCGTACGCGGTGTATTCGGCACGGGCCAACATCTGGTCGCTGCCCATCCCGTCGGGCGCCCCCATCACGGCTGACCGCGCGATACCCCTCACCAGCGGTAGCCAGGTGATCGAAGCGATGCATGTGTCGCGCGACGGCCGCTGGCTGCTGTACGACTCGAACCTGCGCGGTAACTCGGACATCTACCGCATTCCCTTGGGCGGCGGTCCGGCCGAGCGGCTCACCGACGACCCGGCCGATGAATTCGCGGCGGATCTTTCGCCCGACGGCCGTGCCATCACGTATCACTCGTGGCGCACCGGAACGCGGGACATCGAAGTCAAGCCGCTCGACGGTGGACCCGTGGAGCGCGTCACCGCGACGCCGGCGCAGGAGAGCTACCCGCGCTGGGCCCCCGACGGTCGGGCGATCGCGTTCTTCAACCAAGTGCTGCCATTCTCCCTCTTCATCACGCGTAGAGAAGCCAGCGGGCGTTGGTCCACCCCCATGCTGATCGGCTCGAAGATCGTGGGCAACGCCTGGTCCCCGGATGGGCTTTCCATCACCTATGTCGAGGCCGAATCCGACAGGCGGTCCGGTGCGGTGATGGTCGTGCCGGCCGACGGTGGCCGCCCGCGCCGCGTGTTCGATCCTACACCGACGGCGCCACCGGCCGAACAGGCCGAGTGGGGTCCCGACGGCCGGACGCTGTACTACAAGGCGCACGACTCCCAGGGACGGGCATCGTTCTGGGCGGTGAGCGCCGCGGGTGGACGACCACGCCAGCTGGTCCGGTTCGACGATCTCAACCGACCGTCGTCGCGCAGGGACTTCGCGACGGACGGGAAGCGGTTCTATTTCGCGATCGAGGACCGTCAGAGCGACGTGTTCGTGGCGGAGTTGATCTCCAGGTGAGCCCCGACCCGACGCGCCTCGCCGCCGCCCTTGCCGACCGCTACCGGATCGAGCGCGAGCTCGGCACGGGGGGGATGGCCACGGTGTACCTCGCCCACGACGTCAAGCACGACCGCAAGGTCGCGCTCAAGGTCTTGAAGCCGGAGCTGGCCGCCGTGCTCGGCGCCGAGCGGTTCGTCGTCGAGATCAAGACGACGGCCGCGCTGCAACATCCGCACATCCTGCCGCTGTTCGACTCGGGGACGGCGAACGGCTTCCTGTACTATGTGATGCCCTTCATCGAGGGCGAGACGCTGCGGATCAAGCTCAACCGCGAGACCCAGCTCGGCATCGCGGAAGCGGTGCGAATCACCACCGAGGTGGCCGACGCGCTGGACTACGCGCACCGCCACGGCGTGATCCACCGCGACATCAAACCGGAAAACATCCTGCTGCACGATGGCCGGCCGATGGTGGCGGACTTCGGGATCGCCCTGGCCCTGAGTGCCGCGGCGGGCGGGCGGATGACGGAGACCGGCCTGAGCCTCGGCACGCCGCACTACATGAGTCCCGAGCAGGCGACGGCCGAGAAGGACATCACCGCGCGCTCCGACATCTACTCGCTGGGCTGCGTGCTGTACGAGATGCTGACGGGCAGTCCGCCACACGTCGGCTCCTCGGCGCAGCAGATCATCATGAAGATCGTGACCGACACGGCGCGGCCAGTGACGGAGCTGCGCAAGTCGGTGCCGCCCAACGTCGCGGCCGCCGTGGCCAAGGCGCTCGAGAAGCTCCCGGCGGACCGGTTCGAGAGCGCGCGGGCCTTCGCGGGCGCGTTGACGAACGCCGTGTTCGCGCTGCCGACGTCGGCGATCGAGTCGCGCGCGGCCGGGGCGTCGTCTCCGTGGCGGGCGCGCGCCGCGGTGCCACTGGCCGCCGCCACGGGCATCCTGCTGGTCGTCGCAGCCTGGGGTTGGCTCCGCCGGGCCGAGGGACCGGTGCTCCATGCGAGCGTGCCGCCCCCCGCAGGCACGAGCTTCCTGCCCTATCCCCTGTTCCCCGCGCTGTCTCCCGATGGTCGCACGGTGGTGTTCGCCGCCGCAAGGGGTGGGACGACCAGGCTCTACCGGCGCCCGGTTGACGGGTTTCGGACCGAAGTCCTCGAGGGGACCGACGACGCGACGTACCCCTTCTTCTCGCCGGATGGCGCGTGGGTCGGCTACTACACGCGGGCGCGTCAGCTCCGCAAGGTCCCCCTCGCCGGCGGGCCGCCCGTCACCATCGTTGATGTCCCCTTCTGGCGCACGGCCGCGGTCTGGCGCCGCAACGGCACGATCGTGATCGCCAGCGATTTGCGGGGCCTGTACGCCGTACCGGATCACGGCGGCTCGCTGGCGCCGCTGACCGAGGTCGACACGGCCGCAGGGGAGTACCTCCACCTCAGGCCCCAGGAGCTGTCGGACGGCAGCCTGCTGTTCACGGTGTTGATGCGGGAGCGCGGGCCGATCGGCGGCGAGCATCTGGCGGTCCTCGAGCCGGGCGAGACCCGGCCGCGCCGCGTCCCCGGCGACCCGCTGCCAATTCAGGACATCTGGTCGGAGGCAACGCGGGTCACCTACGTCGAGCCCGGCTTCCTCGTTGCCCGCCCCGGCAGCGAGACGGTCGCGATGCGCTACGACCTGCGGCGGGGACGGATGAGCGAGACGCCGGTCCCGGTGCTCGAGGGGTCGGGCGCCGTCCCCACCGTCAACCAGCAGGGCGACGTCGCCTACTACGCCTTTCCCAAGGGCGGCACCGAGCAGGCCCTGGTGCTGGTGGATCGCTCGGGATCCGCGACCCGCATGCCGGTGGCGCCGGGAATCTACTCTCACCCCCGGCTCTCGCCGGACGGTACCCGCCTCGCGATGGATCGGATCGACGACGTGTGGGTCCTGGATCTGCGCACCTATGCCTGGACTCGACTGACCACCACCGGGGAGGTCTCGGAGCCGCAGTGGTCGCCCGATGGCAGGCGCGTCGTACACTCGCGGTTCTTCGCGGGCACCGGCTACAACGGACTGGTGTGGCGCAACGCCGACGGCAGCGGCGAAGAACACCTGGTCCATTCCGGCACCGGGGACGACTGGCCGAATGACTGGTCGCGCGACGGGCGGCACGTGGCGGTATCCGGCGGGCCGACCGGTTTCAACGTGTCCGTGGCGGACCTGGACAGCGCCCACAGCTTCCGCCCGGTGACCCGGGGCGCCACGAGCGCGAGGAACGCCAGGTTCTCGCCGGACGGCCGGTGGCTGGCCTATCAATCCAATGAGACCGGACGGATGCAGGTGTACGTCGTCGCGTTCCCCGGCCTGGATCAGAAGCGCGCTATCTCGATCGACGGTGGGACCGAGCCGGCGTGGCGGCCCGATGGCGGGGAGCTCTTCTACCGGGATGGCGCGCGCATGATGGGGGTCGCCATTCGCACAGCGCCGACCCTCCACGTGGGGCCGCCCCGCGAGCTGTTCCGCGGAGCGTTCGAGGAGAACCAGTGGGGTGACCGCAGCTACGATGTGATGCCGGACGGGCAGCACTTCGTGATGTTCGAGTCCGACCCGGCCTCGGCCCCCGAGCTGCGTGTCATCCGGAACTGGGTCGGGGAGCTCAGGTCCACGGTAGGCAGGCCGTAGCCGTGGCCGATCCTCTCGACCGCCCTACCGCCGCCCTCGCCGACCGCTACTCCACGACGCTTGAAACCGTCCGCCCCATAGCACTGGCCGAGATCCGGGAAGCACGCGCGCGCTATGTGGAGAGGGACTGCTGGCGCGGCGAGAGCCGGTGCGGTGAGGTCCTTGCGGGGGGTGGTCTGAGCGTCTAGACTTATATACGACTTTATAGAAAGCATGACATGGCTATTAGTATCAAGGATCCCGAGACCGACCGCCTCGCCCGCGCCCTTGCCGCCGCCACGGGCGAGTCGCTGACCGAGGCGATTCGTCGCGCGCTCCGCGACCGGCTCGAACGCGAATCGCACCGCTCCCGGCGCGGCATCGGCGTCGAAATCCGGCGGATCCAGGAGCGCCTCGCCAGGTTGCGCGTGCTCGACCGGCGAGCGCCCGAGGAGATCGTGGGCTACGACGAGCATGGCCTCCCGCATTGACCCATGGTCATTGACACCTCGGCGATGATGGCGATCCTGACGCGCGAGCCCGCGGCGGACCGGCTGGTGCCGGCGATTGAGGCCGACCGCACCCGCTTGGTGTCCGCGGCCACCGTTGTCGAGGCGTCCATGGTCCTCCTGGGACGCTACGGCGAGGCGGGCGACGCCCAGCTCGATCGGCTGCTGCGGGGCATCGGCGCCGAGGTCGTGCCGGTCGGCGAGGACCAGGTCGCGCTCGCCCGCGACGCCGCGCTGCGGTTCGGGCGCGGCCGGCATCCGGCAGCGCTGAACTTCGGCGACTGCTTCAGCTATGCGCTGGCGCTGGCGCGGGGCGAGCCCCTCCTGTTCGTGGGTGACGATTTCTCGCAGACCGATGTCGAGGTATGCCGGTGGTAGGTCCGCATGGCCGATGCCATCTCACCATCTTCTTGAGAGAGGTTCCAGGGTGACGGACGCGGTGCAGCGCCTCTCGGCCGCCCTCGCCGACCGCTACCGCATCGAGCGCGAGCTGGGGCAGGGCGGCATGGCCACCGTCTATCTCGCCCACGACGTGCGCCACGACCGCAAGGTCGCCCTCAAGGTCCTGCGCCCAGAGCTGTCGGCGATCCTGGGGGCGGACCGGTTCCTGGCCGAGATCAAGACCACCGCCAACCTCCAGCATCCACACATCCTGCCGCTGCACGATTCGGGGGAAGCCGACGGGCTCGTGTTCTACGTGATGCCGTACGTCGAGGGCGAGTCGCTGCGGGACCGGCTGAAGCGCGAGCACCAGCTGCCCGTGGACGACGCCGTGCGGATCGCGCGCGAGGTGGCCGACGCACTGGATTACGCGCACCGGCACGGCATCATCCACCGAGACATCAAACCCGAGAACATCCTGCTGCACGACGGGCGGGCACTGGTCGCCGACTTCGGGATCGCCCTGGCGGTCAGCCGCTCGGACGGCGGGACGCGGATGACCGAAACGGGGATGTCGCTCGGCACGCCGCACTACATGGCCCCCGAGCAGGCGATGGGGGAGCGCGAGATCACGCCGAAGGCGGACATCTACGCGCTGGGGTGCGTGCTGTACGAGATGCTGACGGCGGAGCCGCCGTTCGTGGGGGCGACGGCGCAGGCGATCATCGCGCGGGTGCTGACGGAGGAGCCGCGCTCGCTCACGCTGCAGCGGCACACCATCCCGCCGCACGTGGAGGCGGCGGTGACGATGGCGCTGGAGAAATTACCGGCCGACCGGTTCCCGAGCGCCGCGCAGTTCGCGGAAGCGCTGAGCCGCCCCGGCGCGGTGGCGCTGCCGACGACACGTGCCCAGCCAGTGGCCCGGCTTAGGGCGTTGTCCCGGCGAGACCGGGCGCTGGCGCTGGCCCCCTGGATCGTCGCCCTGTTCGCCGCCGGCACTGCCGCGTGGGGATGGTTGGGACGGCCGCCCCGTCCGGGCACGAGCTGGCACTACATCTCCTTCGGCGACAGTGCCGTCGTCACCACGCAGTTTCCGGCCCTGGCGCTCTCCCCCGACGGGGCGAACCTGGTCGTCAAGGACGACATCCAGAACGGGCGGCTGTGGATCAAGCGTCGCGGCGAGCTCAATGCCGTTCCGGTCCCGGGCACCGAGCGGGCAAGCAATCCCGCGTACTCGCCCGACGGCGAGTGGGTCGCGTTTCTGGCCGACGGGCGTCTGAAGAAAATCCGGCCCGGCGGTGGCGCGGCGATCACCCTCGCCGATTCGGCCGCTGCCCCCTTCGGTGGCGCCGCGTGGCTCGACGACGGCACGTTGATCTACGTGGGTCCGACCGGGAACGTCCTGTTTCAGGTCAACGCGGCGGGTGGCCCCAGCAGGATCGCCCTGCGCGACCCGGCGCTCGCGGGCCTCGGCCTCGGCTCTCCGGCGCCGCTGCCCGGCTCTCGGGGCGTGCTGTTCACGGTCTGCACCTCGGGATGCGTGACGATGGGTGTGCACCTGCTCGATCTGCGCACCGGACAGCGGCGGCTGCTGCTCGACGATGTGGTGACCGCGTCGTATCTGCCGAACGGTCACCTGTTGTACGTGCGCCGCGACGGTGCGGCATTGGTGGCGCCGTTCGATCTCGGCCGGCTGGAGATCGTCGGGGCCGCGGTGCCGGTGCTCGAAGGGGTGTTCGTGAACACCGGCATCACGCAGTTGGCATGGTCTCCCGCGGGGACGCTCGTGTACCTGCGCGGGACCGGCGTCGCCACGGAGCGGGAGATGGTGCAGGTCGGCCGGGACGGCACCGCGGTGCCGATCGACACGGCGTGGTTCGGCGGGTTCAACTCGTTCGCGCTCTCACCCGATGGACGGCGCCTGGCCGTGGGGGTCGGGCTGGCGAGCGGCGCGCTCGGCGTCTGGATCAAGCAGCTGGACCGCGGGCCGTTCACCCGCCTGACGTTCGGCGGGCAAGACCGGCGGCCGGCCTGGTCGCCGGACGGCCAGGTGGTCGCGTTCCTCCGGGACTCGCTCAACAACAGCAGCGTGTTCGCGCGACGGGCCGACGGCAGCACCCCCGATCGGCTGCTCGCCCGGCTCGACCGCCAGGTCCAGGAGGTCACCTGGTCGCCCGACGGTCGCTGGATCGTGATGCGCACCGACAACGGCGGCGCCGGGGCCGGCGACGTCGTCGGCATCCGCGCCAGTGGCGACACCACGCCGGTGCCGCTCGTGGCGAGCGAGTTCACGGAGCTGCATCCGGCGGTCTCGCCGGACGGCCGCTGGCTCGCCTACGCGTCGAACGAGTCGGGCACGAACGAGGTTTACGTCCGCCCCTTCCCGACCACGACGGGTGGGCGCTGGCAGGTCTCGAACGGCGGCGGGTCGCAGCCTCGCTGGTCGCCCGACGCGCGGGAGCTGTTCTTCCTGAACGGGGAGGCGCGCCTGGTGGCGGCGCAGGTTCGGGCGGCGCCGGCGTTCGAGGTCATCGAGCTGCGTCCCCTGTTCGACGCCTCCGGGTTCACGATCGATGCCTTTCACCAATCACTCGACGTGCTCCCCCGCGGTCGGGGGTTCGCCTTCATGCGGTTGCGGCAATCCAGCCAGACTCCGACCACAGCCCCGGTCGTTCAGGTGGACAACTGGTTCGCCGACGTGCGGGCCCGGCTGGCGCAATAAGCGAGGGGGCTCCAGCCTCGCGCAAATGGGGCGCGGCCTCATCTCAGTCAGGGATGTCGTCGCGCCTGAGTGACTGGCGGGCTCAGCCGGCGCCAACCGCCGCTCGTGGCGACCGGCCCGGCCTCCCCGTATCTTAGCCCACGCGTGACGGAATCCCTGGTGACCGGCCAGGCCGCAGTCGGCGGACAGAAGGGGCAGCGCATGGGCGCCATTATGACCACAGCGCTCGCGGGCGTCATCGCCCGCGATCTCCGCGCCCTGCGGCGCGAGCTCGAGGCCTACCCGGACGAGCGCGATCTCTGGCGCGTGGTGCCGGGAATCGCGAACTCGGGCGGGACGCTGGCGCTCCATCTCGCCGGCAACTTCAAGCACTTCGTCGGCGCCGTGCTCGGCGCGACGGGCTACGTCCGCGACCGCGGCGCCGAGTTCTCCCGCCGCGACGTGCCGCGGAGCGAGCTGCTGCGCGAGATCGACGAGGCGCTGGCCGCGGTGCAGCGCACGCTCGCGCAGCTCGGCGACGACACGCTCGCGCCACCGTTCCCGCAAGCCGTCGGCGGCGTCACCGTGACCACGGGCGACTTCCTCCTCCATCTCGCGACGCACCTGACCTACCACCTCGGCCAGGTGGACTATCACCGGCGCATGGTCACGGGACAGGCGGGCCAGATTCGAGCGGTCGCGGTGGACGAGCTGGGTAGCTCCCCTCCGGTCTCTTAGTACCTCACCCCCTGTCCTCCTCGGGGTACCTCACCCCCTGTCCCCCTCTCCCTGTCGGGAGAGGAGGGACGATGAACCGGCGCAGCAGCTCCTCGAGTATGGCACGGGACAGCTCCCGATTCGCGAGCCGCATCACCCGATAGCCCCGCGCCTCGAGCCACTCCGTTCGCGCGGCGTCGTAATCGGCTTGCGCTGGATCCCGGTGCGGGGCTCCATCAAGCTCGATGACCAGCCGCAGCGCTGGGCAGTAGAAGTCCGCGAAGAACCTCTTGAGAGGGTGCTGCCGCTTGAATTTGAGACCGAGGATGCCGCGGTTGCGCAGGAGCGTCCAGGCATGCCGCTCGGCGGGGGTTGGTTCACGGCGCAGTGCTCTCGCACGGGCGAGCTTCGTCGCGTCCGGATAGGGGCGCCGATCCAGCCGCTGGCGCTTCATGGTCCCGAATGTGACCCGACGCCGTCTGAGCGCCGATATCAAACGCGCGCGCCGTGGGGCCTTAGAGCGCGCGCCGACGCGATCGGAGCCGGCCGATAGTTCCCCCTCTCCCGTCAGGGAGAGGGGGTCAGGGGGAGAGGTACCCGTCAAGGAGCGGGGGCCAGGTGCAGAGGTCGAGCCACCATCCCCACCGGCTCGCCCTGGGACATCGCCGGCGTGGCGATCACGTAGAGCACGACGCCCGCGAACGGCGCGCGGACTTCGGTCAGGGTGGCGCCGAAGAAATCCGTGACCACGCCGATCAGCGCGCCGGCCTGCACCAGGCGATCCGGCTCCACCTTGGGATACCAGATCCCCGTCGCCGGGCTGCGCAGCACCTCGGTGCGATCGAAGAACACGGCGTGCCGCACGACCTCGGGATCTCCCGCGAGCATCTTGAGATACCGCAGGAGCCGGAACGCCCCGCGCACGTTGCGGTCGACCATCTCCTCGGCGGCGACGCCGAGCGTACCGGCCTCAGTGGTGATCGCCGGCTTGCCGCGCAGCTGCGCCGTGTTCTGCGTGTACACGGATGCCCGCGGGTCGCGCGGCCGCGCGGTGTCGATCACCACGTAGTCGTTGCCCCAGGCGAGCGCCATCTCTCGCGCCAGCGAGTCCACTCGCGCGTCGAGGCCGAGCTTCCCCCAGTAGGCGTAGGGCCGCAGCGTCTCGTTGCCGTCGCCCGAGTGCATGTCCACCAGATAGTCCGCCCGATCGATGATCTCGCGGGTGATGACGTGGGCGATGCGCTCGGAGATAGTGCCGTCGGGCTTGCCGGGGTACATGCGGTTCAGGTTCTTGCCGTCCACCGGGCTGTAGTACACGGTGCGCTTGAGGAACGACGGCAGGTTGGCCACGTGGACCAGCAGCACCGTGCCGCGCAGCGCCGCGGGATCGAGGGCGGCGCGCACGCGTTGCAGCGCGATGATCGGCGCGACCTCGGCACCGTGCGTCCCCGCGACCAGCGCCAGTGTGGGCCCCGGGCGACTCCCGCGCACGACCGTGATCGGGATCCGCGTGCCCGTGTCGGCGCCCGCGGGCACCTCGAGGAAGCCGGACCGCGCTTCGCCCGCCGCCGCGGTCACCGGGCCGACCGTCAGGGACGGCTGCTGTGCCCGCACCGAGCCGGCCACGAGGATGGGGATCAGGGTCAAGCGGACTGCGCGCATGATGCCTCCAACCGGGAAGGAGAAGACGAGGTCCTGGCCCTCGCGGACGGCGTAGGTCGGGATGATGTGGGGGTGGCTGCGTCCAGCAGTCCGGCCTGGGTGATGGTCATCGTGACGAATATAGACACCGTGATTTCGGCGCACAGGCGGCGCGATCCCGACTGCGATGTGCTTGACGTCGACCGGGACCGCCCGTATGTTCGCCGCCTTCGACTCTCCTCCCCCCGGAGGTATCATGTTACGCCGCCTTGCACCGGGTCTCGCGTTCGTTGTGATCCTCGCTGCGCCCCTCGACTCGCAGTCGCTGCGCAGCAAGGTGGAAGACCTGTTTCGCTTCGGCACTGGATGCGGTCCCGACGTGCTGTTGTGCCTCTACGGCAACCTCCCAGGGGTGCACGGCGAGCACTTCAACACGGCGCTCGCGCAGGGCGAGGAGAGCCTGGTCGGGTTTCTCGCCAACGCGATCGGCACGAGCGTTTCCAACGTGCCCATCAGCGCGGCGAGCAGCAGCGTCACGTTCACCTTCGAGGGCGGCTTGCCCGTCAAGACATCGGTCTCGGCCGGCCCGATCTTCGCCGAGCGCGCCCAGACCCTGGGGCGCGGTCGCGTGCTCATCGGCGGCAACGCGACGAGCGTCAACTTCCAGAGCCTGCGGGGGGTCCCCCTCACCTCGATCGTCTTCGACTTCACCCATCAGGATACCCCCCCGACGCCGTTGCTGGGGCAACCGGAGTTCGAGAACGACATTTTCGAAGTGCGTCCCACGCTCGACGTGAACGTGTTGGTCGCGTCGGTCTTCCTCACCTACGGACTCCTGGACCGGGTGGATGTCGGCGTGGCCGTGCCGCTCGTCAACACGTCCTTGACCGGGCGCAGCCTGGCCTCCCTTCGACTGTTCGGCGTCAGCGATTCGTCGCCTCACTACTTCGGGGACTCCGCCAACGCTCCTGTGTCAGAGCGGCAGCAGGAGGCGACGTCGTCCGTCGAGGGATCCGCCACCGGCATCGGCGACATCGCGGCTCGTGTGAAGGTCAACCTCAAGCAGTCCGAGCGCACCGGCTTCGCCCTGCTGGTGGACGCACGGTTCCCGACGGGCAATGAGGATGATTTCCTCGGCGCCGGCGACTTTGCGCTGCGCGGCCTCGGCATCGTCTCCGCGCGCTGGGGCGATTTCTCACCCCACGGCAACCTGGGCTATCACTTCCGCAGCGGAGATCTGCAGACCGATGCCGTGTTGGCCACCGCGGGGTTCGACCAGCTCGTCGCCCCGTGGGCCACGCTGGCCGTTGACCTGATCACGTCTTGGGAGGTAGGGGAGAGCAAGGTAAAGTTGCCGGGCCCCACCACGATCGATACCCCGTTCGTTCGCCAGGTTCAGACGTCCAACATCCCGGACCGCAGGGACCACATCATTGACGCGTCGCTGGGCGCCAAGTTCACGAGCGGCCGCAACTTCACGTTCGTCGCCAACACGATCTTCCCGATTCGGAAGAGCGGCATGCAGGCCGACGTGATCTTCACAGCGGGCCTGGAGTACAACTTCTAGCGGGACGGCGGCTTCAGCGCGGTTGGGTGACGAGGGAGCCGAGCCGCCAGCTCGAGGCCTCGCGGGTGAGCGTCGCGCGGTAGGTGACATCCTGAACCGCCCGCCCCCCGCTCGGAGTCCGGAAGGACAGCGCGAGCGCGAACGCCACTTCGGCCGCGTTTCCGCTGATCGTCGGCGCGGTCGTGCGGCTGATCTTCGCAGTCAGTTGGGTGACGTCGCGCGACTCGAGCAGTTCTCGCCACTGTTGGTCCTGCTGCGCCGTCATGCCCGGATAGACCCGCCGGACCTCGGCGATCCGTCGCGACTCGAGCGCGCGCGCGAACTCGGCGAGCGCGGCGTTGATCCCGGCCTCCGCCGCCGCGCGGTCGGCGCGCGTATCGGCCGGCGCGGCGGGAGGCGGCGTGATGGTCACGTCGGCCGTCCCGGTTCGCTCTTCGCTCGTCGCGCTGATCGACGCCGTTCCCCCGGCCACCGCGGTCACGACGCCCTCGGCCGAAACCGTGGCCACGGCCGGGTTACTCGACGTCCAGCGGATGGCGCGTCCCGACAGCACCGCCCCGGCGGCGTCCCGCAGGCTCGCGGAGAGCTGCAGCGTTTCGCCTCGCTGGAGCGAGCGCGAGGCGGGGGTGATCACCACGGCGGCCACCGGGGCGGGCGTGGCCGGCGGCGGCGGCGGCGGGGGCGTCACAGTGACCGTCGCGACGGCCCGCGTTCCCTCGCTCGTGGCCGTGATGCGCGCCGAGCCTGGGGCCACCCCCGTCACCAGTCCTCCCACCGAGACCGTCGCAGCGCGCGGATGGCTCGAGGTCCAGCTGACTGACCGGCCCGGGAGCGCCCGACCGCCGCGGTCTCTCGCCGTCGCGTTGAGCTGAAGCGTCCCTCCGGCCGGGACACGGCCATCGGTGGGTCCGAGGGTGAGCGATGCGACTCGGGCGCCCGCCGGGGCCGCTGCGGGAGCCGGCGCCCGGGCCGCCACCACGGTCAGCGTTACGCGGGTGCTGCGGGTCTCGCTCGTCGCCGTGATCACCGCCGAGCCCGCGTCCCCGGCCGTGACCAGGCCCGCGGCCGAGACGCTCGCAACAGCGGGAGCGCTCGAGGTCCACGAGACGGCGCGGTCGCCGAGCGTCCGGCCACTGGCGTCCCGCAGGGTCGCCGTGAGCTGAAGCGTGCCGCCGGCCTCCAGCGTCTGCGCCGCCGGCGTAACGGTGAGCGCCGCGACGGGCCTCGGGGTCGTGGGCGCTGGAGGCTCGGTTGCCGCTGTCGGAGCGTCGCGCGTGCGCCACGGACCGAGCAGCCACACGCCGGCTGCGACGATCACGACGGCAACGGCCACGCCAAGAGTGGACGACCGCCAGGTGGGCCGCGCCCGCGGTCGCGCAGGCACCGGCGGTGCGGCTGCCGTCCGCTCCGCGGCCGTCTCTGCGGTCGACGCCGCGGTGACGAGCACTGTCGCGCTCGCGCTCCGCCCCTCGCTCGTAGCGCTGATCTTCACCGCGCCCGGTGCCACCGCGGTCACGAGCCCTCCCGCCGACACCGCCGTCACCGTTGCGTCGCTGGACTTCCACGCCACCAACCGGCCGGCAAGCACGCTGCCGTGCGCATCCATGGTGGTCGCGCGGAGCTGCGCCGTGTCTCCGACGGGGAGACGCACCTCGGCCGGCGTGACGCGAACCTCCGCCACCGGCACCGGCGTCACGGTGACCTCGGCGGAGCCGCGCTGGCCCTCGCATGAGGCGGTGACCGCCGTCGTGCCCACGGCCCGGGCAGTCACGAGACCGTCCTTGGACACGCTCGCGACCGTCGAGCTGGCTGACTGCCACGTGACCGGGCGCCCCGCCAGGGCGTTGCCGCGCCCGTCGCGCGGGGTCGCCGTGAGTCGCACCGTCTCGCCCGCCGAGACCGACGGGGCCGGCGGCGTCACGGCGACCGAGGCGACGGCGGCGGGCGTCACTGTCACCGCGGCGGTGCCGCTCACGCCTTCGCTTGTGGCCGTGATCATCGCTGAACCCGCTCCCAACGCGGTGACGAGGCCGCGCGCGGAGACCGTGACGACGAGCGGGGCGCTCGACGCCCACGCCACCGGGCGGTCGGTCAGCGTCTCGCCCTTGGCGCCGCTGAGCGCCGCGGCGAGCTGCAGTGTGGCGCCCGCCTCCAGCCGGCTTGCGGCGGGCGACACGGCGATCGCCACCACCGCGGCCGAGGGCCGTTTGGCCGGCGGGATCGGGCTGGTCGGTGTTTGATGCTGCAGGGCCGGGATGCTCATGCGCGACCGGGCCAGCTCGATCATCCCCGTGCGAACGGGATCGTCGTGCGCCAGGGCGTGGCCGCCGACGCCGGCGATCGCGTCCTCGATGTGCGGCCACCGCTTCTCGGGCGCCTTCTCGAGCATGCGCATGACCGCGGCCTCGAGGGCCGGCGGACACTCGGTACGCAGCTCACGGATCGGCCGAGGCTGCTCGTTGAATTGCGCGTACATGAGCGCCATGACCGAGTCGCCGCTGAACGGCGGCCTCCCGGTCAACATCTCGTAGGTCACCACGGCGAGCGAGTACTGGTCCGACCCCCCGGTCACCGGCTTCGCCGAGCACTGCTCGGGACTCATGTAGGCCGGTGTCCCCACCGTCACGCCCGTGACGGTCAGGCCCTGCGCCTCGGTGATCTTGGCGATGCCGAAGTCGGTGACGACCGCCCAGCCTTCGTCGTCGAGCATGATGTTGGCGGGCTTGACGTCCCGATGGACGATGCCGCGCCGGTGCGCGTAGCCCAGCGCCCCGCCGACCTGGGCGAAGATCGCCTGCACCATCGGGATGGGGAGCGGCCCGACCTCACGGATGATGGAATCGAGCGGCCGCCCCTGCACGAACTTCATCACGAAGTACAGGATCTGCTCGCTGACCTTCACGGCGAAGATCGGAATGATATGCGGGTGGCTCAGCGCCGCCGCGGTGCGCGCCTCACGCTTGAAGCGCTCGACCATCCCCTCGCCTTCGAGCAGGGTGGGGGAGATGACCTTGATGGCCACCTTGCGGTCGAGGGCGATGTCGTGGGCCAGGTACACCGTGGCCATCCCGCCGCGGCCGAGCTCACCCAGGATCTCGTAGTCGCCGAGCGTCGCTGCGCGCAGCACCTCGAGCAGGGCGGCCTGCCCTCGTCCGGGGCGTGACGCCTCGACGCCGGGGATGAACGCCGTGGCGACATCGCTTTGCGGGCCCGAGACGTCGGCCCCGCAGCTGGGACAATACCGGGAGCCGGGAGTGACCCCGGCGCCGCAGCGGCCACACGCCGGTGTGCCGATAGCTGACATCGGCTGCAATATACAGCTCCGGGGCCCGGTGCGGGCGGCATCCGCCGCCGCTGGCGACGGGGTTGGCGCGCCCCTAGCTTCGGAACTCACGCTCACTCCGGCGGCCCTCGTGACCGAATGGCTCCAGCAGAACGTCGGCTTACGCCCCGACATCCAAACGCGGCTCTTCGCCACACTGCTCGCCGTTGCGGCGCTGTGGCTGCTGCGCTACTTCGCGCTGACCCTGGTCTACCGCAATGTCACCGACCCGTGGGCCCGCTACCGCTGGCGCAAGGTTACGATGTACGTGACGGTGATCACCGGGATCCTGGTGGTCGGCCGCCTGTGGATCGCCGGGCTCGGCTCGCTCGCGACGTTCCTCGGCCTCGTCTCGGCGGGCCTCGCCATCGCGCTGAAGGATGTCGTGGCGAACCTGGCGGGGTGGGTGTTCATCATGTGGCGGCGGCCGTTCGAGGTAGGCAACCGGATCCAGGTCGGCACCCACAAGGGCGACGTGATCGATCTCCAGCTGCTGCAATTCACCTTGCTGGAGATCGGGGGCTGGGTGGACGCCGACCAGAGCACCGGCCGCCTCATCCACATCCCGAATGGCAGGGTGCTCGTCGAGCCGCTCGCCAACTACAACCGGGGCTTCCCCTACATCTGGCACGAGGTGCCGGTCCTGATCACGTTCGAGAGCGACTGGAAGAAGGCCAAGACCGTTCTCGAGGCGATCGCGACGCGGCACGCCGAGCACCTCACGCCGGAGGCGGAGCGCGACCTCGTGGCCGCCTCGCGGCAGTACCTGATCTACTTCAAGAAGCTCACGCCCATCGTGTACACCAAGGTCGTGGACGACGGCGTGCGCCTCACGATCCGTTACCTCATCGACCCGCGCTCCCGGCGAGGCAGTGAGCAGGCGATCTGGCAGGACGTGCTGGACGAGTTTCGCGCGGCGCCGGACATCGACCTCGCCTACCCGACGCGCCGGGCGATCGACTACACGCGCGAGGGCAAGCAGGGACTGCGAAGGTCGAGTCGCGCCTCAACCGACTGAGCGGCGCTCCGTGGCGCCGGCGGGCCGCGGCACGACTGGCGTTGGGTCGCCCGCGCCCACGGGCGGTTTCACCCCACCCACTCGGTGGGCCAGCTGGATCCAGGCGACCGCCCCGAGAATCAGTGTCATGGCCGCGAAGGTCCGTCCCGTCACCTCCTCGTCCAGCAGCAGCCAGCCGAGCAGCACGGCGATGACCGGGTTCACGTACGCGTAGGTCCCCACGATCGTCGGTGGGGCGTGCCGCAGCGCATAGGCGTAGGCGGTGTAGCCGACGATGGAGCCGAAGACCACGAGATACGCGAGTGCCGCGAGCCCGCGGCCTGAAAACCGCCAGGCCGTCGCCTCCCCCAGCCCCAGGCCAAGAAGGGAAACGACCAGGCCCCCGGCGAGCATTTGTATCGACGCCGCGACATAGGGGCTCGTGTCGGTCGGATGCCGCTTGAAGTACACGGAGCCGAACGCCCAGGACGCGCTCGCCGCGGTCAGTGCTATGGGGCCGCGCAAATCGGCGCGCAGCAGCTCGGCGGGACTCGTGCCCACCAGCAGCGTGGTGCCGGCGAAGCCGAGCACGAGCCCGATCACCACGCGCCGGCTCAGGTCACCCGCGCCGCCGGGCACGACGGTGTCGAAGAACGCCATCCACAACGCCACGGTGACCACGAAGATGCTGGCCAAGCCGGACGCGATGTACTGCTCGGCCCACACGACCAGCGCGTTGCCGCCCGCCAGCAGGAACAGCCCCACAATGGCCTGGGTGCGCCAGTCTCCTGGGCGGCGCGGCAGGCGGTCGCCCGCCGCCGTGGCGATGCCGAGCAGCAACACACCGGCGATGAGGAAGCGCACGCCCGCGAATAGGAACGGCGGAAGCTCCAGGACCCCGACTCGGATCGCGAGGTAGGTCGAGCCCCAGAACACGCAGACGAGCAGATACGCTACGAGGGCCTTGCCTCGCAGGGCGGCCATAGTCGGCAAACCTCCTGCAGCACGAACACCGCGACTTGCTGGGCCGGGGAAACGGCTGGCGAACTATGCTCCACGGGTAACGCCGCAAGAGGCTAACCGGTTGCCGGCCCGGCGCCCATCCCATTCTGGCCCTCGAACACCGACACTGTCCTTTACTTCGGACACCGCGGCTGGCTAGTATTTTGGCGTGTCCGACCCTGCCGC
>CAZVSO010000006.1:0-10964 GCA_964629425.1 uncultured Gemmatimonadaceae bacterium
GGAGCTGCTTCTCCCGGGTCAGCCGGTCGCGCAGCGACTCGCCCTCGACGTAGGGCATGACGTAGAAGAGGGAGCCCCCGGCCTCTCCGGACTCGTACAACGGCAGGATGTGGGGATGGCTCAGTCCCGCGCCGATCTGGATCTCCCGCAGGAAGCGATCGGGGCCCAGCCCCGCCGTCAGATCCGGGCGTAGCACCTTGATCGCCACGCGGCGGTGGTGCTTCACGTCGTGCGCGAGGAACACGACCGCCATGCCGCCGCGCCCGAGCTCGCGCTCGATCTTGTACCGATCGCGCACCGCGGCTTGGAGGCGGCTCTGCTGGTCGCTCGCGGCGGGGGTCTTAGCCTTGCGGATGGAGTGGCTCCCAGGGGTCGGTCATGGCTGACCCCGGGCGCAAGCCCGGGGATGCGCCGGGGTCCGGCGGCTCGGCACCCCGGCCCGGCCTCAGTGCACACCTCCCATCAGCCGCCGGATCGGGGGGACGATCATCCACAACACGACGGCCGCCATGATGGCGGTCGCGGCAATCGCGCCGAACAGCTGCAGCAGTGGGAGGGATTCGAAGAACCCGGCTGCCCAACCCGCCAGCTTGTTGCCGCAGGCGATCGCCAGGAACCACACCCCCATCATCATGCCCACGACCCGCACCGGGGCGAGCTTCGTGACGACGCTGTTCCCGACCGGGCTCAGGCACAGCTCGCCCACCACTGAGAGCCCGTAAGCGCCCACCAGCCACAGCGGGCTTACCCGGACTCCGTCTGCGCTCTGCGCCAGGGCACCCGCGGGGACCAGCAGGACGAACGACAGTCCGACGAAAAGCAGCCCAAGCGCGAACTTCGCGGGCGTCGACGGCTCGCGCGGTCCGAGCCGCACCCAGAGCCAGGCGAACACCGGCGCCAGCACGATCACGAAGAGCGCCTGGACGGACTGGAACCAACTGGATGGGAAGCTCCACCCGAGTACCGTGAGTCGCGTGTGGCGGTCCGCGAACAGGTTCAGCGTTGAGCCGGCCTGCTCGTACGCGGCCCAGAACACGGTGGCGAACGCGAAAAACACGCCCACGGCAGCCAGTCGCTTCCACTCGAGGGGTGTGAATACCAGAACCGCGCGATCACCGGTAGCGCCGATGGTCTGCGCGCCCGGCAGCGCTGCGGCCTTGAGACGAGTCCCCATACGCTCGACGGCAGGCTGCAGCCGGTCGCGCCCCGCCACGTACTGGATCAGCCCCAGCGTCATCCCCACGCCGGCGCAGGCGAAGCCGAGGTGCCAATCGACGCGCTGTGCCAGGGCGCCCGCGACGAGCGGCCCGATGAACGCGCCGAGGTTGATCCCCATATAGAAGATGGAGAAGCCTGCGTCGCGCCGCGCGTCCTGGTCGTCGTACAGCGAGCCCAGCATCGCGGTCGCGTTCGGCTTCAAGAGCCCGGTGCCGATGACGATCAGGGTCAGCCCGGCGTAGAAGAACGGCAGCGCTTTGAACGCCAGCGTGAAGTGACCCAGCGCGATGATGCTGCCGCCGAGGAACACGCTGCGGTACGCTCCCAGCCACCGATCGGACACGATTCCACCGAAGATGGCCGCGAGCCAGACGCTGCCGGTGTACGTGCCGTAGACGGACCCGGCGCGGCGGACGTCAAACGCCAGCCCGCCGGCAGCGACCGGAGCGGTCATGTACAGGATCAGGAACGCCCGCATCCCGTAGTAGCTGAACCGCTCCCACATCTCGGTGAAGAACAGCGTGGTGAGACCACGGGGATGGCCCGCCCAGCCGGCGCTGTCGGCATGGGGGGACGCAGGGGCGGGGCGTGCGGTCATGGAACCTCGGTAGTCAGTTCTCAGTCGTCAGTTGTCAGTCACTGACGACTGACGACTGATGACTGACGACTGTCTCTAGTCAAACAGCTCGTTCTGTCCCGCGGGCTCCGGCCCCGGCATGGGCCGCAGCAGCTGGGCGAGCCGCTGCTCCCACTTCTCGAGGTCGAAGTGGTGCTCGTGCAGCAGGGCGCGGCGCAGCACGGGAGAGAACTCGTGGAACGCCTCGAGCATCTCGCCCGTGGCCGCCCGCAGCGCGTGCAAGTGGTAGCCCTCGTCGGTGGCGCCCAGATCTTCCAGCAGGCTGTCCTCGGTGCGCGAGGCCACGAGCGGCTCCCGCTTCCCTTCGACGAACACGTGGGTGCGCCGCCCGGGCCCACGCTCGTCTTCGATCGGCAGCATCCCGACGATCTGGTCCGAGCGCCAGTACTTGCCGTAGCCGAGGAAGACCATGCGACCGGCCTTGATCTCCATGGGTCAGTCCTTCCGCATCCGTTTCTTGAGCTCAGCGAGCTGTCGCTCGGCCGCGCGCTCGCGCGCCGCGCGGTCCACCTCGGAGCGCAGCAGCTCGTCGGCCACGTCGGTCTCCGGCCGGGCGCCGCCCGCCGCCTGGAGGTCGCGCCACGCCTGCTCGCTGCTCCGCTCGCCCGCCGTCTCCGCGCGACCGCGGTCCGCCGCCTTGAGCTGCCCCTGCATTTCGCCCAGCTCGCGCTCGGCCAGCGCCAGCTCGTCGCGCTGCGCCGTCAGCTTGCGCTCGAGCACCGCCACGCGCTCACGGTGCTTGGCCGCGAACCGCCCGGCCACCGCGACGGTCTCCTGGTCCTGGATCTCCGCCGCCAGCCGACCGCGACGCTCCGCATCCGCGAGCCGCTGCCGCTCGAGCGTGAGCTCGCCCTCGGTCCGGCCCAGCGCCGCCCGCATCTCCTGCACCCCGACCTTCGCCTCCACCACGGCCTCGCGCATCTGGCGCGCGAGATCGCGGAGGTCCGGGGGCGGCGTGGCCGCCTCGAGCGCGGCGCGCAGGGCGTCCCGCAGGCGTTCGAACACGGGACGCTAGCGCCGTTCCAACTGGTTCTGCGCCGAGAGGAACCCCGGGCGATCCCTCAGAGACCGCAGAACACGGGTTTGGTGCATGTCAGATCCCCGCTCGGGCCGGCAAGTTGGAACGGCGCTAGCTCTTGCGGACCGTCTTCGCGAAGAACGGCGCGAGCACGGGCTCGACCTCCCGCGCCCCGCAGCGCGGGCAGGGCGGCAGCCGCTGCCCGTGCTCCGAGACCCGCTCGACCGCGCTCCAGTGGTGGTCGCACGTGGCGCAACGATACTCGTATAGCGGCATGGCAGGGGAAAGGTTACGCGGCGCGGAACGGGGGTCAAGTTGACGCGCGGCGGTGCACAGGCAGATTGCTCGGATGCGCTGGGGGGTGCGTGGTGCGTGGTGGGTGGTGGCCCGCGGTGGGCCGCTGCAGTTCGGCGTCGCCCCGAGAACAACCACGCACTACGCACCACGCACGCTTTTTGCCGCTTTCGCCCTCGGGTTCGCCCCCGCCTGCGACGGCGGCCTCCAGCCCGAGCCCGTGCCCACGAGCTGCCCCCCGGGGTTCGTGGGCGTGTGCGGCACGATCCGGTTCCGAGGCGCCATCCCCGACTCGACTGACAATGTCTTCGTGATCGCCTACCCGGCGTTCCCGCAGACCTGCAACGACCTGTTCACGTTTCGCCCGTTCCCGCCGCCCAGCGTGCCGTTCACCGACTCGACTGCGTTCTACACCCTGCCGCTCTCCGACGGCCGCTATGAGTGGCTGCTCGCGGTGTGGAAGAAGGTGGGGCCCCTGACCGGCACCCCCGTGGACACGGCGATACTCCGCGAGGCCGGTCACTACCGCGACCCGGCCGACACGACGCAGCCGGGCGTCGTGGTCGTGAGTGGGACGGGCACCGACAGCATCGACTTCGCCGTGAACTTCGACAGCATGCGGACCGTGTCGTCGTACTTCACGTCGTGCGCGGGGCAGTGACGAACCGGGCGGCGGGCCTCTGGCTCGCCGGCGCGCTCGCGCCCGGCCTCTGCCAGGCCCAGGGGACGGGCGTGGTTTACGGAACTGTCATCGATTCCAGCGGGAGGTCGCTCGGCGCTTTGGTGAGCGTCGTCGCCACCGCCATCAGCGTGACCGCGGACGCCAGGGGGCGGTTTCGGCTCGACGCAGTCCCCGCAGGGCGCGCCACGATCCGGGTGATGGTCGCAGGCTACCGCACGACGAGCCGTCGCATCCAGGTTCTTCCTGGTGACTCGGTCGAGATCGAGTTCGTGTTGGGGCCCGCCTGGACGGAAGAGACGGTCGTTCCCCTGCCTCCCGTCATCGTCACGGCCGCCAAGCGCTCCCAGCTGCTCGACGACGCGGTGACGAGCGTCGCGCTCCTCACGGACTCCCAGATCGCCCGCCGCGCCGTGAACACGATCGACGAGGCGATCGACAAGGCGCCCGCCGTCCAGTTCATCAACGGCCAGGTCAACATCCGCGGCTCCAGCGGCTACGTGCAGGGCATCAACTCGCGCGTCCTGCTGCTGGTGGACGGCGTGCCGTCGAACCAGGGCGACCGCGGCGGCATCAACTGGGACCTGCTGCCCGTCGACCAGATCGACCGCGTCGAGATCGTGAAGGGCCCGGGGTCGGCACTCTACGGCTCGGCGGCGCTGGGGGGCGTCGTCAATCTGATCACCCGCGATGTTCCCATCGGCCTGCGCGCCCGGGTGCGCGCGACCGGCGGCGTGTACGGCGAGCCGCCACACGACATCTGGCGGTTCCGCGACGCCACGGGCCTCCAGGGCGGGGTGGACGCCTCGGTGTCCTACGGCACCGAGCACCTGCGCGGCCGGATCGCGGGAGGCGGCCGGCAGTCCGACGGTTACCGCGAGCAGGACGAGGCCGACCACTGGCAGATCGCCGCCAAGACCGAGTGGTATCCGGTGGTCGACACGCGCGTGGACATCGCCGGCGCCTGGGCCGTGAACGACTATCAGACCCCCCTCGCCTGGTGCAACCGCGGCGAGTGCGACGATCGCGGCCAGGACTACCAGCCGTTCAAGATCGACACCGCGGAAATCGGGGCACGCACGGACTCCCGCAAGGGCTATCTCAGCGCCATCGTCACGCGCACGCCGTCCGACCGGATTACCTGGCTGGCGCGCGGCTCGTGGCTCCGCACCGACTTCATCGACTACCGGCCGAGCGCGAACGAGTTCTCCGACGCCAACCGGCTGGGCGCCGAGTTCCGGCTCGAGTCCCACCCCAACGAGGCGACCGTGGTCACCGTGGGTGCCGAGGCCACGCGCGCCGACGTGCACAGCGACATCTTCGGCGAGCACTCCCAGGGAGAGCACGCCGCCTACGGCGAGGGGGAGCAGCGGCTCGGCGCCGCGCGAGTGACCGTCGGCGCGCGCGTCGACTTCCTCACGGTGGACGGCGGCAGTCTCAGCGCGGTGGTGAGCCCGCGGTTCGGCGCCGTGCTGCCCTCGCGGGCCGGGATCTGGCGCGCGTCCCTAGGCCGGGGCTTCCGCGCGCCGACCCTGGCCGAGCGCTTCGTCAACACCTTCGCGCTGGGCTTCGAGATCATCCCGAATCCCGCCCTCACGCCGGAGACGGCGTGGTCGGCCGAGCTGGGGAACCTGCTCCCGCTGCCGCTGCCCGGCGCCCGGCTCGACGCCGCCGTGTTCTGGACCGAGGCCAGCGATCTGATCGAGCCCGTCCTGGTGCTCGTGGCCGGCGCGCCAAAGATCCAGCTGCGCAACGTCTCGCGCGCCCGCCTCGCAGGCCTCGACGCCGCCGTCCTCGCCAGCCCGTTCACCGAGCGGCTGACGCTGACCGCGGCCTACCAGTACCTCCATGCCCGCGAGCTCGCGACCGACTCGACCCCGGAGCAGCCGCTCGCGTTCCGCCCCCGGCACCTCGTGACGTTGAGCGGGGATTACACGCTCGGCCCGGTGGGGCTGGGCGCGGACTTCCGCTTCGCGAGCCGCGTCGAGCGCATCGAGCTGGAGGGGTTCGTGGACGACCGGCGCGTGCCGGTCGCGGTGCTGGACTTGCGCGCCCGCTGGGCGCGCGGCCCCGTGTCGGTGCAGGTCATCGCCGCGAACGCGCTGAACTATCAGTACAACCTGGTGCCCGAGACCCTCGCGCCCGTGCGCGCCGTGTCGGTGGTCGCCACGTGGATCCACGAGTAGATTCCCGGAGCCCGATGCGCGATCTCCTGCTCCTGTCGCTGCTGTGCGCCGGCGTGCTCCCGCCCCACGCCGACGGCATCGACGGCACCTGGGAGCTGTCCCGGGTCTTTCGCCCGGGTCCGGCGGCGGCGGTACGTGCGGTGCCGCTCGATTCCACGACCTTTCTCCGCGTCACCTTCACCACCCAGGCGGGCGGCTGGGTGACGGCGGCGACCGAGCGACGCTACCAGGGCCGGCCCGACCGCGCGCGGCTCCAGGGGCGCGCCAGCGGAGAGCCCGGCCGCTGGCTCGTCGCGTACCGCTACCAGCTCCCTAGCTGGACCCGGGGCGAGACCACGGCGTGGGTGGTCGGCGACACGCTCCGCATGGCCGGGAACCTCATTCCCGGCGCCGACAGCATCGAGCTCCGCCGCGTGGCGCCGGGCGCCGGGTACCCGGCCGCGATCGCCGAGGTCGTCGGCCCGTGAGACGCGCGGGCTCGGGGGTCGCGGCCGCGATGCTCCTCGCCGCGGCGTGCGGCGGCGAGCGGGGGGGCTCGCCCACCTGCGGCATGGCGCTCCTGATCGGGCCCAGCGCGATCGCGCAGCGCATGACGGTCGCCCGGGCCCTCATCACGACGCCGCCGCGAGGCCTCGTCGACACCCTGCCCGCGCGAGTCGCCGGCGAGGCCATGGGCAGCGCCCTGGTGCGCTACGAGGCCGGACGCATCGCCATGACCTTCCAGGGGCCGCGCTTCCCGGTCCAGCCGGGCTACGCCGTGCTCGTGGTGGACGACACCTCGCAGCGCGCCGTGGGCGTGCTGGTCTACAACCGCGAGGGGCCTCAGGGCTATCCGCAGCTCGGCACCGTGACCGCCGGCGACCTGGCCGTCCCGCTCTACGGGATCCTGGTGGACTGGGCCAGCGTGAGCAACCCCAGGTGCCCGCTCCTGGGGCCGACGCCGGCCGATCCGCCGCGGGCGCCATGACGGATCACGTCGCGCACCCCCTCTCCATGAATACGGCCCCCGCCACGGTCTCGCGGCTCTTCGAGCGCCTCACCACGCTCGCCCGGCAGCTGACCAGCGTGCACCGGCCGGTGACCGTGGCCGAGATCCTCGCCGCCGCGCTCACGGAGGAGCTCGCACCGGACCGGCTCGAGGTGATGCTGCTCGACCTCGACACGAGCACGCTCCGCGTGGTGTACCGCGCCGGTGCTGCGCCGGCGCGCGGCGAGGAAGCGCTCCTGCAGCTCGCGCTGCGACGGGGCCCCCTCGTGCGCGGCCGCGACATCCCCGAACCGCCGGACGCCCAGGTCGACCTGGGCGGGGACGCGCCGGCCTCGTGGATCGGCGCGCCGATCGTGGCCCTCGGCCGCGCGATCGGCGCCGTTTCGCTCGGCTCGGACTCCCCCGACGCCTGGGGGCCCACGGAACGGGAGTGGGTCACGGCCGCGGCCGCCCAGGCGGGAATCGCGCTGCAGAACGCGCGGCTCTTCGACCTGCTGTCCACGGGCAAGCGCGAGTGGGAGCTGACGGTGGATGCGATCTCCCACGCGATCTGCATCGTGGACGACCAGGGCGTGGTGCGCCGCGCCAATCGTGTCTTCGCGGAACTGGTGCACCAGCCCGTCACCGCCCTGCCGGGCCGCGACTGGCTGAGCCTGCTGCCGGCCGCCTGGGCCGACGTCGTCGCCCGCGCGCTCGCGCGCCCGGGGGCCCCGTCGCTCGAGATCCGGACGGGCGACCGGATCCTGCTGGTCAACGCGATCCCCATGGCCGGCACCGACGCCGGCTCCGCCGTCCTCATGTTCGAGGACCACACCGAGACCCGGCGGCTGGGGGACCAGCTGATCCAGTCCGAGAAGATGTCGGCGATCGGCCAGCTCATCGCCGGCGTGGCGCACGACCTGAACAACCCGCTGACCTCGGTCGTCGGCTTCAGCGACTTCCTGCACGAGTCCGGCGTCCCGGCGGCGCTGCGGGAGCCGCTGCGCATCATCCGCCAGGAAGCCGAGCGCGCGGCGAACATCGTGCGCAACCTCCTGTCCTTCGCCCGCCGGCAGGAAGGCGAGCGTCGCGTGCAGCCGATCCGTCCGGTGCTCGAGTCCACGCTGGCGCTGCTGCGCAACGAGCTGATGACGCGGAAGGTCGACGCCACGCTGGAGACCGCCCCCGAGCTGCCCGACGTCGCGATCAACGCGAACCAGATCAAGCAGGTGTTCCTCAACGTGATCAACAACGCCGCCCAGGCGATCGCGTCCACCGGGCGTCCGGGGCGCCTCTGGGTGACGGCGCGCCCGCGGCCCGACGGCCTCGCCGTCAGCGTGGCCGACGACGGGCCCGGGGTCCCCGGCGAAATCGCGCCGCGGGTGTTCGATCCGTTCTTCACCACCAAGGCGGAGGGAGAGGGCACGGGGCTGGGCCTCTCGATCTGCCAGGGGATCGTGAAGGAGCACGGCGGCCTGATCACGCTCGAGGCCACGCCGGGCGGGGGCGCGACCTTCACGGTGGAGCTGCCCGGGGCCGTGCGCCCGGCCCGCGTCTCGATCCCGACGCCGACGGCCGCGATCTCGGCCCCGCTCCGCGTCCTCGTGGTGGACGACGAGCCGCCGATCCTGCATTACATGCGGGCCACCCTCGAGAGCTGGGGCCACGGCGTGGTAGTGGCCAGCGACGGCAGCGAAGCGTTGGACCTCGCGCGGGCCGATCCGTTCGACGTGATCATCTGCGACCTCCGCATGCCGCGCCTCGGCGGCCGCGAGGTGTTCGAGATCCTGGAGCGGCAGCAGCCCGACCTGGCCGCGCGCCTCGTGTTCGCGACCGGCGACACGGTGCGCGGAGACACCCTCGACTTCCTGGAGTCGCTGGGGCGTCCCTACCTGCACAAGCCCTTCACCCTCGCCGAGCTCCGCAACGTGCTGGCGAGCGTCGTCCACCGGCAGGGCTGAACCGCCGTGCGGGTGCTGCAGGTGGACGCTGGCCGCGAATGGCGGGGCGGCCAGAACCAGGTGCGCCTGCTGTGCCGCGAGCTGGGGCGCGTGCCCGGCGTCGCGCCGCGGCTCGTCACGCGCCGCGGCGGCGAGTTGACACGCCGCGCCGCCGCGACCGGCGTCGCTGTGCGCGAGGTGCCTTGGTCGCTGTCACTCGACCCGCGCGCCTGCTCCCGCATGGCCGCGGAGATCGCCAGCTTCCGGCCTCACATCGTCCACGCCCACGACAGCCACGCGCTCGTGGTCGCGCTGTGGGCGCGCTCCCTCGCGGGGTTCTTTGGGGACGGCGGTCACCGCGCCCCCCGCATGGTCGCGACTCGCCGCGTGGACTTCTCCATCCGGCGCCGGATGGGGCGGAGCCCGTGGCAGCGCGTCGACCACGTCATCGCGATCTCGGAAGCCGTGAAGGCGGTGCTCGTGGCGGATGGCCTGTCGCCCGCCGGCATCACCGTCGTGCCATCGGGCATCGATCCCGCCGAGGTCCGCAGCGCGGCCACCGCGCCGCTCGACGTGCGACGGCGCCTGGGGCTGCCTCCCGACGCACCCCTCGCGGTCAACGTCGCCGCGCTGGTGGATCACAAGGACCAGCGCACGCTGATCCGGGCCGCGCAAGCCGCCCGGGCGCTGCGACCCGAGCTGCACTGGGCCATCGCGGGGGAGGGTGACCTGCGACGGGCGCTCGAGGGCGAGATCGCCGCGCTCGGCCTCGCCGATCGCGTGCACCTGCTGGGGTACGTCGAGGAGGCCGACGCCCTGATACGCGAGGCTCAGGTCGTGGTCATGTCGTCGCAACAGGAGGGGCTGGGCAGCGTGGTCCTCCACGCGCTGGCGCTCGACAGGCCGGTGGTCGCGACGCGCGGCGGGGGCCTGCCCGAGATGCTCCCCGACGACTGTCTCGTGCCCGTGGGCGACGCCGAGGCGCTGGCCCGCCGCGTGGTGGCCGCCCTGGACCACCCGGCGCCCGTCCCCTTGCCCTCACGGTTCACGGCGCAGGCGATGGCACAGGGCGTCCTGGAGGTGTACCGACGACTGACAACTGACGACTGACGACTGCCGAGACTAGATTTGCAGCACCATGATCTACGTCTGCGTCCCGGTGCACAACGAGGCTCGCACCGCCGGCCTGGTCCTGTGGAAGGTGCGGCAGGTCTTCACGCGCTTCCCGCGCGAGTACCACCTGCTGGTCTGCGATGACGGGTCCACCGACGGCACCCGGGACGTGCTGGCGACCTACGGTCGGGTCCTCCCGATGACCGTGATCCGCCACGCGGAGCGCCGCGGATACGCGCGCAGCCTCGAGGAGCTGCTGCGGCTCGCCCTGCAGCGCGCCGACCGCCCCAAGCGCGACTGCGCCATCACGCTGCACGCCGACTTCGTCCACGGGCCCGAGGCGATGGAGGACCTGGTGAAGCGGCTGGAGTCCGGGGCCGACCTCGCCGTGGGCGAGCACGTGGGCGCCCTCGCAGGCGCGTCGCACGCGCTGCGGTGGGCGCGCCGCTGGGCGCCGCGGCTGCTCCCGGTGCCTGGGGTGCGCGATTCGGTGTCGGGCTTCGTGGCCCTGCGCCTGATCGTGCTGCGACAGGCGGTCCGCCAGGCGGACACCGCTGGGGCGCTCCTGACGACCGACGGGTGGTGCGCCAGCGCGGAGCTGGTGGCGCGACTGGCCCCGCACGCGCGGCGTGTGGACGCGGTGCCCGCCGCCGCTCGCTACGACCTGCACCAGCGGCCCTCTCGCGTCCGGCCCGTGCAGCAGCTGCTCGCCGCGTGGCGCGCGCGCCCCGTGATCCGCGCCGCCCGCGTAGCCCGGGGTGTGGCGGCGCTGCTGGCGCTCGTCCCGCTGCCGACCGTCCTCCGGGCCCAGGACACCACGACCGCCGCGCCTCCCGCACCCGCACCCCCCCCCCCCCCCCCCCCCCCCCCCCCCCCTTACGCCCGCGGCGCCCCCGCCCCCCCCCCGCCCTT
>CAZVSO010000006.1:10974-34476 GCA_964629425.1 uncultured Gemmatimonadaceae bacterium
GCCCCGGCCCGATAGCGCGAGCGCGACTCCGGCACCCGCCGTGCCGTTTCTCGTGGGCGAGCGGTTCCGGTACCAGGCGAAGTTCGGCGTCCTCAACGTCGGCCAGGCGACGATGGAGGTGGCCGGGCTCGACACGATCCGCGGGGTGGAAACGGTCCGCTTCCGCTTCCAGATCCGCGGCGGGGCGCTGTGGTACCAGCTCACCCAGACCATGGAGTCGTGGGTGGGCCGGGCCGACTTCGCGTCACGTCGCTTCTGGCAGGACACCAAGGAGCGCGGCAAGGAGAGCCACCGCCGCTACGAAATCTTCCCCGACTCGGGGATCTACCGCGAGGAGGGACGCGACACGGCGCTCGCGACCGTGGAGCACCCGCTCGATGACGCGGCCTTCCTGTATTGGATCCGCACGGTCCCGCTCGAGATGGGCAAGCGCTACGAGTACCACCGCTACTTCCGGCCCGACCGCAACCCCGTCATCGTCCATGTGGTGAAGCGCGAGCGCGTGAGCGTCGCGGGCCGAAAGTGGAACGCCATCGTGATCCGGCCCGTCATCCCCCATGGGCGCGGCATCTTCGCCGAGAAGGCCGATGCGCTGATGTGGCTGTCCGACGACGAGCGGCGGGTGATGCTGGCGCTGCAGTCCAACTTCTCGTTCGGCCAGGTGACGCTGAAGCTCAAGGACTACTTCGTCCCGGAGCGGCTATGACCGAGTACCGCGAGGCGGATTTCTCGCGCCTCAGGACCGTGCCGATCGCGCAGCGCCCCAACCGAGTCGACCCCACCCTCCTCGCCAAACCGCCCGGCTCCGACCCGAGCTTCGCCGCCTTCTGGGACGCGCTGCCCGACGTCCTCGCCGCCCGCGACCTGCGCGAGCTCGTCGATCGGCTCGCCGCCGCCGCTGGCCGCCGCGCCGTCGTGGTCATGCTGGGCGGGCACGTGATCAAGGTGGGGCTCGGGCCCCTCCTCGTCGCGCTGCTCGAGCGCCGCGTCGTGACCCACGTGGCGATGAACGGCAGCGCTGCGATCCACGACTTCGAGCTCGCGGCCTACGGCGGCACGAGCGAGGACGTGGCGGCCGGCCTGGCGGACGGGACCTTCGGCATGGCGGAGGAAACGGGCCGCGACATGAACGCGGCGATCGCGGCGGGCGCCCGCGAGTCCCGCGGGATGGGCGAAGCCCTGGCGGGCGCCCTCGCGACGCGTCCGGCGGTCCCCGGCCGCGGGGCTTCCGTGCTCCTCGCCTGCGCCGCGCTCGACGTCCCGGTGACGGTCCACGCCGCCGTGGGCGCCGACATCATCCACCAGCATCCGGCCGCCGACGGGGCCGCCCTGGGCGCCACCAGCCACCGGGACTTCCGGCGCCTGGCGGGCGCCCTCCCCGGCCTGCACGACGGCGGTGTCGTGCTCAACCTCGGCAGCGCCGTCATCATGCCCGAGGTGTTCCTGAAGGCGCTGACCATCGCCCGCAACCTGAACGCCGGCCGGCCCACGGGCTTCACCGCGTGCGACTGCGACATGCAACGACACTACCGCCCGCGGATGAACGTGGTCGAGCGTCCGACGCTCGCCGGCGGGCGTGGCCTCCAGCTGACGGGCCACCACGAGATCCTCATCCCCCTGATCACCTGGGCGGTGCTGCGACGCCTCGATGGGCGCTGAGCGCCGCGTGGCCGGGCTCGTGCCGTTGCAACGTGCGGCGGGCCAGGGTCGCGGCGCTCCCCACGGCCGACCCTGGGCAGGGCGGCGAGAACGTCGCCTGGCGAGAGAGGTTGGAACGGCACTCGTCGCGGCGGCGCTGACGGCGTGCGGCCGCGGGAGCCCCGCGCCGCCGGCGCCGGCGGCCGGCTCCGCGGCCACGAGCCAGCAGATCGAAGCACTCGCGCGCCAGGCCCTCACGCTCGACGCCGCGGGCGACCGGAGCGCCGACACGCTGTACGCATCCGACGCCCTCGTCGTCGCCAATGCCCGCATCCGGGTCGCCGCGCCGCGCTTCGCGGGCGTCACCCCCGGCGGCCGAGTCACCATTGCGGCCGCGACGGTGACCCTGCAGGGCCGCTTCGCCTGGGTGATGGTGGACTACCGGTGGCTCAACCTCGAGCAACGGCTGGCCGAAGTCGGCCGGGCGACGTTCGTCTGCGAGCAGCGGCCGGCGGGGTGGCGCATCGTTCACGCCCACTCCAGCCAGCCGCTGCCCTGGGAGCGGTAGGAGTCGTCAGTCGGCGGCGGTCATTCCGAGCGCCGCCCGCGGATCGCGTCGCGCAGCCGATCCGCCGTGCTCGGACTCACGAGTCGCAGCCCGAGGTACACCAGGAACCCCAGCGCCGCGAGCCAGAGAATCGTCTTCGCCAGCCCGGCGAGCGAGCCGAGGATGCCGAAGATCAACGTCAAGCCGAGCCACGCCACGACAGCGAGGATCGCGAACCCCAAAATGCTCCGGAACATGGCTTCCTCCGCAGTACCTGGTCCAACCCCGGTCGTACGCCCCCATGGCGCGTGGAGTTTCGACCGCTGACGTAGCCATCGTGGGCGGCGGCGTCATCGGCGCCGCCTGCGCCCGGGCCGCCACCCGGGCCGGGCTGCGCGTCGTCCTGTTCGAGCCGGGGCCGGACCCCGCCGCCGCCTCGCCCGCATCCGCCGGCATGCTCGCCGCGCAGGTCGATCCGGGCGACGACGCCAGCCGCGCGCTCGGCGTCCGGGGCCGCGACGCCTACGCCGACCTCGCGCCCGCCCTCAAAGATACCACCGGAATCGACATCGGGCTGTGGCTGCCCGGCATCGCGACCGTCGCGCTCACCGACGACGACGCCGCCGGCTTGCAGGACTCGGTGGCGCGCCAGCGCCAGGCGGGGCTGCGCGCTGACTGGCTCGATCCGCAGGACGTGCGCGAGCGCTGGCCCGGCATCGCGGGCGATTGTCGAGGGGCACTCTTCGCCCCGGAAGACGGCGCGCTCGATCCCCCGGCGCTCGCGCGCGCCCTTCGGGCCGACGCACTGCGACTCGGCACGACCTTCGTCTCCCAGCGCGTGGACCGTATCGCCGTGGCCGTCGACCGCGTGAGCGGGGTCGCCACCAGCGGCGGGACCTGGCGCGCACACCACGTCGTGATCGCCGCGGGCGCCTGGTCGGCGCGGCTGGCGGGCGCGCCGCGGCCGCTGCCGGTGGAGCCCGTGCGGGGCCAGCTCGTCGCCACCGCGTGGCCGGCGGGCGTGCCGCACGGGATCTTCTTCCACCACCACGCGTACGTGCTGGCGCGCGCCGGCAAGGCCGTGCTGGGCAGCACGATGGAGCGCGTCGGGTTCGACGCCCGCACGACCGACGATGGCATCGCACGGATTCTCGCCGGCGCGCGGCGACTGCTGCCGCCGCTCGACCGGCTGCCCGTCGAGCGGGCGTGGGCCGGCCTGCGGCCCGTCACTCCCGACGGGCAGCCGATCGTCGGACCCGACCCCGCGGTGGCCGGTCTGTGGTACGCCACGGGGCATGGACGCAGCGGGATCTTGCTCGCGGCCCTCACGGGCGACGTCGTCGCCGACCTCCTCGCGACGGGCACGACGACCGTAGATATTTCCCCCTGGCGGCCTGGTCGGTATGCCTGACCCTGGGCGCAAGCCCGGGGAGGCGAAGGGCTGATGGCTCATGGCTGAGGGCTGACCGCTGATGGCTGACCGCTGACGACTGATGTACCGCACCTGCGCCTTCTGCAACGCGAGTCTCGACGGCGACGGCGGTCCGTCCGGACTCGGCGTCGGCCGACGGCTCGCCTTCGACGAATGGAAGGGTCGCCTCTGGGTGGTGTGCCCGCGGTGCGCCCGCTGGAATCTGGCACCACTCGACGACCGCCTGGAGCGGATCGATGCGCTGGCGCGCGCCGCCAGGGACGGGCGCGTGACCGCCGCGACCGAGCAGGTGGCCCTCATCCGCTGGAACCGCTACGAAGTGGTGCGCGTCGGGCGACCGCCCCGCACGGAGCTGGCCACGTGGCGCTACGGCGAGCGGCTGCACGCGCGCCACCGCGAGCGCCTGAAGGTCGTCGTCCCGGCGAGCGTCGCGATCGTCGGGCTCGCCATCGCGGTCAACGTCGCCGCCGGCGGGTCCCTGGGCCTGCTCGTCTGGAACCTGCCGAGCATCGCCGACACCCTCTACATGCGAATCGTGGGGAATCGCCGGGTGCCCCTGCTCGACCCACCGGTATGCGAGCGCTGCGGCGCGGCGATGGAGCTGCGCGCCCGGCACGTGCAGTTCGCACGGGTGGTGCCGGAAGTGGGGGCGGACCTGGCGGTGATGCTGAGCTGCCCGCAGTGCCATCGAGAGGGTGCGCTCGTGACGGGCCCGGATGCCGCTCAGGTGCTCCGCCAGGGGCTGACCTACCTCAACGCCAACCGCAGCGGCCGCCGCCGCGCGGCGGAGGCGGCCGGAGTCATCGACGCGGCGGGCGGGTCCGACCGGCTGCTGCGCGAGGTCGCGGGCCGCGGCGACCGGCTCAGGTCCATCCGCCCCCAACGCCGCCTCGCGCTCGAGATCGCCGTGGACGAGCGGGCCGAGGTGCAGGAGCTCGAGCGGCAATGGAGGGACGCCGAGGAGCTGGCCGAGATCGCCGATGGGACCTTGAGCGCCAGCGCGGACATCGAGGAGCAGCTGCGGCGCCTCCGCAGACGGGGTGGATATCAACCAGACGGTTGAAATAGACGAAGATTCTCTACCCCGTCCCGCAGCAAGCGGCTATCTTCGCGCCATGACCGCCCCTCCGCTCCCGCTGGTCCAGCTGACGAGCCGGCGCGACGCTCCTACGGACCGCAAGCCGCCCTGGCTCAAGGTGAAGGCGCCCGGTGGGCCGAACTACGTACGGCTGCGCCACCTGATGCGGGACCTGGGAGGATCTCACCGCCACCTTCATGATCCTGGGCGACGTGTGCACCCGGAACTGCGCCTACTGCGCCGTGGCCCACGGCACACCGGCGCCGCTCGATGCCGACGAGCCGGTGCGCCTCGCCGCGGCCGTCGAGCGGCTCGACCTGCGTCACGTGGTGATCACGAGCGTGGACCGTGACGATCTGGTCCACGGCGGGGCGGAGATCTTCGCCGGTTGCATTGCCGAGATCCGCCGCCGCGCGCCCGGCAGCTCCGTCGAGGTGCTGATCCCCGACTTCAAGGGCGACCCTGAGGCGCTGCGCATCGTGGTCGAGGCGCGACCCGATATCCTGAACCACAACCTCGAGACGATCGAGCGGCTGTACCGGATCGCGCGGCCCGGTGGCCGCTACCAGCGGGCGCTCGAGCTGCTGCGACGGGCCAAGGCGCTCGCACCCCACCTGGTCACCAAGTCGGGGCTCATCTGCGGCCTCGGCGAGGAGTGGGACGAGCTGCTGGCCGCGATGCGGGACCTCCGCGCGCAGGGCGTGGACATCCTGACCCTGGGGCAGTACCTCCGGCCGTCCTCCGGCCACCTGCCGGTGGCCCGGTGGTACACGCCCGACGAGTTCGCCGACCTGCGGCGGTTGGGCCTCGAGATGGGATACCGGCACGTCGAGGCCGGCCCGCTCGTGCGCTCCAGCTACCACGCGTGGGAGCAGGCGGCGAGCGCGGCGGCAGCGCGCTGACGCCCCGGGCAGCGATGGCGACGGCGAGCGCCCCGCCCGCTCCAGACCAGGCTCAGTCCCAGCTCCGGCTTCGGATGCTGCGGCAGATGCTGCTCATCCGGCGCTTCGAGGAGAAGGCGGCGGAGGCCTACGCGCTCGGCAAGATCGGCGGCTTCTGCCACCTCTACATCGGCCAGGAAGCCGTCGGCGTCGGCGCCATCGCCGCCCTGCGCGACGACGACTACGTCATCTCCTCCTACCGGGAGCACGGCCAGGCGCTGGCGCGCGGCATCGCCCCCGGAGCGGTCATGGCGGAGCTGTACGGCCGTGCCACGGGCCCCGCCCGCGGCAAGGGCGGCTCAATGCACATCTTCGACGTGAGCAAGCGGTTCATGGGCGGGCACGCGATCGTGGGCGCGCACATCCCGCTGGCGGCGGGCCTCGGGTTCGCGATCAAGTACCGCGGCGGCGACCAGGTCTGCCTGTGCTTCTTCGGCGAGGCCGCCGTGAACATCGGCGCGTTCCATGAGGCGCTGAACATGGCGTCGGTGTGGAAGCTGCCGGTCGTGTTCCTCTGCGAGAACAACCGCTACGGGATGGGCACGGCCTTCGAGCGGGTGGCCGCGGTGACCGACGTGGTCGAGCATGCCTGCAGCTACGACATGGCGGCCGAGCTGGTGAATGGCATGGACGTGCTCGAGGTCTCCCAGGCCACGGAGCGCGCGGTGCAGCGCGCGCGCCACGGCGGCCACCCGACGCTCCTCGAGGTTCGCACGTACCGCTACATGGGCCACTCGATGTCCGATCCGCTGCACGGCGTATACCGCACCAAGGAGGAGGTGGAGGAGCAGAAGAAGCAGGATCCAATCACCCGCCTGGGGGGACAGCTCCGGGAGGCCAGTGTGATCGACCAGGCGGGGCTCGACGCCCTGGACGCCGAGGTGCGTGCCGAGGTGGAGGCGGCGGTCCGGTACGCCGACGAGAGCCCCGAGCCCGATCCCGACGACCTCACCCGGCACGTGCTCGCCGACTGACATGCCGACCCTGACCTACCGGGACGCCCTGAACCAGGCGCTGCGGGAGGAGATGCAGCGCGACACGAGCGTGTTCATCATGGGCGAGGAGGTCGGTGTGTATCAGGGCGCCTACAAGGTCTCTCGCGGGCTGCTCGAGGAGTTCGGGCCGCAGCGCGTGGTGGATACGCCCATCGCGGAGCTGGGGTTCGCCGGGATCGGGGTCGGCGCCGCGATGGCCGGTCTACGGCCGGTGATCGAGTTCATGACCTGGCGCTGGACCAGATCGTGAACTCCGCGGCCAAGATACTGTACATGTCGGGCGGCCAGATCCCCGTGCCGATCGTGTTCCGCGGCCCGAACGGGGCGGCGCTCCAGCTGGGCGCCCAGCACTCCCAGGCCTGGGAGAGCTGGCTGTCGCACATCCCGGGGCTCAAGGTCGTGGCGCCGGCCACCCCCGCCGACGCGAAGGGCCTGCTCAAGGCGGCGATCCGCGACGACAACCCGGTGATCGTGCTCGAGGGCGAGATGCTGTACAACACGAAGGGCGAGGTACCCGACGGGGAGTACGTCACCCCCATCGGCGCGGCCGACGTGAAGCGGGCCGGCGGAGACGTGACTCTGATCTGCCACTCCAAGACGGTGGCACCGACGCTGAAGGCCGCCGAGCAGCTAGCCGAGCAGGGCGTGTCCGCGGAGGTGCTCGATCTCCGGTCGCTGCGGCCGATGGACGTCGAGGCCATCGTCGGCTCCGTCACCAAGACGAACCGCTGCGTCGTGGTCGAGGAGGGATGGCCCCACTGCGGCATCGGCGCGCAGGTGGTGGACGTCGTTCAGCGCCACGCCTTCGACCACCTCGACGCGCCGGTTCTGCGCGTGACGCAGGCCGACGTGCCCATGCCCTACAACAAGCAGCTCGAGCGGGCGGCCAAGCCATCGCCGGAGAAGATCGTGGCCGCGGCGCGCCGGGTGCTCTACCTCGAATAGCGCCGTGGCGACCAAGGTCTTCATGGAGGCGCTCTCGCCCACGATGGAAGAGGGGCGCCTGGTCAAATGGACCATGCGCGAAGGCGACGCCGTGAAGGCCGGGGAGACGCTCGCCGAGGTGGAGACCGACAAGGCCGTGATGGAGCTGGTGGCCCGCGCGGACGGCCAGCTGCTCAAGATCCTCGCGGCCGAGGGCGCCACGGTGCCCGTGGGGAGCGTGGTCGCCTACATCGGCGTGCCGGGCGAGACGCTGGGGGATTCGACGGCGTCCGGTCCACCAGCCGGCACCGCGGGACCGGGGACGGGGGAAGGGGGACGAGTGGGGCCCCCTCCCCCGTCCCCCGCTCCTGCGGACGCCACCCGCGTGAAAGCGTCCCCCCTCGCGCGTCGCATCGCGAAGGAGCAGGGAGTGGATCTGAAGCGGCTGTTGGGATCGGGGCCGGGAGGCCGGGTCGTGAGACGCGATCTCGAGACACCGGGGAGAGGGGAGAGGGGAGCGGTTCCGACCGGCGCCGCGATGCCCGCGACGCGCCAGGAGGTACCGCTCCCCTCTCCCCTCTCCCCGGTGGCGGCGGGAGGGGAAGGGTACGAAGACGTCCCGCTCACGCAGATCCGCAAGACCATCGCCCGGCGGCTCGCGACGTCGCTGGGGCCGGTGCCGCATTTCTTCCTCACGGCCGAGGCGGACATGGAGCGCGCGGCCGAGGCGCGCGAGGCCCTGAACCGCGGGCTCGGGGCCGAAGGCAGGGTCTCGTTCAACGACGTGATCATCAAGGCCACCGCCCTCGCGCTCACGCGGCACCGTGCCTGCAACGCCTGGTTCCAAGAGGATCACATCCGCTACTGGAACGAGGTGCACATCGGGATGGCCGTCGCCATCGAGGACGGGCTCATCACCCCGGTGATCCGCGACGCCGACCGGAAATCGCTCGCGGAGATCGGCGCCACGGCGCGGGAGCTGGCGGACCGGGCCCGGAGCCGGCGCCTCAAACCCGAGGAGTACACGGGCTCGACGTTCTCGATCTCCAATCTGGGGATGTTCGGCATCGACCAGTTCACGGCGGTCATCAACCCGCCGGAGGCCGCGATCCTCGCCGTGGGATCGATCACCCCGAAGCCGGTGGCGACGGATGGTCAGGTGACGGTGCGCCGCCGCCTGCGGCTCACGCTGAGCTGCGACCATCGGGTGATCGACGGGGCGACGGGCGCCGCGTTCGTGCAGACGCTGAAAGCGATGCTGGAGAATCCATTGGCGATGCTCTAAGGGCGGATCGGCGGATCGGCGGACGGGCGGACGGAACCGGGTGAACGGTCCGCCTATCCGGCGATCCGCCCATCCGCCGGAGGACTCACCGTGACCCACCAATTCGACGTGATCGTTCTCGGCGGCGGCCCGGCCGGCTACGTCGCCGCCATCCGCGCGGCGCAGCTGGGCCTGTCCGCGGCCGTCGTCGAGCGCGACAAACTCGGCGGCGTCTGCGTCAACATCGGCTGCATTCCCACCAAGGCGCTGCTCCACTCGGCCTACATCGCCAACCTGGCGCGCGAGGCGGCGGAGTTCGGCGTCGAGGTGGGCGGCGTCAAGACCGACTACGGGGTCGCGATGAAGCGCTCCCGCCGCGTGAGCGAGCAGAACTCGAAGGGCGTCGACTTTCTCATGAAGAAGAACAAGATCACCGTTATGCGCGGCGCCGGCGTCCTGCAGCCCGGGCGCAAGGTCAAAGTCGGCACCGACGTGCTCGAAGCCAGGAAGGCGGTCATCGTCGCCACCGGGTCGCGGGTCAAAGGCCTGCCGCAGGCCGGGCTCGAGATCGACAAGACCACGGTGATCTCCTCCGACGAGGCCCTGCTCCTGCCGCAGGCGCCGCCCTCGATGGCGATCATCGGCGCCGGCGCCGTCGGCATGGAGTTCGCCGACATCTTCAACGCGTTCGGCACGAAGGTCACGCTGATCGAGGTGCTCCCGCGCATCCTCCCCATCGAGGACGCGGAGTGCTCCGCCGCGGTGGCCAAGAGCTACCAGAGGCGCAAGATCGAGATGCTGGCGGGGGCGGCGGTCAAGGGCGCGACGGTGGCCCCGGGCAAGGTGATCCTCGAGGTGGCGGCCGACGGCGCCGCGCGGAAGCTCGAGGTCACGACGGTGCTACTCGCGGCCGGGCGGGCAGTGAACACCGAGAACATCGGCCTCAAGGAAGCGGGGGTCACGCTCACCGACCGGGGATTCATCAAGGTGGACAAGAACCTCCAGACGACGGCGCCGGGCGTCTACGCGATCGGCGACGTGGCCGGCCCGCCCATGCTCGCCCACAAGGGCAGCCGCGAGGGCGGGTACGTGGCCGAGCTGATCGCCGGGCGGCAGCCGCACACTATCCGCTACGACAACGTGCCCAGCGTGACCTACTGCCACCCCGAGGTGGCGAGCATCGGGCTCACCGAGGAGCGCTGCAAGGAGCAGAAGCTCGACTTCCAGGTGGGGCGGTTCCCCTTCTCCGCGAACGGCCGGGCGCGCGGCACCGGGGAAACCGACGGCTTCGTCAAGCTCATCCGCGACAGGAAGTACGGCGAGATCCTCGGCGCGCACATCGTCGGGAGCCATGCCTCGGAGCTGATCCACGAGCTCGCCGTGGCGCGCGAGAACGAGTACACGGTCGAAGAGATCGAACTCGCGATCCACGCCCACCCGACCATGTCGGAGGCCGTGGCCGAGGCCGCGCTCGACTCCCTCGGCCGCGTGGTGCACATGTGAGGGAGCGCGACCCCCTCGCCATCGGCCTCGGCGCGCTCGCGACCGGCATCGGGCTGGGCGGCGCCGTCCTCACGCTCGCCCAGCTCGGCGTGGCGGTGCTCGCCGACCGCCTCGACCCCGCCGAGCGCGCCCGCGCCCTGCCCGATCCCCTGCTCTTCGGCCTCCTCGCCGGCATCGTCGTGGCCGCCGCCTTCGGCTGGCGCCGCAGTCACCCCCTCGACAACGTGTGGCAGCGCGGCGTCATCGCCGTCCTGGGTGCCGTTGGCGCCCTGCTCGTCGGGTTCCTGGCCGCGTTGGTCCACCGCATCCTCGGAATCGCGGGGCTGCTCGTGTGGGTCGCGCTGGCCGCGGGCTTCGGCCTCGCCGGGAGCCGGTGGGCGATACGGGGAAGCGGGAAGGGGGAGGGGGGAAGGGTACTACCGTGACCGAGCGGGTCCTCGACGTAATCCGCGCGGGCCGCGTCCCCTACGCCGAGGCGTTGGCGTGGCAGCGCGACCTCGCCCAGGCCCGCATCGAGCGGCGGCTACCGCACGACGTCCTGCTCCTCCTCGAGCACCCGCCCGTCATCACGCTGGGCCGGACCGCGCACGCCGAATACGTGGTCCGTCCGGCCGGCGTGCCCGTGGTCGAGGTCGAGCGTGGCGGCGACGTGACCTACCACGGCCCCGGGCAGCTCGTGGGATATCCCATCATCGATCTCACCGGGCACCGGCAGGACCTCCACTGGTACCTGCGCACCCTCGAGGACGCCCTCATCCGCGCCCTCGCGAAGCTCGAGCTTCCCGTCGAGCGGAACCCCGCCTACACCGGCGTGTGGACCAGGGGAGGAGGGCGCAAGATCGCGAGCATCGGCGTCCACGTGAAGCAGTGGGTCACCTGGCACGGATTCGCGCTCAACGTGACCACGGATCTCTCGTATTTCGACCTGATCGTGCCATGCGGGATTCACGGCGTGGAGATGACATCGGTGGAACGGGAAACGGGAAACGGGAAACGGGAAACGGAGCTGTGGGATGACGCGGTCGAGGCCGTCGTCCTGGGATTCGAGGAGGCGTTCGGCTATAGACAAGAAGCGTCGAGCAGCGACGTCTCACACAAGCGTCGCGCAGGCACGTCGAGCAGCCTCACAAGCCCTTAGACGTCCTCGCGTGACGTCTTCGTGCGACGCTCCTGCTTGACGTCGTTGGTGTTTTCGGCCAGTAGTTGAAAGAACCGCTTGAAGACGTCAATCCCGTCCCACAGCTGCTGCAGGTCGAGCTTCTCGTCGGGCGCGTGCAGCCGGTCGTCGGGCAGGCCGACCCCCGTGAGCACGACGGGCGCCCCGCGCTGGCCCAGGGCGGGGACGACCGGGATCGACCCGCCGGCGCGCGCCGGCACCGTCCCCCGCCCCACTACCTCGCGGAACGCCTGATCCAGCAGGGTGAACACGGGACGTGAGACGTCCACCTGCGCCGGGTCGGCGCCGTGCACGAACCGGACGGTCGCGTCGGCGTACGCCGGTGCGGCGCGCTGCACCGCGGCCGCGAGCTGCTTCCCGACCGTCTTCACCTTCTGGTTCGGCACCAGGCGCAGGCTGACCTTGGCCGTGGCCTCGGCCGGGATCACCGTCTTGGCCCCCTGCCCCGTGAAGCCTCCCATGATGCCGTGGATCTCGAAGGTGGGCAGCGCCCACAGGCGCTCGAGCACGCTGTACTTCTCGAGCCCGGTGAGTGCCTTCCCCCCGATGCGCTTCTTGAGGAAGTCCTTCTCCGAGAACGGCAGCTTCTTCCAGGCGGCCCGCTCGGCTTTGCCCGGCAGCTTGACGGCCTCGTACAGGCCGGGGATGCGGATGCGGCCGTTCTTCTTCTTGAGCCGGGCGAGGGTCCGCACGAGCGCTTCGTGGGCGTTGGGGGCGGCACCGCCGTATTCGCCGGAGTGCAGATCGGTCTTGGCGGTGCGGACCGTGATCTCCGCGTAATAGATCCCCCGCAGCGCCGTGTACACGGACGGCCAGCCCGGCGCGACGTACGACATGTCGGCCACGAGCACCGCGTCGGCGTCGACACGCTCGGGCTCGCGCTTCAGGAGATCGAAGAGCACCTTGCTGCCGAACTCCTCTTCGCCCTCGATCAGGAAGCGGAAGTTGACCGGCGGCGAGTCGCAGGCCTCGATCGCCCGCAGGAGACAGAACACCTGCCCCTTGTCGTCCGCGCTGCCGCGCGCGAACAGCTTGCCGTCCCGGATGGTCGGCTCGAACGGCGGCGTGGTCCACTGGTCCAGGGGGTCGGGAGGCTGCACGTCGTAGTGGCCGTAGATCAGGAGCGTCGGCGCGTCCGGGACGTGGGGCCCGACGCCCCACACGACGGGATGGTGCTCGCTGCCGAGCAGCTCGACCTCGGTGCAACCGAGGCGCTTGAGCTCCGCGGACACCCAGCGCGCCGCGGCGCGACAGTCGTTGTCGTGCGCGGCCAGCGTCGACACCGACGGGATGCGGAGGAAGTCCGACAGGTCGCGGATCAGGCGGTCGTGGTCCATGGGGCAGAGAATCTAGGCGCTGCACGCGCTGCTAGCCAGCGACTCAGGCGGGCGTAGATTTGCCCCATGCGGACCACGGCGTCCTTCGATCTGTTTCCGAGCGCGCCGACCGAGCGCGCGATGGCCCGGGCCCGCTACCTGGCCCGCGAAGGCCGCGTGGCCGACGCCGAGTCCGCGTATCGCGACGCGCTGCAACGGCATCCCGATCTCAAGCCCTGTTGGGCCGAGTACTTCGAGCTGCTGCGCCGCCAGGGACGCGCCGAGGAGGCGCTCCGCATCGCCGAGGCGGCGCTGGCGCAGTTCGGCGACTCGGCCTTCCCGTTCACGCTGCGGGGCGCCGCGTTGATCGAGCTGGCGCGCTACCGCGAGGCGCTCGGCGCGCTCGAAGCGGCGATCGAGCGCGACCCCGATCTCGGCGTGGCCTGGCACGAGCTGGGAGTCGCCGCCCACCGCCTCGGCGACGGCACCCGCGCGCTGCTGGCCCTCGACCGGGCGTTCGCGCTCGAGCCCCACAGCGAGACGTTGAAGCTTCGCGGACGGATCCTGCGCGAGGCCGGCCGCTACCAGGCGGCGGAAGTCGCCTTCGAGGCGGCCGCCCAGGCAGCGGAGCACGACGAGCAGCGCGAGGAGGCCGAGCGCGAGATCGCCGTCACCCGACGCTACGCCGGCTTCGCCCCGCGCCGGCCCGAAGACCTGATGCCCGTCGAGCGTTGGTTCGCCGATACCGGGAGCGCCGTGCTGGCCCCGGTCCCCGGCCCCGTACCTCCGAGCGACGAAACCCTGGCCCTGGCGTTCCTCGAGCTCGTGCACGAGCTCGGATGGCGCTTCGGCCAGCTGCTCCCCGTGGGGCCGTCGCTGCCCGTCTGGGGGCTGCTCGCGGAGGCGCTCGACCTCCCGGTCGTCACCCGCGCGGAGCTCGCGCCCGACGCCGTCCCCCTGGTCGTGGCGCCGCGTCCGCTCCCCGCCGATCCGGCGTGGACCGAGTGCGGCAGCGCGCTCCGCCGCGGCGGGGCCGGCCTGCAGTTCGTGCTGGAGCACCCGGCCGAAGCCCGGGCGAGCGTGGGAGCGGACGTAATCGGCGTCGTCACCGACACGGGGTTCCGGCGCACGCGGATGCCCGCACCGGCGCTCGCGGCGGCGGTCGCCCGCCAGCCCGGAGCGCGCTGGGCGGGGCGCCGCCTCGGCAACGAGTGAGCGAGCGTCCCGTGGAGCCTCTCGTCGCGCGCACCACGATGGCGGCCCGGGCCATCGTCGAGAGCCAGTTCGAGCGCGCGGCCGACCTCATCAACCTCGAGAGCTACATGCGCCGCATCCTCATGCGGCCGTTCCGCGAGGTGCAGGTCGAGGTCCCCGTCCGCATGGACGACGGGCGGATCGAGGTGTTCACCGGCTACCGCATCCAGCACAACGGCGCCCGTGGGCCGTGCAAGGGCGGCATCCGCTACCACCCCGAGGCCGACCGGGACGAGGTGCTGGGACTCGCCTCCATCATGACCTGGAAGACGGCCCTGATGGACATCCCCTTCGGAGGAGCGAAGGGCGGCGTGATGGTGGATCCCCGCAAGCTCTCGAAGCTCGAGCTCGAGCGGCTCACCCGCCGCTTCACCCAGCGCATCGCGATCGTGCTCGGCCCCTATCGCGACATCCCCGCCCCCGACGTCAACACCAATGCGCAGGTCATGGCCTGGATCCTCGACGAGTACTCGAGCCGCCAGGGCTACTCGCCCGCCGTCGTGACGGGGAAGCCGGTGTCGCTCGGCGGGTCGCTCGGACGGGATGAGGCGACGGGCCGCGGCGTGATGTACGTGATGGCGGAGTACGCGCGCGATTTCGGCGTGCCGCTCAAGGGCAGCCGGGTGGTCATCCAGGGGTTCGGCAACGTGGGCGGGCACCTGGCCCGCCTGCTCGTGGCGGAGGAGCAGGCGAAGGTGATCGCCGTGAGCGACCTCGAGGGCGGCATCGTCAACGAGCAGGGGCTCGACATCCCCGGCCTGCTCGCGCACACGGCCGCGGGGCGCCCCGTGCCCGAGTGGACCGGCGGACGGCACATCACGAACCAGGAGCTGTGGGCGATCCCCTGCGACTGGCTCGTCCCGGCCGCGCTGGGCGGCGTGATCACCCGGGAGACCAACGCGCGGACGCTCGACTGCAAGGTGCTGGTCGAGGGCGCGAACGAGCCCACCACCCCGACGGCCGACCTGGTGCTCGCGGAGCGGGGCATCCCGGTCATCCCCGACTTCCTGGCCAACGCGGGCGGCGTGACCGTCAGCTACTACGAGTGGGCGCAGAACCTCCAGCAGTACCGCTGGACCCACGAGCAGGTGAATCGCGAGCTGAAGGCGACGATCACCAAGGCCTACGTAGGGGTGCGTGACCTGGCGAAGCAGAAAGGCGTGACGTTCCGGACGGCGGCGTACGCCATCGCCCTTCAACGGGTGGCCGAAGCGGAGAGACTGAGGGGCAATTGATCGGGAAAGGGGAAAGGGGAAACGGGAAACGTGGGAACCGTGTCCCGTGTCCCGTGTCCCGTGTCCCGTTCAGTTGCCGACCCGAGAGTACAGCGCCTGAAACGGATCCCCATCGGGCTGGGTCAGCACGCGCACCTGGATCGCGCGAATCGTCTCGGGGAGATTCGCGCCGTTCTCGAGGTACACCTCGTCGAACTGGTTGAGGTTCATGCGGTAGAAGCGCTGGGCGATGATCACGGCGTTGTTGAGGGGCCGCTGAGCCAGCCACCGCCAGTCGTAGGTCTCGAGCTGCTGGCCCACCGGTCCCGCGAGCTGCGCGCGCGCCCAGCCGAAGAGCAGCTCGCGGGTCGCGCTCAGGCGCTCGCCCGACAGCGGCTCGGCGTACGCCGAGTCCAGCCGCCGGCCCAGCTCGGCGTAGAACACGTCTAGGGTCCGCTCGTCACGCCACCGCGCGGCCGCTCGCGCCGCGTCGAGGCTGTCGCCCCGCGACCGGAAAAATGCCTCCGCCCCGCGGTATCCGACGAAGCTCGCAAAGCTCTCATTGAAGGGCGTCTGGCCCCGCACGTACAGCGTGTTGTGCGCCAGCTCGTGCAGCACCGTAGCGACCAGCTCCATCGTGTCCCGCTCCACCGCCGTCGAGAAAACCGGATCGCTGAAGTACCCCAGCGTGGAGAACGCGCCGGCGGGACGGAGGTACACATCGTAGCCCTGCGCCTCGAGCTCCTGGGCCGCCCGGCGGGCCAGCGCCGCCTTGAAGAACCCCTTGTACGGCACGGTGCCCACGATCGGGTACGACCAGGTGTACAGCTGCAGGCGGTCGCGCCGGCTGGCCGAGAGCACGAGCAGCAGGGTGTCCCGCCCGACGTCCACGTAGGTCGTGTAGGTCTCGCCCGCGGTGAGCTTGAGCGAGTCGGCGGCGAACCCCCGGGCCGTGAGCACCAGGCGCAGCCGCTGGCGCAGCGCCTCGGGCACACCCGAGTCCGCTACGAGCCGCGCAATCGCGCGGCGCTTCAGCAGGATGCGCGCCTCCTCCACCCCCGCCTGTGCCAGGTAGCGCGCCTCCTCGCTCACCAGGAGGAGGCCCGCGATCACGAGCGGTACGCCTACCCCGACGCCCACGAGCAGCCGGCGGAACACCCGGCCCCACGGCGGCCGCCGCCGCGGCGTCAGCGGGTCCATCGCAGCCCCAGCCGGTGCGTTCCGCCTCCGAGCACATCGTAGTCGCGGTACGCATAGTCGAGGGCGAGCCCGCCCAACGCGACGGCGCCGCCCACGGTCACGGGCGTCGCGTCGCTGCCGGCGGGTCGCGCCGCATACCCGATCCGACCGACCAGGGCGGCGTCGCCGCGCATCAGTCCCGCCTCCACTCCCGCCGCGAGGCGCGGGCCGTCGCCGGAGGACCACTGCAGCTCCGCCGTGCCAAGCAGACGCCAGGGTTTCGCGCCGTCGCGCCCCCCCCACTGCGCCGCGATCCCCGTCCTTGTGAGGCGCGGGAGCCGCCCGCCCGCCCCCAGGTCGCCGCCCAGGTTCTGGACGCTCGCGCCGGCGACCACGTTGTCCCGCAGGGCCAGCGTGAGCCCCAAGTCACCGGCCCACCCGTCCGCCGACCAGTCGGCGACGTGCCGGTGCGCGTACTTGAGTGCGCCGCCGATCATGAGGGTGCCGCGCCGGTAGGCGAGCGACGACGCGACTATGAGCTCGCCGGCCCCGAACGTCCGTCCGGTCAGCATGCCGCGCCGGCCGCCCGTGGTAGGGTCCGGCACGATCTCATCTTCGGTCCCGTAGTCCAGCGCCTGCAGCGCCAGCGCCGCGGAGAGCGGCCCGCCGCCAAGCCGCCCGGACACCGCCCCGGACGAGACCGCGGCCTCGGCGAGATAACGCTCGAAGGAGGCCTCCAGCGCGACGCGGGCCGCCGGAACGGCGGCGGCGGGGTTGGCCAGCACCGCGGCCGCGTCGCCCATGAGCGCCGCTCCGACGCCGCCCAGCGCCGCCGCCCGCGTCGAGCCCGGCAGCGCCGCCAACACGCTGCCCTCGGCCTGCGCACCGAGTTGGGCGGCCGCCGCCAACGGGATCAGCGCCAGCCGGAGACGCCGCACGTCAACGGATCCGGATCACGTTGAGCCGGGCCGCGACCCCCGCGGGCAGCGCCGAGCCGTTCCCCTCGCTGAACAGCAACGTAAACCCGGAGTCCGGGCTCGGCTGCATCACCCGCTGATAGCTGCCGGAGCCCGCGTGCAGCGTGCCGCTCAGCGCCACCGCGTCACCGACCGCGACCGGAGGCGTGAGCGGGAACGGTTTGGGGAAGACGTCCGGACGGACCGCGTTCAGCGAGTCGTACAACGCGCGGAGCGACCACGAGGTGTAGCGCAGCTCGGGCGGCGGGACGAAGCCGGGCACGACGCTGTCCAGGTCGCTCACCCAATTGGCGAGCGCCCATCGCGTGACCGACTGCGTGTATTCGCCACCGGTCACGGCGTCCACGTTGACCGCGCCGGTCCGCGTCGTGGCCACCAGCTGCCGCGTGACGCCGTTCCAGGCAGCCACCGTCGTGTCGCCGGCGTATTGATCCACGAGGTAGCGGACGAAGAGCCATTGAGCGCCCCGCTCGGCGAGGCTGCCGATGCCCTCGGTCGGCAGCAGAAAGTGTGCGAAGGTCGAGTCGAGGTAGCGATAGGCGTTGAGCCAGTCTCCGACGAAGTAGTTCCGCCGCGTCGCATCCGCGAGCGCCAGGCTCCGCCCCCCGAGCTCCTCGGCGAAGTGCGACAACCCCTCGTTGAGCCACAGCACTTCCGGGTTACCGCCGCGCAACAGCACATGCTGGTTGTAGCTGATCATGTGCTGGAGCTCATGGATCACCGTGACCGGGATCTGCGCCCGCACGAAGGCGCGCGAGTGCGGACAGCTGAGCGTGCTGTCGGGGTCGGCGACGAACGTGTAAAAGATCTCCGCGTGGTTGAACCGCCCGTCGCCCGCGTACGCCGGATCGAGGTCGGCCCCGATGAAGAACCCCGACACGAAACCCTGGTCGTTGCATTCCTGCCGGTTGACCAACCGGTTCACCGTCGGCGTCATGAGCAACACGACCACCGAGTCGGCGTTGATGTCCGACTCGCGGCCGAAGGCCGCCGTGTCCACCCCGTAGAGCCGAGTGTCGAACAACGTCTGGAGCTGGTCCAGGTCGGTGCTGTCGAGACCCTGCGGTGGTGCCGGGGCCGTCACGTCCACGAAGATCGCCAGGTGGGTGCCGACCGACCGCGCCGCCGCCCTGACCAGGTCGAACCTGCTGCAGTTGAGGTCGGCGCAGACTGAGAACTGCAGCGTGTCGCCCACGCGCGGCCGGCCCGGTGGAGCCCGCAGCGCGGGGCCGGCGGGCGCTGGAGCCGGCCCGTACCACCGCTTCCCCTCCCATTCGCGCAGCCGCCCATGGAACCGCTCGACCTCGCTTGGTGCGCCGGACGCGAGCGCGGCCGCGGCGGCCGGCGTGAGGCGCGCACCCGCGAGGGTGAAGCTGGCCTGTTTGCCCGGCGTGCCCGTCGCCGACTGCGGCACGAGGAGGTATTCGACGCTCGCACCGGCGGTCGGGGGGAACACGGTGCAGCCCGACACCGGCGCCGGGTCGATGGCCACGTATTGCCCGACCGCGAGCGCCAGGGCCGGGCCGGCCGCGGTGCACAGCGGCAGTTTCGGCTCCGTGCTGTCGCTACACGCCGGGGCGAGGGCCAGCAGCGACAGCCACGTCGCTCGCCCCACGGTGCTCCATGCCATCCTCGTCCTCCGTTGTTTGGACCGAACCGGCGAGCACCCAGCGGAGCACGATCGGCCCAGCCGCCAGGTTGACCACCACCAGCGCCACGATCAGCGTCTCGAGGGAGACCCCCCGTTCGGGAAACGCCCGGCGTGCGGCCCCCGCCAGACCCAGCGCCACGCCACCCTGTGAGATAACCCCGAGCCACCCGACCCGGGCAAAGTCGCCCGTCACCGCGGGAGAGCGGCTCGCCCAGCGAGCACCGGCCCGCAGCCCCACCACGCGAAGACCGGCGAACAGGACGACCCAGGGCCAGAGCGCCGCGAGAGCGGCGAGGTCGATGCCGGCGCCGGTGAGCCCGAAGTATGCCAGCGCTGCGACCGTCGCGCCCGGCGCGAGGGCGCCCCGCCAGGCCGCGTCGCCGGAGGGCGTAGCGTTGCCCAGCGCGCATCCGCCTGCGAGGGCGACGAGGGCCGGTTCAAGTCCGAGCACGCGCGTCGCCTCCGCCACCACGAGCGCCACCACCACGAGCGCCCACATTCGCCGTCGATCCTCCGTCACCCGCGCCACGACGACCCCAAGGCCCCCGCCGAACGCGAGCGAGCCGGCCAGGCGGACGATGGTCGCCCTGGCCACGTCGGTGTCGACGGCGCCGCGGCTGGCGAGGGGCCAGGCGACCACGAGCGCGAGGGCGAAGAATATGAGGGCGGCGAGCGCGTGCGCCGAGCTGAGCGCCACGAGGCGCCGCTCCATGTGGCCGCGGCGCTCGAGCTCGTCGAGCAGGGCGCCGACCACGGCGGGCGCCGACGCCACGGCCACGCTGCCCAGCACGAGGGCGACGGCGAGCCCGTCGCCGAACGGCTGGTGACGGGTCAGGGGCAGCCACGGACTCACCGACAACGCGACCGCGGCGACCGCGGCGAACGGGGCCAGGATGGTGGCGGCGCCGAGGCGTCCCACGGTGACGCGCTCGCGTCGCAAGGCACCGAGCGAGAGACGCATGCCGGCCGCGAGCGCAAGGAACGCGAGCGCCGCATCGGCGAGGAACGTGAGGGCACGCACTTCGTCGCTGCGCACCAGCTCGAGCCATGGCGGTCCCAGGACGACGCCGGCGAGCAGCGCGCCGGTGAGACGCGGGAGGCCCGCGCGCGCGGCCAGCTCGGCGCCGAGCTGCGCCGCGAGCAGGACGAAACCGAGCGCCAGCGTCGCGCGCGCCTCGAGCGGCCCGCCCGCGGCGAGCAATCGCAGTGCGGCCGTTCCGGCGAGGAGTCCCCCCAGTCGCAGCGCCCAACGCATGGCGCAGAATTTCGAGGCGCGGGCGCGTTTTGACAATGTGCCGGGTGCGGTCTATCCTTAGGCAGCATGTCGTTCGTTCATCTGCACACCCACAGCGAGTACTCCCTCCTCGACGGCGCCAACCGGATCCCCGACCTGCTCGCCCGGGTCCAGGCGCTGGGCATGGACTCGCTCGCGCTGACCGACCACGGCAACCTCTACGGCGCCCTGGCGTTCTACGCCGAGGCGCGAGCGCGCAAGATCCGGCCGATTCTGGGGTTCGAGGCCTACCTGGCGTTCGGCAGCCGGGCGGCTCGCGAGAAGCCGGCCGACGCGCCGGCGGCCTACTCGCACCTGGTGCTGCTCGCCCGGAATCGCGCGGGCTACCGCAACCTCGTCAAGCTCTGCTCGCTCGGGTGGCTGGAAGGCTTCTACCGGCGGCCCCGCATCGACCGCGAGCTGCTCGAGCGCCACCGCGAGGGCCTGATCGCGCTCGCGGCCTGCCTGTCGGGCGAGATCGCGCTGCACCTGCGGCAGGGCCGCTACGAGGCCGCCCGCGGGAGCGCCGAGTGGTTCGCCCGGACGTTCGGACCCGACGGGTTCTGGCTCGAAGTGCAGAGCCACGGCCTCCCCGAGGAGCAAACGGTCAGCGAGGGGATGTTCCGCCTGTCGGCGGACCTCGGCCTGCCCGTCGTCGCCACCAACGACGCGCACTACCTGCGGCGCGAGGACGCTGAAGCGCACGACGTGCTGCTCGCGATCGGCACGGGCAAGGACCTCGACGACCCGAAGCGCTTCCGCTTCTTTGGCCAGGAGAGCTACGTCAAGTCCGAAAAGGAGATGGGTGCGCTGTTCCGCGACCGGCCGGAGGTGATCGCCGAGACGGCTCGCGTAGCCGAGCTGTGCGAGTTCGACTTCGAGCAGCGGTACTTCCTCCCGCAGTACCCGCGGCCGCCCGAGTTCGCGACGGACACCGATCTGCTGGTGCACCTGGCGCGCGAGGGGGCACGGGGTCGCTACAGCGATCCGCTGCCGCCCGCCGCCGAGTCGCGGCTCGTCTACGAGCTCGACGTGATCTCGCGCACCGGCTACGCCGGCTACTTCCTGATCGTGTACGACCTGGTGCGGGCCGCCCGGGAGCGCGGCATCCCCGTCGGGCCCGGGCGCGGCTCGGCCGCCGGCTCCCTGGTCGCCTACGCGCTGCGGATCACCAACGTCGACCCGCTGCGCTTCGATCTTCTGTTCGAGCGGTTCCTCAACCCCGAGCGTATCTCGCTGCCCGACGTGGACCTCGACTTCTGCTTCGAGCGACGCGGCGAGATCCTCGAGTACGCCCGCGAGCGCTACGGCCGCGACTCGGTGGGACAGATCATCACCTTCGGCACCCTCAAGGCGCGCGCCGCGTTTCGCGACGTCGCCCGGACCCTGCGCGTCGAGATGGGCGAAGTGGACCGGCTCACCAAGCTGATCCCGTCCGGCCCGGCGGCGGTCTGGAGCCTGGCCGAGGCCGGGGCTAAGGTCCCGGAGCTGCGCGCGGCGGCGCAGCAGGACGAGCGGGTGCGCAAGGTCCTCGACCTCGGCAGCCGGATCGAGGGGCTCGCTCGCCACGCGTCGGTGCACGCCGCCGGCGTCGTGATCGCGCCGGGCCCCCTCACCGACTACGTGCCGGTGTGCCGCGCCCCCCAGGACGCGAACGCCACCATCACGCAGTACGACATGGTGGCGCTCGAGCAGGCCGGGATGCTCAAGATCGACATCCTCGGCCTCAAGACGCTCACCGTGCTGCACGACGCCACCGGCATGGTGCGGGAACGGCACAACGTCATCGTCGACCTCGACCGGCCCGACCTCGAGGATCCGGCCGTGTACGCGCTGCTGCGCTCCGGGCGGACCGCCGGCGTGTTCCAGTTCGAGTCGGCGCTCGCGACCGACTGCCTGCGCCAGATGAAGTGCGACCGCTTCGACGACCTCGTCGCGACCAACGCGCTGTTGCGGCCCGGGCCGCTCGACACCGGCATGCACCTGGTGTTCATCAACCGCAAGCTGGGCCGCGAGCACGTGCGCTACCCGCACCCCGAGCTCGAGGAGATCCTCGCCCCGACCTACGGCGTCATCACCTACCAGGAGCAGGTGATGCGGATCGCCAACCTGCTCGCGGGCTACACCCTGGCGGAAGCCGACGTGCTCCGCAAGGCGGTGGGCAAGAAGATCAAGGAGCTGATCCAGGAGGAGCTGCAGCGCTTCGTCGAGCGCGCCGTGGCGCGGGGCCACGACCGCCGGGTGATCGAGGAGATCGCGGCCCAGATCGAGACCTTCGGCCGCTACGGGTTCAACAAGTCGCACGCCGTCGCCTACTCGATCCTGTCCTACCAGACGGCGTGGTTCAAGGCATACTACGCGGCCGAGTTCATGGCGGCGCTGCTGTCGTCCGAGATCGGTGACACCGACCGCATCGTGCGCTACATCAACGAGGCGCGCGAGCTGGGCCTCGAGGTGCTGCCTCCCGACGCCAACGAGTCGGGCTTCAAGTTCACCGTCGTTGGGGCCGCCCGCATCCGGGTCGGGCTCGGCGCGGTCCGCAACGTCGGCGAGGGCGCGATCGCGTCCATCGTGGCGGGCCGCGCCCGGGAGGGCCCGTACCGCTCGCTCGCCGATTTGTGCGCGCGCGTGGACCTGCGCCTGTGCAACAAGCGCGTCCTCGAATCTCTGATCGACGCCGGCGCGTGCGACTCCCTCGGCAGCCACCGCGCCCGATCGGTCGCCGCGCTGGAGCTCGCGTTCGCCGAAGCGCAGGTGCTCCAGCAGGAGCGGGACACCGGCCAGCACGCCCTCTTCGGCGACGCCGCGCCGGTCCCCCGTCCCCCGTCCCCCGTCCCGGACGTTGCGCCGTTCAGCGAGCACGACCGCCTGGCCCGCGAGAAGGCCGTGCTCGGCTTCTTCGTGCCCGGCCACCCCCTCGCCCGCTACCGCGTCGAGGTCGAGCTGTTCGGGACCCGCACCACCGCCACCCTGGGGCAGTGGAGCGAGCACAAGGTGTCCGTCGCCGCCGTGGTCGCGCAGGTCAAGCGCCAGATCTCCCGCAAGAGCGGCGCCGAGTACGCGCGGCTGCTGCTCGAGGATTTCCATGGGACGGCGGAGGCGCTGGTGTTCCCCGAAGCCTGGACGCGGTTGAACGACG
>CAZVSO010000007.1:0-34292 GCA_964629425.1 uncultured Gemmatimonadaceae bacterium
CGTGTGGGCGGGGCTGGCGGTGCTCGCCGCCCGGGACTCCGCCTGGGCGGCGGCCGCGGCGGCGGTGCGCCGCACGATCGCGGCGCGCCATACGCGGGCGTATCTCGCCGCGGGGATCGATTACCTGGCGGAAGCCCTGGGCCGCTTCGCGCTGGATGGTCCCGCGGCCACGGCCGACAGCCTGCTCGGCGAGACCCGGATCGCCCACCGCGGTTGGGCCCGGCTGTACGAGATGCACGCCGTCGCTGCACTGCGCGCCGGCCGCTGCGAGGAGGGAGTGGAGTACTTCTCCGAGCTGCTGGACTTCGGCATCCAGCGCCCCGATGCACGGCAGCGCGTCGCGCGCTGCCTGGAGCAACGGAAGTAGCCAGACGCACAGACTAGTCTACCGCCCGGCCTCGCCGAGTACGTCCCGAATCTCGCCCGCCGCCGCGATCGCGTGATCCACGTCGCGCGACAACGCGCGCGCCTGCTGGGTGGCGTGCGTGAGGTCGTCGAGCACCGCGGCGACCCCGGCCGACCGCAGGCGCAGCAGGTCGAACCGCACGTTCTGCATCGCCAATCCGCACGATTCGAGCTGCTCCTCGATGGCCCGCCGCCGTTTCATGAGGTCATCCAGCGCCCTCCGCTGGCGCTCGAGCAGGTCTAGCTGGCGGTCACGCTCCGGGTCGTCGGGCTGCCCTTTGGTCGCCTTGATCTTCTGGGCGATCCGGGCCAGCGCCTGGTCGTCCACACCGACGCTCAGTGTGTGCAGCGTGCGCGCCAGGTTCTCGCCGCGGGCCAGTAGCGCGTCCACCGTGGCCAGCACGTCCGGCAGCAGCTTGCGCTCCGAGGCCGGCAGTTTCTCGAGGATCGCGAGGATCGCCTTGCGGTCGCTGCGCGCCTGACTCACCGCCGCCACCTGGCTCCCGAACTCGCCGCTCGTGGCGGGCGCGAGCTCGCCCGCCCGGCTCCCCGAGGGCCCGAGCCGCGCGTCGGGTGCGGCGGGGCGCTGGAGCACGTCGCGCCAAGAGTAGCCGGCGTTCCACAGCTTCATGTACTGCGGCAGCAGCCCGAACCCGGCCCACGGCACCGTGACGAAGAGCGACCATTGGAGCCCGCCGCCCTGGATCATGTCCAGCAGCATCAGTCCGCTGCACACCGAGGCCCAGGAAACGAAGGCCGCCCGCATCTTGCGCACGCCCTGCGGCTCTCCGCCCGCCGGCGCGGCGGCGGCCCGGCTGGCTGGAGAGCGGGCGGCACCTCGCGCCGCCGGCCGCCGTGACGGTGCCGCGGCGGCCGACTCGGCCGCCGACAGGCGCCGGATGCGTGCCGGTGACGCCCGAGCCGGCCGGTAGGGCGCCGCCGTTCGCGACTCGAGCGCGCGGCGCAGCCCGTCCGCCGTCGGCCACCGCGCATCCGGGTCCTTCTCGAGCGAGCGCATCACGCAGGCCGCGAGCTCCTCGGGGCAGTCGGGACGGCGCTCGATGACATTCGGCGGCAGCTCGGTGATCTGCTTCAGCAGCAGCCCGGGGATGGTCGGCGCCTGGAAGGGCAGCTCCCCCGAGATCATCTGATAACCCACGACCCCCAGGGAATAGAGATCCGACCGGCCGTCGATCTCCCGGTCACCCGCCGCTTGTTCGGGGCTCATGAAGTGCGGCGTTCCGATGGCGACCCCGGTGGCGGTAAGCGCGCCCCCGGTGGTCGACGACAGCGCCTTCGCGATACCGAAGTCCGTGACCATCACGCGCCCGCGGCTGCCTTCGAGCAGGATGTTGTCGGGCTTCACGTCGCGGTGGATGATCCCGAGCGCGTGCGCGGCGCTCAATGCGTCCGCCGTCTCGATCAAGATCCGACGAGCCTCCTCGAGCGGCAGCCGGCCGCGCCGCTTGAGTCGCGCCCCCAGCGGCTCCCCATCGACGTAGGCCATCACGAAGTACGTGAGCCCGTCCGGTCCCTCCCCCACCGAATGAATCGGCACGATGTGGGGGTGCGACAGGCGCGCGGCGGTCTCAGCTTCCCGCAGGAAGCGCAGGCGGATCTCCTCGCGGAACGCGAGCTCCGGCGGGAGCACCTTGATCGCCACTTTCCGCTTGAGACGCTCGTCGCGGGCGTGATAGACCACTCCCATCCCGCCGCGGCCGATCTCCCCCTCCAGGGTGTAGGCCGAGCCGAGGGTCTGGGACAGTCGGTTGGCGATCGGGTCGATCATCAGGGTCTTTGGGTGGCGGCGCTTAGATTTAGTGTCCCGGGCGTCGGCGTGCAACCTGTGCGACGGCCGTGACTTAGAGCGAGCAGCGATCAGCTGTCAGCGATCCGCCCTGACGGGAACCGGGGCGCGGCATCCGAAGCCAGCTGATCGCTGATAGCTGATCGCTGATAGCTGATCGCCGACAGCTCCAAGCTGACATCAGCGCAGCAGGCTGCCGACTTGGCCGCTCACCCGGGAACGTCCCTGCCGTCACGGACGTTTCTCCGGGCACGAGGCGTGCCGAGCGTCACGAGCCATGACGACCACTACATCGATTCCCACGCGCTTGACCCTCCCGGTGCTGCCGCTCCGCGAGGTCGTGCTGTTCCCCGGTGTTGCCGCCCCCATTGGGGCCGGGCGCCCCACCACGCTCCGGGCCATCGAGGCCGCGCTGCGCGATGAGCGGCACCTGATCTTCGCGGTGTCGCAGACCGAGAACGTCGACAACGTGATGCCCGCCCACCTGCACGCGATGGGGACGATCGCCCGCATCGGTCAGGTGCAGCGCGGCCTGGGCGGCGTGCAGCTGGTCCTGCACGGTGAGCGGCGCGCGATCGCGCTGCGCTACAACGAGATCGACGGCCATCTCGAGGCGGTCGTGCGGGTGGCGCAGGAGCTGGCGCCGGTCAACCTGGAGGATCCGGCCTTCGTGGCGCTGCATCGCGAGGTGCGCGAGCGCGCGGCCGAGCTGGGGCATAAAGCCGGGCTCCCGGAGGAGGTCGTGAAGCAGGTCCTCGAAACGGTGACCGATCCCGGTCGCCTGAGCGATCTCGTCGCGGGCTACCTGGAGATCAAGCCGGCGGAGCGGCAGCACCTGCTCGAGACCATGTCGGTCGAAGAGCGCCTGCGCCGTGTGCTGGTGCACGTCCAGCGGCAGATCGGGGTGCTCGACGCGCAGGAGGACATCAAGTCGCAGGTCCAGGAGGAGCTGGGGGAGCGCCAGCGCGAGATGTTCCTGCGGGAGCAGATGAAGGCGATCCGCAAGGAGCTGGGCGAGGAGGACGAGGGTACCGAGCCCGAGGAGTTACGCAAGCGGCTCGCGGCGCTCGAGCTGCCGGAGGCGGCGCGCAAGGAAGTGGATCGCGAGATGTCGCGGCTCGAGCGGGCGAGCCGCGACTCGCTCGAGGCGCAGGTCATCCGCACCTACCTCGAGACGATGGCCGAGCTGCCGTGGGGCAAGCGGGCCGGCGAGTCGCTCGACCTCAAGCGCGCGGCCGAGATCCTCGAGGAGGACCACTACGGCCTCAAGGACGTGAAGGACCACGTGCTCGAGTTTCTGGCGGTGCGGCAGCTCCGCCAGCGGGCTCCGGTGGAGGCGGCCCCCGGCAACGAGGACGACAAGCGGGCCCGGGGCCCGATCCTCCTGTTCGTGGGGCCCCCGGGCGTGGGCAAGACGTCCGTGGCGAAGTCGATCGCCCGCGCGATGGGGCGCCCCTACGTCCGCATCTCCCTGGGCGGCGCGCGGGACGAGGCCGACATTCGCGGGCACCGGCGCACCTACGTCGGAGCCATGCCGGGCCGCGTCATCCAGGGGATGAAGCAGGCCGGCGTCAAGAACCCGGTGTTCCTGCTCGACGAAGTGGACAAGCTCGGCGTCTCGTTTCAGGGAGACCCGGCGGCCGCGCTGCTCGAGGTACTCGACCCCGCGCAGAACGATTCGTTCACGGACCACTATCTCGGGGTGCCGTTCGACCTGTCCGAGGTGCTGTTCATCGCCACGGCCAACTTCCTGCAGTCGATCCCGGGCCCGCTGCTCGACCGCCTGGAGACGGTGAACTTCGCGGGCTACACCGAGCGCGAGAAACTCGAGATCGCCAAGCGGTATCTCGTCCCCCGGCAGCTGCGAGAGAACGGCATGACCCCCGAGCAGCTGGCGATCGCCGACGAGTCGCTGGCGGTGATCATCGCCAGCTACACGCGGGAGGCGGGAGTCCGCCAGGTCGAGCGCGAGATCGGTAAGCTGGGGCGCAAGGTCGCCCGCCGCATCGCAGCCGGCGAGGTAGAGCGCGTGGTCGTCGCGGCGGCGGACGTGGACGGCCTCATCGGCCGGCCCAAGGTCCACCCGGAGCGCAAGGCCGGCGAGGACCAGGTGGGCGTCGCGACCGGGATGTACTACACGCCCGTCGGCGGCGACATCATGTTCGTCGAGGCGAGTCTCATGGCGGGCAAAGGCGAGCTGGTGCTCACCGGGCAGCTGGGCGACGTAATGAAGGAGTCGGCGCGGGCGGCGCTCACCTACGCCAAGTCGCACGCCGAGCGGCTGGGCATCCCGGGAGCGGCGGTGCGCGACACCGACGTCCACATCCACGTGCCGGCCGGGGCGATCCCGAAGGATGGTCCTTCGGCCGGTGTCACCATGGCCACGGCGCTCGTGTCGGCGCTCTCCAAGCGCCCGGCCCGCCACGACCTGGCCATGACCGGCGAGATCACCCTGCGGGGTCGCATCCTCCCGATCGGGGGAGTGAAGGAGAAGGTCCTGGGCGCCGTACGGGCGGGGATCACCACGATCGTGCTGCCCAAGGACAACGGGCCGGACCTCGAGGATCTCCCCGACGACGTGCGCCGGGCGATCACCGTGCACCTCGTGGAGGAGCTGGGCGAGGTACTGAGCCTAGCGCTTCGGGGCGCGAAGTTCGAGGCGGGGCAGCTCGTGTTCGACGGCCCGGCGCCGGTGGAGCCGCGGATGGTGACGAGAAACTAGTCGTCCGTCGTCGGATATCGGTTGTCGGTGGCTGACGACTGACGACTGACAGCTGCCTCACCCCGCCCGCACCCCGTTCACCACCAGCTCCACCGCCGCGTCCTGCCAGCGTTGCCGCAACGCCGGCTCGTCGGCGCCGAGTGGGGGCGCGCTGGCCGCGATCGCCGATTCGAGCCCGAGGTACCCCACCATCAGGACGAGCGCCTGGGCCGCCGTCACATGCGGGTCCACGTCGTCGCGCACCTGTCCCAGCCCCTGTCCCTCGGCGAGGAGCACGACTAGGCGGCGGATCGCCGGGGCAAAGGGCGCGAGCTCGGTACGGCCCGCATGCGTCGCGAGCGCTACGACATCGGGGTGCGCGGAGAGGAACTCGAACTGGGCTCGCAGGGCCCGGCGCAGGCGCTCCAGCGGGCGGCCCGGCGGCTGCTCGAGCGCCGCGAGCGCCTGCTCCAGCTCGGCCGCGACCTGGGCCAACACGGCGTGCAGCAGCCCGCGCTTGGAGTGGAAGTAGTAGAACAACAGCTGCTTGTTCACCCCGGCCCGCTGCACGATCCGCTCGACCCGCGCACCGTCGAACCCCCGCCGAGCGAACTCCTCCCTGGCAGCGGTGACGATCTGTAATGCCCTGGGGTTGTTCAGTTTACGGCGCATAGCCCATTTCGCTCAACCATCTGGTTGACTAATCTATGCCGCTGTCGATCGTCTGGCCAGAGCCCATCCCCCCCGCCATGCCGCCGGGCGTGCGCCCCACGCCCGAGCGCCTGGCACCTGCCGGCGCGCCGCTCCCGCTTGCCTCCGCGGGCTCCGGCCCGTCAATTGTGCCCCGCCTTGTCGTCACGTCATTCCCCACGCTGGAGACCGATGATGCCGTCTCGTCTCACTCGAGCGCTCCGTCAGTGCGCCGTGCCGCTCGCGCTGCTCGCGGGTCCGCTCGGTGCACAAACACCTGACACGGCCTACGCGCGACTGATCCGCGAGTACACCTCGGATCCGCGGTTCCTGCCGGCTTCGGTGGCCTCGCTGCCCGATCATCCGACGGTCCCGTCCCCCAGGGACCACTTCGGCACGATCGCCGGCGCCCCGGGGGTGATGCACCACGCAACCGAGATCTACGCGTACTACCGCGCGCTCGCGGCGGCGACTCCGCGGGTCCGGGTCGAGACCATCGGTCGTTCCGAGGAAGGCCGGGACATCGTGCTCGTGGTCGTCGCCGACGAAGCGACCATGGGCCGGCTCGACAGCTACCGCAGCCTCACGACGCGCCTGGCCGATCCGCGAACGCTGCCGGCTGCGGAGCTGGAGGAGGTGCTCGCGCTGGCCAAGCCGATCTACTACGTGAACGGCGGCCTGCACTCTCCGGAGATGGGCTCTCCCGAGATGCTCATGGAGCTCGTCTACCGCCTGGCCGTGAGCGACGATCCCGCGATCCGCGCCATCCGCGAGCGCGTGATCACGATCATCAATCCGGTGTCCGAGCCGGATGGGCGCGACCGGCAGGTAGACTGGTACCACCGCTACACCAAGCAGCGGACGGAGTGGGACGACGGCTTCCCCCGGTCGAGCCCGTACTGGGGCAAGTACGTGTTCCACGACAACAACCGCGACGGCATCCAGATCTCACAGGAGCTGACGAAGGCGGTGTATCGCGAGTACTTCCGCTGGCATCCCACCGTCATGCTCGATCTGCACGAGTCGGTTCCGCTGCTGTACATCTCGACCGGGACGGGACCCTACAACGAGACGCTCGACCCGCTCACGATCGCCGAGTGGCAGCTCCTGGCGAACCACGACGTCGTGGCCCTCACGGCCCAGGGGCAGCCGGGCGTCTGGACCTGGGGGTTCTATGACGGGTGGTGGCCCGGGTACTTGCTGTGGATCGCCAACAACCACAACGGGATCGGCCGGTTCTACGAGACGTTCGGGAACGCCGGAGCGAACACGTTCGTGCGCGACCTCTCCAATCAGCGCTACGCGGGCGACTCGGCGACCTCGCGGCAGTGGTATCGCGCCTGGCCGCCCACGCGCAAGCTCCGCTGGTCCGCGCGCGACAACGCGAACTACATGCAGGCGGGCGTGCTCGCGTCGCTCGGCTACGCCGCCACCAACGGCGCCGCGTTGCTACGCAACTTCTGGCAGAAGGGGATGAACAACGTGACGCGGGGCCGCCGCGAGCGGCCCCACGCGTTCGTGGTCCGCGGGCTCGCGCACCAGCGGGACCCGCGCCGCACCGCGTACCTGATCAACCAGCTGCGGCGCCACGGCATCGAGGTGCACCGGCGCACCGCCGGTGATTCCGCGGGCGACTTCGTGGTGCGGCTCGACCAGCCGTACGGCAGCTTTGCGGCGACCCTCCTGGGGAAGCAGAACTTCCCTCAGAGCGCGCCGCAGTCCCCCTATGACGACGTGGCCTGGACGCTGGGCCCCCTCTACGGCGTGGACGTGCGCGCGGTGAACGACACCGCCGTGCTGGCGTGGCCTGGCCTCGAGCCGGTGTCCGACACCGTCGTGGCGCCGGGCTCCGTGCGCGGTGCGGGGACCGTGTATCTCCTGGCCCACCGGGCGCAAGCCGAGCTGCTGCCGGCGCTCTACTGGCTGCGCGGGCGCGCCTCCCGCGCCGCGGCGTGGGCGGCGGAATCCGCGTTCGTCGCCGACGGCGACACGTTCCCGACGGGCTCCGTCATTCTCGAAAACGTGGGGCGCGCGACCGCCGACGAGCTCGCCCGGCGCTACTCGCTCGTCCTCCGGGCCGCCTCCGCCCCGGCGGTGCCGCGCCACCGCCTCGACCTGCCCCGCGTGGCCGTCTACCACACGTGGCTCAATACGCAGGACGAAGGCTGGACTCGGTTCACCTTTGACCAGCTGGCGATCCCGTACACGTCGATCCACAAGGACGACCTGCGGGCCGGCAACCTGCGCCGGCGCTTCGATGTCATCCTCATACCGAGCACCGGTGGCGCGTCGGTGGACGACCTGATCCACGAGGTCGATCCGAAATGGGGCCCGATGCCCTACACCGCCACGCGCGAGTTCCCCGCCCACGGCACGCCCTCGTCGACGAGCGACATGACCGGCGGCCCGGGCTTCCAGGGCATGGCCGAGCTCGAGCGCTTCGTCCGGGAGGGCGGTGTGCTGATTACGCTGCACCAGGGGACGCGGCTCGCGGCGGAGACCGGGATCGCCCGCGAGCTGTCTCCGCTGGCGGCGGCCTCGCTGTTTCACCCGGGCTCGGTGGTGCGGGTCAAGGCCCGGCGCCGCGACCACCCCGTCCTCTATGGCTATCCCGACACGACGCACGTATTCCGCGGCAACGGCCCGCTCTACACGGTGGCCCGTCGGGATCGCGGAATGGTCGTGCTGCAATACGGGACGGAGGCGCTGCCCGACGAGCGCGCGGACACCCGGCCCGGCCCGATGCTCGGACTCGAATCGGCGCTGCCAGCGGCGGGCGCTGACACCGCGCCGGCACCGCGGTCGCCGGCCTACGTGTTGTCCGGCATGGTACGCGGCCAGGACGCGATCGTGGGCCAGGGGGCGGTGTTCGACGTCCCCGTGGGTCGAGGGCGGGTTGTGGCGTTCACCTTCAACCCGCTCCATCGCTTCCTGAACCACCACGAATTCCCGATGGTCTGGAACGCGATCATGAACTGGAACGACCTGAAGTAGTGCCGGCGAGGTTCTCCGGGGTCCGCGGCAGGCCCTCGGTCAGGAACGCGAGCAGCAGTCGGTTCACCTCCTCCGGCGCTTCCTCGTGGGCCGAGTGGCCGGCGCCGGGCACCACCACGAAGGCCACGCGGAGGAGCTCACCCGCGAGCGCCCGGCCCAGCGCCACCGGCACGACGCCGTCACGCTCTCCCCACAGGGCGAGGGTCGGGATCTCGAGGGTGATGAGCCGACCGCGCAGGGCATCGAAGCGGAACTCGCGCAGCGCGGCCCGCAGGGCGCGGCCGTAATCGTCGGTGGCGACGGGGGCGTAGTACTGATCGATGTCCTGCTCGGTGACCTTCGCCGGGTCGGCGTACATCGCCCGCAGGAGGCGCGCCGTGGAGCCGCGACCGCGCAGCGCCGTGGCGACGCCGCCCACGACGGGCCAGCGGGCCAGGCGCAGCTGGAACGGCGCCCGCGCGCCGTACCCCGCGGCCCCGACGAGCACCAGGCCCCGCACGCGCTCGGGATGGGCCAGCGCCACTTCCGCCGCGATCGCCCCGCCCATCGAGTGTCCCGCCAGCACGGCGTCCGGCACGCCGAGCGAGTCCATCAGGGCGACGAGCAGCCGCGCGTAATCCGCATTGGTGTAGCCCGTCCGCGGCCGCTCCGAAAAGCCGAAGCCACGGTTGTCGAGAGCCACCACGCGGAATCCCGCCGCCGCCACCGGACCGAGGCTGTGCCGCCAGGAGTACATCGAGGCCCCGAGCCCGTGGAGGAAGATCACGGTGCCGCGGTCGGCCGTGCCGCCCGTCTCGAGGTAGCGAATCCTGGTGCCGTCGACCGTGACGTACTTCGCCTCGTACGGCGTGCCGGCAGGAAAGCGCTCATCGGCCGGGATCGAGGCCGCGCGGCAGCCGGCGAGCGTGAGCAGCGCGGGGAGGAGGCGTGTGATTCTCACGCCGAGCCGTCCACGGTCTCGAGCGCCACGTTTCCCCTTTCCCCTTTCCCGTTTTCCGACCATCAGATGATCTCGAGCGGAATGCCGAGGATCTTCGCGATCAACGCGAGCCGGAAGGTGACGTCGGTTTGCCGTTGGGCCGGGCTCTGGCCCGGGCCCTCGAGCGGGTAGACGTGCGCGGTGAGCGGGCTCGTACTGCGGGGCCGGGTCCGCAAGCTCCTGGGCCTCCAGACCCCCAGCTCGTCGCACTCGTGGTACAGCCGGGCGAGGACCCGGCTCACGCTGGGGATGCGGCGCGCGAGGCCCAGGCGGGCCATCAGCTCCGCCCAGTAGAGCGCGAACGGGATGTCCGACACCCGTCCCTGCGCGTCGGCATGCAGCGGGTCGCCCAGCAGCTCGAAGATCGGTTTGAACTGCTTCTTGCCGGCCAGGATCCAAAAGGCCCGGCGCGACGCCGGCGTCGAGAAGTACTCGCCCAGCCGGTCGACGAACCCGGCCCGCTCGCGCTGCACCGTGGGCAGGAAGGCGAGCATCTCGATCGCGAAGATCGTCGGCACGTAGGCGCGCGGCTCCAGCACCGTCTTGCCCTTGAACGTGCGGAACGGCTTGGCCACGTGCTCGCTGCGGAGGTACTGCGACATGTCGCTCAGGATCCGGTGCGCCGCTCCCCGAAGCCGGGGGTCCTCGGTGTGGCCGCCGCGCGCGAGCGCCGCCGCTGCCGCCTCCCGCCCCATCCGCCGCACCCACAACCCGAGCCCCGGATCCCCCTTCGCGGGGCGCTGAAACTCCACGAGCAGCGCGGGATCCTCGTCGCGCGACAGCAGCCGGAACAACAGCCGGTCCGCCAGGCGGAAGCCGCGATAGTCCGTGGGCCAGCCGAGCTCGATCAGCCGGCGATACTGATAGGCGACACCGGCTTCCTTCCAGCCGTACGCCCGGGACGCCGCCGGGGCCAGGAGGTTGGCGCCCCACAGGCCGGTGCCGCCGTTCTGCCGACGGGCGACCGCCTGGGCCGGCTTGTACTTGAGCGCCGACTCCCGCAGCGCCGCCACATGCGCGCCGTCCCGCTGTGCCTCCGGGAGCAGCTCGATGGCGGCTCGATACTGGATGGGGGGACTGGCTGCCTCGAGGAGCCAGGAAAGCTGGAGCCGGTGAGTCGCAGGAAGGTCCAGGTCGCCGCCCTCGGGAGGAGTTGAAAAGCGGGCGCAAAGTTATGCGGACCCCCGCAGTTCAGCCAGAGGCCCGGACGATCGCGGGCTGGCGCTCGGGCGCTCGCCGTAATCGCATGTGGCGTGGCCAGTTACCTGGTCGGCTACGGCGCCGCCCGGGCGCCAGGGCGCTGGAACTCCGAACTGGGGTGCCAACGGGGCGGCTCGGGAGCCTCGGCCACGGCCAGCGCCACGCGCACCACCACGCGCACCTGCTGCGCCATCCCGGTCAAATCGAAGCTCTCGTCGTATTGGTCCGACGGCTGGTGGTAGCGCCGGCTGTTGTACAACGTCTCCTGCTCCCGTCCCCACCCCGTCGACCGCCCCACGAAATCGAGTCCCGCCTTGAACGAGAGTGCCGGCACTCCGGCTCGGGCGAAGGGGAAGTGGTCGGACCGGAAGAACGACCCCCTCACGTCCGGCTCCTCGACGACCACGAGCGACTCCGCGCGCGCGGCCGCCGCGAACACGGCGCCGACGGTCGAGCGGTCGGCGCCCAGGGCGGAGATGTCCCGGGTCCGGCCGCGCACGTTGGTCACGTCGAGGTTGAGCACGACCGCGGTCCGCTCCAGCGGGACCAGCGGGGCGTCCACGTAGGCCGCGCTGCCCAACAGGCCGCTCTCCTCGGCCGTGGTGGCGACGAACAGCACCGTCCGCCTCGGCCGTGGCCGGACCACGACGAGCGCCTGGGCGGCCCCGAGCATCGCTGCGACGCCCGACGCGTTGTCCTCCGCCCCGTTGTAGATCGTGTCCCCGGCGACGGCCGGCCCGATCCCCTTGTGGTCCCAGTGCGCCGTGAGCAGCACCGTCTCGCGCGCCAGCAGGGAATCGCGCCCGGGCAGCCGCGCCACGACGTTCTCGGACTCGACTCGGCGGAGCGCGCTCGTGACCGTGACGGCCGCGCGAAGGCCGGTCGCCACGGGGCGGAACTCGCGGCGGGCCGCAGCCCGGGTCAGGGTGTCGAGGTCCAACCCGCGCTCGGCGAGCGCGGCGCGGGTCACCTCTTCGGTCACCCAGCCCGCGGCGGCGAGAGTCTCCGGGCGCCGGCGGTCGAGCTGGAACTGCTCCACGGTCCACGAGCTGCGGACCACGGACCAGGGGTAGGTGGCGCTCTCGGGGGTGTGGACCATCAGCACCCCGACGGCACCGCGCCGGGTCGCCTCTTCGATCTTGTAGGTCCATCGGCCGTAGTAGGTCAGCACCCGTCCGAGGAACACGCTCGAGTCCTGCAGTCCCGGATCGTTCACCAGCATGAGCAGGATCTTGCCGCGGAGCGACTCGCCCTTGTAGTCGTCCCAGCGCCACTCGGGAGCGCTGATGCCGTAGCCCACGAACACGACCTCGCCATCGGCGCTGACCGTTTCCTCCGGGCGCTCCGCCCATGCGACGAACTGGTCGCCGAACGCGAGCGTCCGGGGCCGCCCCGCCGGACCCCACGCGAGTGTCGCCCGGGGCATGAGGCCCACCAGCCGGACCGGTTGAAAATACGAGCCGCCCGGACCGGCGGGTTCGAGGCCCAATGCCGCGAGCTGCGCGGCGAGATAACGCGTGGCGGCGCGCCCCCCCGGAGTCGCTGGCGCGCGGCCACCGAGCGAGTCGTCGGCGAGGACGCGCAGATGCGCGCGCATCGCGTCGATGCTCACCTCGGGGACGACCGACGCCGGGGACGGCGGCGGCTGGTGGGTCGGGCCGCCGCACGCCACGGACGCCAACCCGAGAACGAGACACCACGGACGACGCGTCACGGTTGCTTTCCTCCGGAATCGGCGGACGGGATGGGTGCGGGTCCCGAGGGACAGCGCACTGTGTGAATCGCCGCGCGCCGGCCCCGCGCGCGCTCGCTCGTGAGCACGAGCGTCGAGTCGTCGACAAAAGCCAGAGCCTCCCCCTGCACCTGGAGTCCGGGCAGGCCGCACTTCGGACCGCCGCGCGGCACGAGCCTTCCTGCCGCACCGGGGGTGAAGAACAGGACCTCGTCCGGCACGCGGAGCGCGACGAGCCGCCCATCGGCCCGAATCGCCGCGCCGGTCACCGGCTCGCTCCGCGGGATGCGCAGCTCCTGCACGAGGACGGCCGTCACCGCCGTGTCGGCGCTCCAGTGCGCCAGGTCCACCCGGTACAGCCGGGCGGAGCCTGACCGGACCTTGGAGACCAGGAACAGCGCGCCGTCCGAAGGGGCGACGTACAGCGCCTCGACGTCGCGGGGGCCGCCGGGGTAGCGCACGCGGAGGACCTGCGCCGCGGCGGTCAGCGTGTCGCCGCGCGCCGCCGCCGGCGGGGCCGGCTCCGGCACGGCGTAGACACTGACCCAGCGGCGCTGCCGGGCGTTGTCGCCCGTGTCGCCGACGTAGAGGCACGATCCGCGCCCCGTGGGGCAGGGGCCGGGCGCCATGTCCTCCCAGTCCAGGGCCGCCGCCCCGGCGGCCCGCCGCCGCCCGCGGTCGGTGCCCGACAGGTCGGTGGCGTACAGGTACGGGCCATCGCCCGAGTCGTTGTGGCTCCACAGCACGCCGCGGTGCGCCCGGCTCACGACGACGCCCGAGGTCTCCTGAAGGCGGTCGCTCCGGATCGTCGCCGCCCGCAGCACCAGCGGGGCTTGCAGCAGCAACACGACCAGGGCGACCATGGGCCAGCAAGGAACCGGGTTGCCCGGCTCCCGGCAAGGGGTGATTCTTCGGGCCATGCTCGACGTGCTGCGGCGGCGCGCGGTGGAGAAGCTCCCGGACAAGGTCCGGCTGCCGGGGCGCATCCTGTTCCTGACGGAAGACCCTGCCCTCATGCGGCGCCAGCTCGGCGGCGAGGACCTCGCGTGGACGCCCGCCATCAAGCTGCGCGACGACATCTCCACCGACGAGATCACCCCCGCCTACATCTGCTACTACTACGACGAAACGCTGGGCGACTTCCCCTACCTCGGCCTCAAGTGCGGTGACGAGTTCCCGATCACCCGTGGCGCGGTCCGCCGGGGCGGGTTCGTGGCCTCGGTGAGCGGCAGGCGGCGCGGCAAGGGCTCCTCGCGCGAGCAGTCGCCCTACGCCGAGCTGTGCGCCGGCATCCGGCTGGTGGTCGCCGAGAGCATCGAGCGGATCTACCGCGAGAACTGCCAGAACCTGGGCATCCTCGCCACCACCGATTCCTCGATTCTCGAGCGCGTCAGGCGCGGCGAGGAGATCCCGCTGGCGGCCTTCACCGCGGGCGAGGGGGAGATCACCCGGGGCATCGTGGAGTACGGCGGGCTGTTCAACTACAACGTCGCCCGGCTCCAGGGCCGGGCGGCGCCCACGCCGCCCGCCACCCCGTCGCGACCCATGACGCTCGGCGAGAAGATCCTCGCCCGGCACTGGGCGCTGGATCCCGCGCGCGGGCGGGTCGGGGTACCCGCGGTCAAGCCCGGCGACGAGGGGTTCGTGGTCTGCGACATCCGGTTCAGCCACGAGTACGTGACGCCGATGGCGGCGATCTTCTTCGAGCAGCTCGTGGGGCCGGACGAGCGGGTCGCCGACCCGGGGTCGGTGTTCATGTTCCGCGACCACCTGACGTTCCTCGACCAGGCGATGACGCCGGAGCGGGTCAAGGAAGGTCTGCTCGACGTCGCGCTGCAGCTCGAGAAGAAGCAGCGCGCGTTCGCGGAGAAGCAGAGGATCAAGCTCTACGGCGAGCTGCGCCTGGGGCACCACGGCTCGGAGGCGATCTGCCATTCGAAGATCCTCGAGGCCCACGCCGAGCCCGGGCAGGTGATCATCGGCAGCGATTCGCACACCCCGCACGCGGGCGCGGTCGGCTGCGTGGCGTTCGGCGTGGGGACCACGGCCATCTTCAACTCCTGGATCACCAAAGACGTGCGGGTGACGGTGCCCGAGACCGTGAAGGTCGCCGTGCACGGCAGCCCGCGGGACAACGTGACGGCCAAGGACTTCATGCTGGAGATCCTGCGCCACCCCTACGTGAAGAACGGCAAGGCCATCGGCAAGCTGGTGGAGTACTGCGGCGACGCGGTCGAAGCCCTTTCGGTGGACGAGCGGGCCACGATGACCAACATGACGGCCGAGGTGGGCGGGTTCACGGGATACGTGGCGCCGGACGCGCGGACGGTGGACTACCTGGTGGCGTCTCGGGGCATGAGCCGTGCGGAGGCGGAGGAGCGTTGCCGCGGGCTGGCCAGCGACCCGGACGCCGAGTACTGCGAGGTGATCGAGATCGACGCCGCCGCGATCCGACCCATGGTGGCCCTGCCGGGCGACCCCGGAAACGGCCGCTACATCGACGAGCTCGCCGACCGGGTGCGGGTCGGCATCGCCTACGCCGGGTCGTGCACCGCGGGCAAGAAGGAAGACATGGACATGTACGCCCGGGTGCTGCGTGAGGCGGTGGAGCGCGGCGAGCGGGTGGCGCCGTGGGTGCGGTTCTACATCCAGGCGGGGTCGCAGGAGGTCAAGCGCTACTGCGAGGAGCGGGGGTACCTCGACGTTTTCCGCCAGGTCGGCGCCACGTTCCTCGAGCCATCGTGCGGGGCGTGCATCAATGCCGGCCCCGGTGTCTCGCAGACGAAGGACGAAGTGACGATCAGCGCGATCAACCGGAACTTTCCGGGCCGCTCGGGCCCGGGCCAGCTCTACCTCGCCAACCCCTACACGGTCGCGGCCTCCGCCATCACCGGCTATATCACGGAATGGCAGCCGGGCGAGGCGTTGGCCCCGACAGCGTAGCCGGGACCTCGCCGGCGGGCCGGACGCCCGCACCCGCTCGCGCCCGGGCGCCGGAACGAACTGCTGCCTGCTCCGTGCTCCCTCCGAGCGGCGGCGGCGGCGGCGTGGTGATCGAGTCCACGTGCATCATGATCGAGTCTGCCGTCGTGCCGAGCGACGACTCGCCCTGGAAGATCACGCGCCAATCGCCGGGCCGGAATAGCACGAAGATCTCCGCCCAGTGGCCCAGCCTGGCCGAGCCCGTGTCCGCCAGCGGGAATGTGTCGGTTGTGGCGCAGAAGCGCCCGAAATCGGGCAGCCAGCAAAGCTCGCCCCACACCCGCCGCGAGTCGCGGAAGAACGCCCACACCACATAGCGCTGGTTGAGGACCACGTCGGCGGGATCGATCGGGCCCACTTCTTTCGACCCCGGCGCGCGCACCCAGAAGCCGCTGTCGTTCTGCCTTAAGAGACCGCAGGCGATCTGGACCGGGTAGTTCTCGTCGCAGCGGAACAGCCGCAGGCTGTCGATGGCGGGCAGGCGCTGGGGGTCCGGACCCGGGCTGGTGGAATCGCCGCAGGCCACGGTGAGCAGTGCGCTCAGGGTCCAGTAGAACCGGCTCCGCATCCGCTACCCGTCTCCCTTCTCCCGTCCCTCGTCCCCCATATCTAGGGGATCTCGCCCCGGATTTCGATCCTCACGGCCTGCGCTCCGGCGCCGAAGTCCTTGAACGACGAGACGGTCGTGGAAGAATCGGGGACCAGTTTCGCGGTGATCGCGACCTCGCCGGCCACGGAGCCGCGCCGCGGGGTGAGGCGCAGCGCCCCGATGGCGGTGGTCGTTCCGCTCCCGTAGCTGCCCGCGGTGCCGCGCAGATGGCCTGCGCGGGCCTGCCAGGTGGTCACGGTCGAGTCGATTGCCTCGTGGATCACCACGCCCGTGCCGGTCCCCGCCGTGTCGGGGGAAAACGACACCCGCAGCGAATCGTCCATCGGGGCTCGGCCGGCGCCGAGCACGAGAAACACGGTGTCCACGGTGCGGCTGGCCGGTTGGTAGTCGGTCCAGGCGAGCAGCGTCGTGAACACGGTCACCACGGTGTCGCGCCCGCCGGAGACGGGGTCGGCGGTGGTAGCGTTGATGTCCAGGTCCACGGTGACCAGTCGCGTGGTGTCGCCGTCCGGGCCGACGATATGTGAGGCCCGGTCGATGAAGAGGAACACGATGCCCCCGAGCGCCTCGTACAGCGAGTCGCCGGCCAGCGCTTGGTCCAGCACGTACCGCACCGCAGCGAGCTCCTGGGAGTCGATCGCGTCCGGGTCGACTCCGGTCGAATCGGAGGAGCAGGTGAGCGCCGCCCAGCCGGCGGCGAGGAGCACGAGCAGTCGAAACCGCTTCATGCCCCCAATGTAGCGCTTAGGGGGGGGTCCCGGTCAGGGTTGCCGGCTGCACCGTCTCGCGATAGGGCCGCAGCGCGTCCCGCTGGTAGACGCTGCGCGGGTTCCACAACACCCAGGACCGGATGCCGAGCTCCTCGGCGGCGCGGATCTGGGCACGGATCTCGTGCGGCGTGTAGCGCGGCTTGCGGCGCCCCAGCGTGAACGCCTGGAGGTACGGACGGATCTCGGCGGCGCCCGGGTAGCGCGACCGCGCCAGCGCCGCGCGCAGCGTCGCCCGCACCACGCCGTAGGGCTCCCCGTTGGGCCACGCATAGCCGAACGCGCCGCGGCCGTAATGGCTGGGGTACACCATCGGCAGCACCGCGTCGGCCACCGTGACGAAATCCTCCCACACCTGGCCGATGCCGAGATCCCCGTCGGCGGTCGCGGTGAGTCCGAAGATGGAGAAGGTCACCGGGGCCCCGAGCGGCGCGAGACGCGCCGTCACCATCCGCACCTGCCGCCGCACCGCATCGCGCCACGTCTCGCGCCCCTGGCGGGCGGCGAACACGGCGGTCGCGCGGTGCTCGGGCGGCTCATCCGGAAAGCGCACGTAGTCGAACTGCACTTCCGCGAACCCGAAGCGCACCGCCTCCTCGGCGATCTGGGCCGCGTAAATCCACACCGAGTCGCGGTGGGCGTCCACCCAGGGACTCCCGATCCGGTCGCGCCACAGCCCGCCCTCGCGATCACGCACCGCCCAGGCGGGCTTGCCGGCGGCCAGCTTCGGATCCTTGGCGACGACGATCCGCGCGATCGCGTAGATGCCGTGGGCCCGCATCGAGTCGAGCCGCGCCCGCGCCTCCCGCTCGGCCACCCGGCGGCACGCGCTGGCGCCGATGGCGACCGCCGTCGGCACCGACATCGGGAACAACAGGCAGCCCGTGTCGTCCTTCACGTCCACCACGAGCGCGTTGATTTCGGTGGAATCCGCCAGCCGGATCAGGTGCCAGATCTTCGCGGAGCTGAACGCCCACGCGTTCACATACAGGGCCTTGACCGGCGGCCGGGCGGGAGCGAAACGCAAATCGGGCTGCGCATAGCGCACGTCGGGCGGCCGCAGCGCCGCGGTGAGCTCGGCCGCCGTGGTCGGGATGGGCGCCGGTGCCTCGGCGGGCTGCTGCGCAAAAAGGCCGCGACTCGTGGAGAGCGCGGCCCAGAGCAAGAGGGCGCTTGCCTGCCGGACCACCCGCATGGCGCCTACGATAGGGAACCCCACCGCCCGCGACAAGTGCGTTGCTCACCGTGCTTCAACTGCTTGTCACTCGGCGAGTTGGCACCCCGGCACGCGGGCCGGCCGCGTACGGCGCCGGGCGGTGCTACTCGAGCTGCAGCGCGTTGAACAACAGCCGAAACGTGGTCTGGCTCTGGCCGCGGTACTGGGGGCGGAAGCCGAACAGGATCGCCCGCCCCGCACCGTGGCGCACGTCGACCAGCGCCGCCCGGCCCGCCACCCGTTCCGGGTGCAGTACCCAGCCCGAGAGCAGCACCCGGGCCGGCTCGCTGGGGTAGCGGGCGACGACGCGCACGGTGGCCGAGTCGAGCACATCGAACGCCGGGCCGCTCTCGAACCAGGCGACCCCGGTCTCGGGCGTCCCCCGGGCGAGGGGGTGCGTCTCGTCGAGCTCGATGCGGAACAGGCTCCCCGGGGCGTAGAATTCCTCGTCCGGCACGCCCTCGAGAACGTTGCGCACCGGCAGCAGGAGCGCCTGAACCACGAACCGGCTGGCGGCGTTCAGGGCGACGAGCGTGCCGCCGTCGGTCACGAACTGGTCGAGCGCCTGCGCGCCGACCTCGCCGATCCCACCCGCGTAGGGCGCGGGGTAGCGTGACGGGAGCCCCTCCAGCAGATCGCGCGGCGCCTGATCGGGCAGTACGATGACGTCGAACTTCTCCTTGAGGCGGCCGCCGCGCACCACCGAATCGACGATGGGCACCGAGGGTATCTTCCACGTGTCGAGCACCCAGCGGGTCCACCCCTCGTCTTCCGTCACGTCGTAGGAGCGATAGATCCCGATGCGTGGCGCGTCCGCGGTCCCGGGACCGGCGCTCCGAGGCGTGGCGCGCGGCGGGGTCGCGGGTGCCGACAGCGGTACGCGCAACGAATCCCGCACTTCGACCACGGTGACGCCGAGGAGCAGCGGGAGGGTGTGGGCCGTGACGTCGTAGGGACGCTCCGGCGGGCCGTCGGGGTACTGGCGCCGGTCGGGATAGCGCTGCACTTCGAGCAGCGCCTTGGCGAAGGCCGCGTACGGCTGTCGCAGCACGACGACGTAGCTGCCGGTAGCGAAGCGCTGACCCGCGGCCGTGAATCCCTGCTGGGCCGTGCGCACCTCCACCTGGCCGCGCCGCAGGATCCCGAGCAGTGTCGCGAGCGCCACCGTGTCCTGCCCCTGCTTCGGGATGACGAAGGCGTAGGGCCAGCCACGCCAGCCCCGCACGCCCCGCCACGCGACGGCGAGAAAGCTCGCGAGCCATTGCTCGCGCTCCGCGGCGGCGTGGCGCAGCACGGCGTAGGCCGCCGCCGTCTGGTAGCCGACGATGTCGCGCAGCGTCCAGCGGCCGCCGGGCCAGGGCGCGGTGAAATTCCACGCCCGCCGCCGCGGGTCGGGTCCCCGCGGCCCCTCCACCAGCCGGTCGAAGGGCACGGTCACCGGCGATGCCAGGTCGGCGCTCGCGGTCTCCGACAGGATGCGCACCCCGGCGTGGTAATGCGAGTACGCCCGCGCCGGCGTCCACGCGTCGAAGCTCGTCGCCAGCGTGATCCCGGTCTTCCCCTGCGCTGCGAGCTCCCAGGCGATCGCGGTGCCCAGGGCGTTGGCCCCGCTCACCAGCAGCGGGTCCACGTTGGGCTCGATCGGGTCGGCGTACGGCGGCACGAAGAGGCGGGCGCCGGTGCCGTCCTGCTGGTGGATGTCGTGCACGATCTGGGGGTGCCAGACGTTGTGCAGCGAGTCCACGACCAGCTGCGTCTCGACCTGCGTGAACGCGTACCAGTCGCGGTTGTTGTCGTGCCCCGCGTAGTGGTGGTACAGCTCCGGCGGGTCCGTGCCCTCCGCCGGCGTGCCGAGCGTGCGGTTGTACCACCGGGTCACGATGGACACCCCGTCGGGGTTGAGCGACGGCACGAGCCAGACGACCACGTTGTCGAGAATGGCGCGGGTGACGGCGCTCGTGTCGGTGGCGAGGCGGTGGGCGAGGATCGCGGGGGTCAGGCTCCCGCCCACCTCGTCGGAGTGGATGCCCGAGGTGATCAGCACGACGGTGCGGCCGTTCCGCAGGGCGTCCAGCGCCTCGCGGTTGGTGTCCAGGGTGCGGGGGTCGGCGAGGCTGGCGTTCAGGGCGCGCAGCGGCTCGAGCCGGCGGAGGTTCTGCGGGCTGGAGATGACGAGAGCGATGAGGGGCGCGCCCAGCGTTGTCTTCCCCAGCTCGCGGTAGGTCACGCGGTCGCTCGCGTCCGCCAGCGCCCGGTAGTAGCGCAGCAGGGTGGGCCAGTCCGCCAGCTTGCGGTCGTCGCCGGGCTCGAAGCCGAGCACCGAGCGCGGCGTGGGCACGACCGCGCGGGGCGGCGTGGCGGGCCGGCGCGCGGGGGCCCGCTGCGCGGGGAGCTGCGTAGGGACCAGGACGACGGCCGCGGCGAGCAGCGGTGCCACACGGTGAAGCGCGATCCGACGACGGACGTGCATGCGAGCGCCTGGGCGAGAAACGGGCAGCAAAGATAACGAGCCCCGGCCGCGTCCGGCGACCGGGGCTCATCCGCCCGTCAGGCCTTACGGAAGCTTGATGAGCTCGACGCGCCGGTTCTGCGCCCGGCCCGCCGCGGTGGTGTTGGTGGCCACCGTACGGTCGGGGCCATAGCCCCGCGCCACCATGCGGTCGGGGCGGACGCCCCGACGGGCGAGGTAGGCGCGCACCGACGCCGCCCGGGCGAGCGACAGCCGGCGGTTCACGGCGAGCGAGCCGGTGTTGTCGGTATGGCCGGCGATCTCGATGCGGACCTCCGGGTGCGCCACGAGCGAGCCCGCCACCCGATCCAGCACTACGTACGACGTGATGGTCAGGGCCGAGCGGCCGGTCTGGAAGGTGACCCCGCGCAACACGAGCGGCGCCACACGCCCGCTCGCCTCCTCGCGGAAGAGGATCGGGCAGCCCACGTCGTCCACCCGGGTGTTGGGCGGCGTGTTGGGACAGAGGTCGCGCCGGTCCTCGACCGCGTCGCGGTCCGAGTCGCCTACGATCGGGCAGCCCTGTGGGTTCACTGGCGTGCCGGCCGGCGTGCCGGGGCACTGGTCCACACCGTCGTGCACGCCGTCGCGGTCGCTGTCGCGCGGGCAGCCGGTCGCGTCGACCGCGAGCCCCGCGGGTGTGTTGGGACAGCGGTCGAGCCCGTCGAACACCGCGTCGCCGTCGGTGTCGAGCGCGCAGCCCCGCGCGTCCACCACCGCGCCCACGAGCGTTTCGGGGCAGACGTCGATCCCGTCGTACACGCGATCGCCGTCGGAGTCGGAGGGACAACCGCGCACGTCCACCGTCGCACCGCCGGGCGTGTCGGGGCACTGGTCCACGCCGTCGAGCACTTTGTCGGCGTCGCCGTCGGCGGGACATCCTTTGAGATCCACGCTTGCGCCCGCGGGCGTGTCCGGACACTGATCGAGGCCGGTCCATACGTGGTCGCCGTCCGCGTCCGATGGGCAGCCGCGGGCGTCCACCGTGGCGCCCAGCGGCGTTCCGGGGCAAGCGTCCTTGCGGTCCTCGACTCGGTCCTGGTCGGCGTCCGCCTTGGGTCGGCGGTCGCCGTGGAACAGGGAGATGCCGGCAGTCGCCACGAAATGCGTCACGCTGCCGCCGCCCGGAGCCTCGGTCTCCGGCACGTAGATGAAGCGCCCCTCGAGCCGCAGCGCCGTCCGCTCACCGAGCAGGATGCGATCGCCCAGGCCGGCGTGCAGCCCGTGGTCGGTGACCTCCAGCGGGGGGGTCGTCCCGAAGTCCAGCAGCGAGTATCCCGCGAGGATGAAGAAGCTGTTCCGGGCGACCGGGGGGAGGTTGATCCCCACGCCGGCGTCGAAGATCAATGGCTCGACGCCGACGCTGGTCCCCGCGGCGGTCTGGCGGGGCTGGAACACGGCGTCGAGCTCGAGACTGAAGCGCTCGCTCAGGAGATAACCGAAACGGATCCCGCCGCCCACCTTGTCGTCGAGGCCGAAGGCGTCGTCGTAGCTCGTGTAGGCGGCGAACGCCCCGATCTCGAAGTGCCTGGCGCGCTGGGCGGCGAGCGGCAGCGCCGCGCCCAGGAGCAGCGCGCCGGCCGCGAGCGATCCGCGCACGCTCGCCTTCATCGGTCGAGTACCACCCATCGATCGGTCCGTCAGAACCCCCAGCTTCCCGCGCGCCGCTGGCGCTCGATCAGATCCATGCCGCCGACGATCACCCCGTGGCGCCGTCCGTCGGCCTCGCGCCACGTGACCCCCGCGGGCCCAACCAGCATCCCGCCACCCAGCGCCGCGATCGTGTTGAGTCCCACCGGTCCCGCGAAGGGACCGAGCGAGTCACCCGCCACCGCGGCCGCGATCGTCTCCACGGTGTCGGCCGGAGCGCTGCCGTACATGCCCCCGACCGCCAGCACGACGTTGCCCAGGTCGAGGGTCGCGAACTGGGAGCGTCCTTCGGGCAGGGGGGGTGGGCCGGCCCCCCAGCCGCTGGCAAAGAATCCGGAGATCAGGCTGATTGACGCGGTGTCCCCCGTCACGAGCCGGGTTGGGGTGGGGTCCAGCCCGCCCCCGGGGGGCACGCTGTCGGCCACTCCGCCGAAGGCGGCGGCACGCTGGTCCAGCACGACGGCGCCGCCGTAGGCGCGCGCCAGAGGCAGGCTGGGCTGCGCGTACCAGCCGTCGAGGCGCCCGTCGGCCCGCACGCGCGCGACCAACACCCGCCGCAGCGGCCGGCCCATCGAGTCGGCGCCTCCGATGACGTAGATCCGGCCGCGCTTGACGACGGCGCTCGCACCGGCCACCGGCTCGGGGAGGGGCAGGAGCGGGACGAAGGGGCCGACGACCGCGTCGGCCATCACGGTCGCGCCGAGCACGCCGGCCTGTGCGCGGCCGGCGGCATCCACCCCGCCGATGACGTAGAGCACGCCGCCGGCCGAGGGCGAGTTGTATCGCGTCGCGACCGCGGCGGCCGCGAAGGCCCGCCGCACGGGCAGCGCGGCGTTGTCGGGCTGCCGTTGCCACGACCCGATGGCGCCTCCCGCCGCGGTCCGGGCGATGTGAATCCCGGAGTCGGGCGCCATCACCGAGCCGCCGCCGATCGGCTCGGCGCCGCCCGCGGCGTAGATCGTGGCGCTGAGCGTCCCGGCGGCGCCCGGAAACTCGGCCACCGCGAGCGCGATCCCGACGGGCGACCGCGGAAAGTCGGGCCGCGCGCTCCAGCTCAGGGCTCCGGGATCGAAGTCCACGCGGGGCAGGACGCGCACGACGGCGGTCAGCCGCCGGCCCGTGGTGGTGACGATCGCGAGCGTGCCGGACGCGGCGCTGTCGGGCACCGTCGCGCGGAGGCTGAGATCGCTCCAGGCGCTCGAGTCGACCGGGGCCGGAGTCTCGCCGCCGCCCGACCTCGGGAACTGCACCGCTCCCGGCAGGTCGCCGAACCCGAAGCCCTCGACGACCAAGGCCTGGCCGCGGACCAGGACCGGCTCGATGGCCCCGTCCACGTAGTCGATGCGCGGTGTGCTCGGCGCGGGTCCGCTCGACGTGTCACCACAACCCGACGCCGCCAGGAGGGCGGCGAGCGCGAGGCTAGCGGTGGCCGTTCTCACCACGCACGAAACGGATGGCCCGGGAGAGGTTGTCGGCCAGGGCGGCCAGGCGGGTGGCGCCCTGCGTGAGGGACTCGATGGCGCGGAGCTGTTCGGCGGCCGCGGCCGCCACCGCCTCCGCCTCTTCGGTGGACGTCAGCGCGGCGGTCTGCGCCTGGGTCAGGGAGCGCGCCATGCGCGAGGCGAGCTCGGCGTTGGCGCGCGCCACGTCGGACACGCGGGTGCCCGAGCGGGCGGTCGCATCCGCCGCCGCGGTGATCCGATCGAGGTCGGCCACCCAGGCGGTGGAGCCGCTCACCACCTCGGTGAGATCGGCGTGCATGCGCTCCAGCAGGTGGGCCGCCCGGTCGAGCGCGCGCCGGGTCTCCTGCACCGCGCGCGCCACGTTGCGCGCCTCGCGCCCGCTCTCCTCGGCGAGCTTGTGGACCTCGTCGGCGACGACGGCGAACCCGCGGCCGTGCACGCCCGCCCGCGCGGCTTCGATCGTCGCGTTCAGCGCGAGGAGGTTGGTCTGGTTGGCGATGAACCCGATGGTCTCCGAGAACCGCTCCACCTGGGCGGCGACCTCGCGCAGCCGCCGCACCTCGCCGGCGCCCTCCTCCGTGGTCGCGCCGAGCCCGGTGAGCCGGTGGGCGGCGGCCTGGGTCGCCGTGCGCACGCGGTCGGTCGTGGCCGCCATCTCGGCGCCGGTGGTGCGCGTCTCGTCGCCCGCGGCGGCGAGGTCGTTCGCGTTCTTCTGGAGCTCCGCCGCCTCGCCGGCGACACCGCCCACGAGGCCCGCCGCTTCCGCGGCGCCCTGGCTGGCCCGCCGGGCGGACGCGGCCACCTCTTCGCTCGCCGCGTGGATTTCCTCGGTCGTCGCGCCCAGGCTGCGCACGTCCTGCGCCGTGCGGTCCGAGGCACCAAGCACCGGTTCCACCGAGCGCTCGATCGCGAGCATCAGCGCGAGCTGGGGTGCGAGCAGGTTCAGCAGGTCGCCATCGGACTCGCGGTACATGAGCGGGTCGGAATGGCGCAGGCTCCACAGCCCGACCAGCTCGCCGGCGTGGTACAGCGGCACCAGCAGCTCGGCGCCCGGCCGCTCGCCGTCGGGCACGATCACTTGGTCGGATCGCAAGCGGTGGGCCACCACGGGCTGACGCAGCCGCACGGCCTCACCGGTGAGTCCGGCGTCGGCGTCGAAGCGGAACGGCGCGCCGGCCGTCGGGGCACGCGCCGTGTCGGCCACGAGCTCCATCTCGTGGGCCCGCGGGTCGTACCGCGCGAACCCCATGTGCTCGACCGGCACGAGCCGGCGCACCAGCGCCTGGATCTTGGGAAAGCTGCGCGCCAGGCTCACCTCCGCCGCGATGACCTCGGACAGCCGGTGGATCAGGTGCATCTCGTCGGCCCGGACGCCGAGGCGGATGACGTAGGTGGCTCCGGCGGTCACGGCGACCAGGGCGACGCCGACCAGCAGGGCCGGGCCGGCCGACACCGGCGCGTGGACCAGCCACAGCCACATCAGCGCGAGCGCGACCGACGTCACGTACACGATCGCTTCCCAGCGGGCCGTCAGCTCGGCGTCCACCCAGGCGACGGCGCGGTTCAGCGCGAGCTCGAGGTAGTACGTCCCGTTGATCACGACGAACACCAGCATGACCAGCGCCGCGAGCGGCCAGAAGTTCTCGCGGCTCAGCGCGTCGGCGCCGATCGCGCCGCCAAGCCCGATGTAGGACGCGCCCACGACCGCGGTGCCCGCGGTGAGGTGTGCCGCGTTCCCCGCCGCCTGCCGCAGGGACAGCCGCCGCAGCACCATGTCGCCCACGCCCGCGCCCAACGGCGCGAGGAGCACGGCGAAGGCCCAGCCGCGCTCGAGCAGCGTGAACAGCGCCACACCGAGGATGTAGGAGGCGAAGCCGTCGCCTGGCAGCGGGACGCCGTAGCGCCGGGCGAGGGCCGCGGCGACGAGGATCGGCAGCGCCACGAGCCCCGCCGCCACCGGCGCGCGACCGCTCGCGTAGGCGGCCAGCGCCAGCGCGTAGGCGAGCAGGGCGGCGAAGCCGACGGCGCCCCGTACCACGCGGTCCGGCGTGATCCGCGCTTGAGCCATGGAGTTGTCGCGCAAGCTCGACACCGTGGCGCACGGTGTCAAGCGCGGCTATCGTTGGCCCATGCGCGCCGTCATCTCGTACTGTGTCGTCTGAAACTACGAGCCGCGGGCCGCCGGTCTGGCGGCCGAGATCCGGCAGGTCTATCCCGAGGCTGAGGTCCGTCTCGTCGAGTCGTCCGGCGGTCGATTCGAGGTCGAGGTGGACGGCCGGCTGATCTTCTCCAAGGCCGCCCTGCGCCGCCACGCCGAGCCGGGCGAGGTGCTGCGGCTCATCCGCGCAAGCAACCCCGAGCGGTGAAGATCGCGATCTCGACCGGCGGGGGCGACGCGCCGGGCTTGAACGCCGTCATCCGCGGCGCCGTGCTCGCCGCGGCCCATCGCGGGTGGCAGTGCGTCGGCATCCGTCGCGGCTACGGCGGCCTGCTCGGCGAGGACCGGCTCGTGCCGCTGGGCGCCGCGGAGGTGCGCGGCATCACGCATCTGGGCGGGACCATCCTCGGCACGACCAACCGCGGCGACCCGTTCCGCTGGCCCGAGCGGGCCCCTGACGGCACGACGACCCAGCGGGACCGCTCGGATGAGCTCGTGGCCGCCTTCCACGCCCACGGCTTCGGCGCGCTGCTCGCCATCGGCGGTGACGGGTCGCTCGCCATCGCCTGCCGCCTCATGGCGCGCGGCATCCCCGTCGTCGGTATCCCGAAGACGATCGATAACGACGTCGGCGGCACCGTCGCGACCTTCGGCTTCGACACGGCGGTGTCCACCGCGACCGAGGCGATCGACCGACTGCACTCCACGGCGGAGAGCCACGAGCGCGTCATGGTGGTGGAGGTGATGGGCCGGCAGGCCGGGTTCATCGCGCTCGCCGCGGGAATCGCCGGCTCCGCCGACGTCATCCTCATTCCCGAGATCCCCTACGCCATCGACAAGGTGTGCGACAAGATCCGGCGACGCGAGGCCGAAGGTCGCCACTTCAGCATCGTCGTCGCCGCGGAGGGCGCCGTGCCGATCGGGGGCGAGGCCACCTTCGTCGACTTGGACCGCCGCCGCCTCGGCGGAGTCGCGGAGAAGGTGGCGCGCGCGATCGAGACGAAGACCGGCAAGGAGACGCGGTCGCTCGTGCTCGGCCACCTGCAGCGCGGCGGCACGCCGACCACGTTCGACCGGCTCCTCGCCCTCCGCTTCGGCACCGCGGCGGTCCGCTTCATCGCCGAGGGGAAGTTCGGCATGATGGCCGCGCTCCTGCCCCCCGACATCGTGCCGGTGCCGCTCGAGCAGGCGCTGGGTGCCCCGAGGCAAGTGCCGCTCGACTCCGATACGATCGCGACGGCAAGGGAGCTGGAGATCAGCTTGGGGGATTGAGGACGGAGAGTAACGTGCCCCTTCACCGCGACCACCTTCTTCCCCCCGACCGGCAGGCCTTCCTCGCCGCCGAGCCGGCCACCGGCCGGGTCATCGTCATCGCCCCCACCCGCGCCGCCTGCGAGACGATCGAGCTGGCCCTCGGCCTGACGCTCGACACGTTGCTCGAGCGGGAGCACGGCGACGACATCCGCCGGCTCGCGGCCTCCGGCCGCGGCTTCGGCGTCGTCGCCGGCACCGGGACGGGAAAGACCCTGGCGATCCGCTCCGTCGCGGAAACGATCCTCCGTGCCGCGCTCAAGACTGGCGTCGTGAACCGCGAGCGCGAAGCGACCCCCGAGACCCCCACCTGGAACGTCGTCATCGTCACCACCGGCATCGCCCGCCGCTGGTTCCAGGCCGGATTGATCACGGCCAAGGACACGCTCGTCGTGGACGAAATCCACCAGACATCCGCGGAGCTGGAGCTCTGCCTGGCCCTAGGGAAACGCGCGGGATGCCGGTTCATCTGGCTCTCCGCCACGGTGGACCCCGCGTTCTACGCCCGCTACCTCGACTCGGCCGAGGTGCTCGAGACCCGGGCCTTCGACCCCGCGCGCGCCGCCGCTGTGCGCGTCGTCGCGGAGAAACCCCTCGCGTTCCTGAGCGAGCGGTTCGTCCGCCGGATGATCCGCGAGCGGCGCGGCGTCGCGGTGTTCGTGCCGACCCGCGCCGAGGTCGAGCAGATCGCCCGCGAGCTGGGCGACCGCTGGCCACGGCTCGCCACCGCGTTCTATCACGGCGGCGAGCCGATCCGCGTGATCCGGCCGTTCCTGGAAGGCGCGGTCGGCCGCCCCTTCCTTCTCGCGATGACGGCCGCGGGCCAATCGGCCCTCAACATCCGCGGGCTCGACACGGTGGTGATCTACGACGCGCGTTACGCCAACGTCGTGGAGCGGGGCCGCAACGTGCTCACGCGACTCTACCTCGGGGCCAACGAGATCCTCCAGATGGCGGGCCGCGTGCACGGGCGGGTCGAGGGTGGCGAGGTGTACATCCTGTCCGATCGCGACCTCGAGTTCGACGCGCTCACCCCCGGCCCGCCCGAGTTTCAGCTCGCGGGCGACGCCGAGCGCGTGGCCATCACCTGCGCGGCGCTGGGCGTGGACGCGGCCGAGCTCGACCTTCCGGTCCCGCTCGACCGCCAGGCCTATCGCCGCGCGGTGACTCTGCTGCAGGAACGCGGGCTGGTGGAGGCCGGCCGGCTCACCGTGTACGGACGCGAGGTCGAAGCCATGCCGGTCGAGCGGCCGTGGGGCGAGCTGCTGTTCCACGCCGACGCCGAGGTCGTCCCGATCGTCGCCGTGGCGGCGAACGTGGAGTCGCTCCACCGCATGACCCGCGAGGAGCGCGACCTGGAGGGGCTCGTGGTCCAGGGGAGCGATCACCTGACCGCGTACAACCTGTACGCCGAGGCCGTCAACCAGTACGGCTCTCTGGGAGAGGTGTACGGGCTGGCCCGCCACCTGTTCGCCGAGGAGATCGATACGTGGGCGGAGCGCCGCGGCGCGCTGGTCAAGGCGATCGAGGACGTCGCGCTCGGCACCGCATCGGTGTACCGCCAGCTCGAGCTCGCGCTGCCGGCGAAGCTGCCGTACGCGGACGCCGGCGCGCGCGAGCGCTTCGCCGATCTCGTCGCCCGGATCATGCCGTTCGACCTGGTGATCGAACAGGAAACCGCCGACGGGCGCGAGGCCCGTGTGAGCCGCAGCTCGATGTGCCGCAGCTTTGGGGCGGTGACGGGGACGCTGCGCTACTTCGCCGACCGGTTCGGCGTGCCGCGGGCGAGCATCGAGGGCACCGAGATCCCGCAACGGCTGATCCGGCGCAACGCCCGGCGTGACCCCCCCGAGATCGCCTTCGAGGCCCAGCGCCGCCGGTCCGGGCTCGTGATATCGCGCACCCTGCGCTACTTCGGCTTCACCCTCGAGCGGGAAGCCGCCCCGCTCGTCGGCCCGTTCCCGCCGGACCTCGCCCCCCAGGCGCGCGCGGCGCTCGCAGCGGCGCTGCTCGCGGGCGAGACGCCCCACCCCGACCAGGCCGCGCTGCGCCGCGCTCTCGACCGCCTCGGCCTGTACTGGCGCCGCTCCGGGGGACAGCTCGCGGAGGCGTCCAGCGAGCATCTGGCTGAGCGCGTGGGCACGCAGCTCGCCGGTGTCCGGTCGTGGGACGAGTTCATCCAGACCCGGGTTCGGCTCGATGTGGAGGCGGTCGTCCCGGAGGAGGTTCGTGCCCGGCTCGATACCCTGCCCACGTCGGTCGCGATCCACGGGGATCGGGTCCCGCTGGACTATGGGGTGGAGCAGGGCGCCGGGGTGGCGTGGCTCCGCCTGCGCGAGGGTCAGGCGCGGCGGCTCCAGGCCCGCGACCTGCCGCCCCTCGATCGACCCCTGCGGTTCACGGTGACCCGGGGCAAGCACGAGGCGATCCGCGCCGATACGCTCGACGACCTCCGCCGCCAGCTCGGCGGACTCGAGCGGCTGGAGCGGCGCCGCGACGCCCGGCCCGGGCGCCGCCGCCGCCGCTAGCCGCCCTCAGCAACCCTCTGACCCTCCGGCGCGTCTATTCCTGAGACGTGCCGCGGCACGGGCCGCGGGTTCGGGATGAAACCCCCAGCGTTTCCTGACAGTAGAAAGCGGAGAGTCAACGTCATGTCCGCCCCAAGTCTGACCCCGGTCCCCGTCTCCCTCCCGCCCCTCGCCCGGGCGGTGCTCGATGCCTGCGCGGAGGGGGTGGTGGTGTTGGATGCCTCCGGTCGCGTGGTCTATGCCAACGCGCCGGGGCGTCGCGCCCTGAGCCCGGGCGCGCAGGATTCTCGGCGGCTCGATGTGACCGGCGCCCGTCGAGTCCCCCTGCGGGTGGGAGCGGCGCAGGTCGGTGAAGCCCTCCTTCTGCCCGCCGAAAACGGCGGCACCCTGGCCGATCAAGAGCGGCGCGCCATCCTCGACGCGCTCGAGCTCACCAGCGGCCGCCTGGCCGACGCCGCGCGCCGCCTCGGCATCAGCCGCACCACCCTCTGGCGGCGGCTCAAGTCGTACGGTGTTGCCTTCCGTTCTGGCGCGCCCCACTAGCCTCGTCTAGCTTCCCCCGGCATGACGCCGGGGCCATTCGTCATCGAAGAATACGTGCGGTGGTCCGACGTGGACTTCGCCGGGATCATCTTCTACGGGGCCTACCTGCGGTTCTTCGAGATCGCCGAGACCGAGTTATTCCGCGCCGTGGGCCTGGCGTACGCCCAGGTGTTCGACCGGTACGACGTGTGGTTGCCCCGCAAAGCGATCCACAGCGAGTTCCATCGTCCCGCCCGGCTCGACGACCGCCTCCGGGTCGCGGCGTATGTGGGACGCGTGGGGAACAAGTCGCTGACCCTCAACTTCGACGTGGTGCGCGACGACGCCCCCCGTCTCGGCGCCGCGGGATGGCAGGTCCTGGTGTGCGTCGGCCGACGCGACCTCCGGCCGCGCGCGCTGCCGCCCGAAATCGTCCGGGCCCTGGCGCCCCACACCCTGACGCCTGAAGCGGCGCGCGCGTGCCTCGGTATCGCGGCCGCCTGAGCGTGGCTTCCCTCCTCCTGGGCTGGGCCGCCGCGTGCGGGCCGGACGGCGCGCCCACCGGCTCGGGCCGGCTGCGCGCAACAGTGGTCGCCCCCGGCCGGGACACCGTGCGTTTCACGGCGCCGGTGGGCGCCCGGCCCTGCGCCGCGGATGCCGGAATCGTGCTCGAGGGGCTCGAGAGCGGCAGCGGCGTCCTCCTCTGGTTGCGGCCCGCGGGAGACTCTGCGCTGGGGGGACGGTATGGGTTTCCCGTCCCCGGTGATACCACCCCGCGGCGCCATGCGGGCGTCGGAGTGCGTTACGTATTCGGCGCCGCCGCGTACGGCGTGACGCTCGACAGCGGGGAGGTCGCCGTGCGCCAGACGAACGGCGCGTTGACGGTCGAGGTGCGCGGTGCCGGCCTGCAGCTGCCGGGGGCCACGCGCGCGTTCGTGGAGGCCGGGTTCGAGAGCGTCCGCATCGGTTCCGACACCGCACCCTGCGAGCCGGAGGGGTCCTGACCGTCCGGGTGGGAGTGATCGGGACCGGCTTCGCCCGCCGCGTGCAGCTGCCGGCGCTGGCGCTCGTGCCCGGAGTGCGGGTGACGGCCGTGGCGAGCGGGCGTCGGGCCAACGCCGACGCGACCGCCGCCGAGTTCGGGATCCCGCACGTGTTCGACGACGGTGCCGAGCTGGCGCGGTCGCCCGAGGTGGATCTCGTGCTCGTGACGTCCACGCCCGACACGCACGAGGCCCAGGCGGTCGCCGCGCTCCAGGCGGGCAAGCACGTCCTGTGCGAGAAGCCCATGGCGCTCGACGCCGCCCAGGCGGCGCGGATGGTGGCGGCCGCCGAGCGCCGCCCGCGCCAGATCGCGTGGATGGACCACGAGCTGCGCTACGAGCCGAGCCGGCGGAAAGTGCGCGACCTGATCCGCGCCGGCGCCATCGGCGAGGTGCGACACCTGGAGCTGCTGCTGCGGCCCTACCTGCGGGGCGACGGCCGGCCCCAGATGACGGAAGCGCCGTGGAGCTGGTGGTTCGACGCGGCCCACGGCGGCGGACTGCTCGGCGCCGTGGGCTCCCATCTGATCGACCTGTGCCGCTACTGGACGGGCCGCGAAGTCGTGCGCGTCTCGGGTACGGTGCGCGCGTTCGTGCCGCAGCGGCGCGACGAGCGGGGCGTCGTGCGCGCGGTGACGGCCGACGACTTCACGAGCGTCGTGCTTGGTCTGGCGAACGGTGTCGTGGCGACGCTCACGCTCACGGCCGTGGCGCACCACGGGCCGGGTCACTTCGCGCAGATCACCGGGGCCGAGGGCACGTTGGTGATCACGGGGGAGACGCAGCTCCAGATCGGTAAGCCCGGTGCGCCGCTGGAGGATATCAGCGCGCCCGACGACCTGTGGGAGAAGCTGCGCCCCAACAACATGTGGGCGCGCTCCTTCGTCCGTCTGATGCGCGATCTCGTCGGCACGCTCGAGGGTCGCGGCACCGAGGGCACGCCGGCGGGATGGCGCGACGGTCTCGCGGTGCAGCGCGTGATGGACGCGGTGCGCGCGGGCTCCGGCGTACGGTTAGATTGACCCCGTGGAACAGACCTACTTCCGCAAGGGATTCGGGCTCCGCGGCGCCATCGCGGGCACGCTCGCGGCCGACTACCACAGCCGCGTCGTGGACGTGGTGCGTGGCGCCGGGTATCGCCTCGAGGTCGGTGACCTGACGCTGCGGCTGGCGCGCGAGTTCGGCTTCTGCTACGGGGTGGACCGCGCCGTCGAGTACGCCTACGAGACCCGCACCAAGTTCCCCGATCGCCGCATCTTCCTGGTCGGCGAGATCATCCATAACCCCCACGTGAACTCGAAGCTCGAGGCCCTGGGTGTGCGGTTTCTGCACCGGCCGGAGGGCGCCGAGTTCGACTTCGCGTCCGTCCGGCCCGACGACGTCGTGATCCTCCCGGCGTTCGGCGTGACCGTGCGGGACTTCGAGCGGCTGCGCGCGCTGGGCTGCGTGATGGTGGACACCACGTGCGGATCGGTGCTCAACGTCTGGAAGCGGGTCGAGTCGTACGCCAAGGACGGCTTCACGGCGCTGATTCATGGCAAGCACTACCACGAGGAGACCAAGGCGACCGCGAGCCAGGTCACCAAGTACCCGGGTGGGAAGTACTTGATCGTGCGGGATATGGGGGAGGCGCGGGAGGTCTGTGCGTACATCGAGGGAGCGGGGAGCAAGCAGCGGTTCCCTGAGCGGCTCACGGACAAGGCGTCCCCGGCGTTCGATCCCGATCGCGACCTGATGCGGGTCGGCGTGGCCAACCAGACGACGATGCTGTCCAACGAGTCGCTGGCCATCGCCGAGGAAGTGCGGCACAGCATGACGCGCCGCCACGGCGAGGCGCACGTGGCCGACCACTTCCGCACGTTCGACACGATCTGCTCGGCGACCCAGGACCGCCAGGACGCCGTCCTCAAGCTCCTGGCGGAGCCGCTCGACGTGATGGTGGTGATCGGCGGCTACAACTCGAGCAATACGACCCACCTCGCGGCGATCTGCCACGAGCAGGTGCCTACCTATCACATCGAGGACGCGGCCTGCATCGAGCCCGAGACGTGCGCGATCCGGTATCGCCCCGCCGGCGGGCAGGTGGAGGAACGGCGGGAGGGCTGGCTGCCAGCGGGCCCCGTCACCGTCGGCCTCACCGCGGGCGCCTCGACGCCGAACAACAAGATCGGAGAAACGATCGGGCGGATTGCGGCGACGCGGGGATTGGGGCTGGAGGCCGTGGTCGGGTAAATCAGACCTTCGGCGGGATCTGCGCGCGACGGCGCACGTCGGTCAGCGCGCGCTCGGTGAAATCCAAACGTTCCTCGACGTCGCCCAGTCTCGCCTCGAGATCCCGCACTTTGTCGCCGACCTCAGGGCTCGCCGCCGGCTTCTGACCCACCTTCTTGAAGCCGAAGCCCGCGGCGACGATGATCCCGATGAATCCGCCGAAGAGCACCAGGAGCTTGAAGATCGCCTCGAAGTCGGGCATGGTCCCCAAGCTACGAGCCTGAGGCTGCACAGCAAGCCGGAGGAGCTGATCATCGGCGAGCCGGCGCTCGAGGTCCCGCCTGCATTCCCCCTCTCCCGTCAGGGAGAGTGGGTCAGGGGGTGAGGTACCCCGCAACTATATTCCCCCCCATGCCGCTCTCCGGCTTCCATCCCGCAGTCGCCCGCTGGTTCGAGTCCCGGTTCGCAGCGCCCACGGAGCCGCAGCAGCGCGCCTGGCCGCTGATCCAGTCGGGCCGCGACGTTCTGATCGCCGCCCCCACGGGCTCCGGTAAGACGTTCGCCGCGTTCCTCGCGGCGATCGACGCGCTGCTGCGCGAGGGGCTCGAGGGCCGCCTCCAGGACGAGATCCACGTCGTTTACGTCTCGCCGCTCAAGGCGCTGTCCAACGACGTTCAGAAGAACCTGTCAGAGCCGCTGGCGCAGATTCGCGGCAAGCTGGCCGAGCTGGGGCTGCCGGACGTCGCGATCCGCACCCTCGTGCGCACGGGCGACACGCCCCAGCGCGAGCGGCAGGCCATGGTCAAGCAGCCGC
>CAZVSO010000008.1:0-33528 GCA_964629425.1 uncultured Gemmatimonadaceae bacterium
TAAGGCGCGCAGATCTTGGATCTGCTGGGTGCGGCGCAACAGATCGCGGAGCACCACGGGCCTCTGGCAAGTGACGGCCCAAACTGGGGCTCCGCGAGCCGGATTCCCGGACCGGGATTACGCGAGGGAGGGCGGAATAACGCGGGACGACAGGGGAATGGGGAAAAGGGAAAGGGGAAAGGCAATGCCCGACCTTTCCCCTTTCCCCATTCCCCTTTCCCCATTCCCCTGTCCCGCTGTCAGGTGCTCTTCCGGAGCTTGATCCCCCCGTTCACCGTGCTGAGGTTGAGCTCCCGTCCTCCGCTGCCGATCGTGCCCTTGAGCTGGCGGGGGCCCCAGCGGCCGCTCACGGTGAGCGGGTAGTCCGACGCCAGGTCGCCGTTCACGGTCTGGGCCCGGACCTCGGTGTTGAGGATGGTGGGGAGCTGGAGCGTGATGCCGCCGTTCACCGTCTGGAACTCGAGCTCGCCCGGCCAGTCGGCGCGGCCCATGGTCGCCCTGATCGAGCCGTTCACCGTGCTCGCCTCGACCCACCCGGTGGTCGAGACCTCCACTCCGCCGTTCACGGTCCCGGCGTCCACGTTGCCGCCGAGCCCCAGGGCCTCCACGTCGCCGTTCACCGTGTGAGCCCCAAGGTGAAGGCCCGCGGGGATCCGCACCGTGAAGTCCACTACCACATCGTTGTCGTCGGTGTTCGAGCTCCAGTCATCGCCCGTCTCGCAGCGGTTCTCGCGACGGGCGCGTCGTGGCGTGGGGTACACCGCGCACACGGTGACGCCGCCGTCGTGCTCGATCACCTCGATCTTCACCTCTTCGGGATCGCTGTCCCGAGCCCGCTTGCGGGCGGTGACCTCGACCTCGCCGCTGGTCGCGGCCATGGCGGTGATGCCGCCGTTCACGCCCTTGATCTCGACGGTCTTGCCGCTGGCCACCCGGCCCTTCCACCGGAAGTCGTCCTGCCCCGCGGCTGAAGCGGGGAGAACGGCCGAGAGCACCACGAGGCTCGCGAACCCGATGGCCGCGCCGATGGCACCCGTCCCCCGTCCCTCGTCCCTCGTCTCTGTCATTGTTCCTCCCTGTCCTTGTCGTGGTCCTTGTCGTGCTTGCCGTCCTCGGGCATCGAGACCTCACCGGGTCGCCGCAGCGTGATGTCGCCGTCGAACGACTGGAGCTCGAGCCGAGCCGTGCCACGACCGAGGGTGAAGGTGAAGCGCCTGCCCTTGCGGGTCTCGCTGATCTGGATCGGGAAGGTCGCCTCGAAGGCGCCGCTGAACGTTTGGACGTCCCCCGTCACGTTGGCCCGCTCCGGGACGGCGACGTCGATGTCGCCGTCGTGCGTCGCGAAGGTGTAGCTGCCGTCGTCCCTGATGACCCCGTCGTACCGGATGTCACCGTCCACCGTGCTGGCTTCCACGCTGGCGGCGTTGATGCCGTGGAGCAGAATGTCGCCGTCCACGGTCTCCGCCACGATGTCGGCGGCGCTCTCGCCGATCTGGATGGTGCCGTCCACGGAGTGCACGTCGACCCGCCCTCTGGCGCCCGTCACGGTGACGTCACCCTCGACCGACTGCAGGGTGACGGTGCCGGTCCCGCCGCGCAACGTGATGTCGCCTTCGACCGTCTCGGCGGACACCGTCGCCTGCACGCCTTCGAGGGATATATCGGTGTACACGCCTGAAAGATTCAGCGCCATCCACGTCGGCACGGTGAGCTGCATGTCCACGAGCTGCGGCGGTCCGCGGCGCCCCTCGGCCGTGACGCTGACGACGGTCGCCCCGACGGTGATCCCGACCGTGGTGCGGCTCGAGTGCTCCGCCCGGATACGGACGCGCGCCTCGCTCCAGGTCCGCACGACGATCTCGCCGCCGAAGTTGTCGATCTTCAGCCGAGTCCCCTGCTGGACGGCGAACGTGGTGTCGGTCTGTTGCGCCAGCGCCAGGCCGGCAGCGGTCACGAGCGTCAAGAGCATGAATCGGTCTCCGTCGAGGTCAGCTGGCCGCGCCCGCGAGGGCGTTGGCCCGGCGCAGCAGGTCCACCTTGCGCCGCATGGTGTGGGCCAGATGTTGACTCAAGTAGGCGTTGGCGGGATCCACCGCCAGCGCGCGCTGCGCGTCGGCGATCGCCCGGTCGATCGTCGCGAGACTCTGCTGCACGACGCGGACTGTCGCCGTATCGAGCCGGGAGCGGTTCTGCGCCAGCGCCGTCTCGAGCTCGGCGACAGCGGACGCGTAGGACGTCCACCCCGCCACGGGGACGACCACGCCGCGCTCCGCGGGCGCGACCGGGGGCGCAACGTCCTGCCGGCGGGACAGCAGCGCCACCGTGGCGCCGCCGCCCGCGAGCACCAGCGCGATACTGGCCGCGAGCAGCTGGGGCACGCTGAAGCTCACGCGCCGCCAGCGCGCGACACGGCGACCGCCGATCCGTCCTGCGATCCCGGGCCACAGGTCGACCTCGGGCGGCCGCTCCTCCAGCGTCCGCGCCCGCGCCACGACGCGGCGCAGCTCGGCGAGCGTGCCCCGGCAGCCGGCACAGTCGGGGAGATGCGCTTCCAGTGCTGCGCGTTCCGCCGCCGCCAGATGCCCGTCGAGATAGTCCGAGAGCCGATCAGTCCACTGGTCAGTCATCGTGTCACCCACCTTTCCCCTTTCCCCATTCCCCTTTCCCCATCTACTCGAGCTGCCGTCGCAACGCCATTCGCGCATGATGCAGCTGCGACTTCGACGTGCCCGGGACGACGCCCAGCAGCTCCGCGATCTCCTCGTGCCGGTACCCGGCCACGTCGTGCAGCAGGAACACCTGCCGCGCCCGCTCGGGGAGGCGTCCGACGGCCGCCTCGAAGTCGAGCCTCTCCGCCGGTGCCTCGCGGGATCCTGCGACGCCGGCCAGCGCGTCCTCGGAGGCATCGAAGCGCCCCCGGTCGATCGCCATCGTCTTGCGGCGCCCCAAGATCACGTTCACCGCCAGCCGGTACAGCCAGGTGCCGAACGCCGCCTGCCCCCGGAACGTGTGCAGCTTCTCCCACGCGCGGACGAAGACGTCCTGCGTCAGGTCGTCCGCCTCGGCCGCGTCCACCATGCGGCGCGCCAGCGAGTGGATCCGCGCCATGTGACGCCGGTACAGGCGCTCGAACGCATGCGAATCCCCGCTCGCCGCGAGGGCTACGTCCGCTGTCTCGGCGTCGGCCGCCGTCGTCGGGTCCCTCGTCAGTGGCGCCACCCAGGGGATTGTGGCCTGCATGCGGACAGTTCGATAGGTCCGTGGGGGAAAGGGTTGTAGGGAGGCCCTTCACGTCCGCTTCACCCCTCCTCGCGCTAAATTGCACCCCGCATGCGCGACCTGATCGCCGTCGCCGGACTCGGCCTGCTGCTGGGGCTGCGCCACGCCTTCGAGCCCGACCACCTCGCGGCGATGTCGATTCTCGCCAGCCGCCAGAACCGGCTGCGCGACGCCGCCCGCCTCGGCGTCGCCTGGGCGCTCGGCCACACGGCGAGCGTCGGCGCCGTCGCCCTCGCCGTGATCGCCCTCGGACTCGAGCTGCCCGCGGCGTTCCAGCCGGCGGCCGAGCTGATCGTGGCGGCCGTGCTCGTGCTGCTGGGGCTCCCGGTCGTCCTCGCGTACGCCCGCGGCCGTTGGCACATGCATCTGCACTCCCACGGCGAGGCTCCCGCTCCGCACCTTCACCTCCACAGTCACGTGCACGACGCCTCGCACGCGCACACGCACGGCGTCCGGACGGCGCCGCGCGCGCTCGCCGTAGGCCTGGCCCACGGGCTCGCGGGCGGCGCTGCCATCGTGGTGCTGCTCGTCGCGGCCACGCCCACGCCGGCCGCCCGGCTTGCCTACTTCGCGGCGTTCGCCGGCGGCACGATCGCCGGCATGCTCGCGGTGTCGTGGACCCTCGGCCTCGCCGTTCGGGCGGCCTCACACCGCGGCGAGCGCTGGGCAACGGTGCTGCACGTGGCAGCCGCGCTAGCCAGCGTGGTGGTGGGGGTGGTGCTGTTCGGCACCGTAGTCAGCGGTTAGGGCATAGACAGCAGCCGCATCAGACTGGACGCACAGACGCAGCAGACGCACAGGGGTAAACAGGCGTCCGTAAAGCAGGTCTACCTGAGCCCCATCACCTGTTCTCCCCTGTGCGTCCGCGCGTCTGTGAGTCTAGCTGTTGCCGTCTGTCCGTCCATACACTCTCCCCTTCCATTCCACTCTCCCGGCTCCCCTCCACGCCGACCGGATCATGATGTACGCGACGATCATCGCGCCGAGCGGGTAGACCAGGGCGTAGGCGAGCGGGGCGCGCTCGCGCCAGTAGATCTGGAGCCAGAGCGCGAGCGAGACGAGGGTCGCCGCGAGCGCCCAGCCGCCCCCGGCTACGGCCCAGACCACGGGCGGCCCCACCCAGACGAACACCGGCAGCCACATCAGCCACGGCAGTAGTCCGCGCAGCAGGCGAATCGGGGGGGCCATGAGCGGCGCGCCCAGCGCCAGGTTCTTCGACCAGCCCTCGACGATCTCGCCGAGCGAGCGGTACATCCGCACGCTCATGTCCTCCGGGGCGTGCGTCAGAAAGATGTCGCGCCCGTGCCGCACGTAGGCCTGGGCGAGCGACAGGTCGTCCACTACCGAGCCCCTGACCGCCTCGTGCGTCCCGACCGCCTGGTAGGACGCGCGGGTGACCAGGATGAACTGGCCGTTCGCGATCGCCTCCCATTCGATGCGGGTGCGGTTCACCCGTCGCAGATCGCCCACGCGTGCCTGGAGCGCGAGCATCACGTGCGGCTGGATCAGCCGCTCCCAGAACGTCACCATCTCCTGCCGTGGCACGAGCGACACGAGATCGACGTGCTCGCGATCGAGCGCCGCCACGGCGCGGCCGATCAGCTCGGCGCCGTGCCGCGTGTCGGCGTCGGCGAAGAGCAGCAGCTCGCCTTGCGCGACGCGATAGCCCTGGACCAGCGCCCACTGCTTCCCGAACCAGCCCGGCTCGAGCTCCGCCCCGCGCACCAGCACGAGCCGGCCGCGGGCCTCGGGCGTCCGCGCCAGGCGTCCGACGATCTCGGCCGTCCCATCGCTCGAGCGATCGTCCACCACGATCACCTCGAGCGCCTCGTAGCGGGCGGCGAGGATCGAGCGGGCGCAGCGCTCGATGTTGTGCGCCTCGTTGCGGGCCGGAATGATGACGGACACGAGGGGGCCGGACGTCGCGGGAGTGTAGTCCCGCAACCGCGGGCGGCGGGTCGCATAGCGGCGGGTCACGAGCAGGAAGACGGCGAGATAGGCGGCCGCGATGGCCCAGCCGAGAACGTGGCTTCTCATGGGTCGCGGGCTATAATAGCCTTCCCGTGGCGACTCATTCCACCCGCAGCTTCCGCCTCACGGGTGCCGATGCCGGCCCGCTGCGCGTGGACGTGCGCTCCGCCGGCGGTGCCCGCCCCGCCGTGGTGATCTGCCACGGGTTCAAGGGATTCAAGGACTGGGGCTTCTTTCCCGACGTCGCCGATCGGCTCGCGCGCGCGGGCTTCACCGCCGTGTCGTTCAACTTCTCGGGCTCCGGCGTCGGCGAGGACGGCGAGACGTTCGACGAAATCGAGCGCTTCGCGCGCATGACCTACTCCAACGCGCTGCGCGATCTCGCCATCGTGCTGGAGGCGCTCGATCGCGGAGACTTCGGCGCGCCACCCGCGACGTACGGCCTGTTGGGACACAGCATGGGCGGGGCGATCGCGGTGTTGCGCGCGGCGACCGACGAGCGGGCACGGGCGCTCGTTTCGTGGGGCGGCGTCGCCCGGTTCGGCAGCCTGTGGAGTCCGGACGTGGTGCCCGAGTGGCGCCGCACGGGCCGCACGCCCGTCGTGAACCAGCGCACCGGCCAGGTCCTCTGGCTCACCACGGACATCCTGGACGACCTCGAGGCGCTCGGCCGGACGATGCTCGACGTGCTGCGCGCGGCGCCGGCCGTCCGCGCGCCGTGGCTCATCGCGCACGGAGCGGACGACGAGTCGGTGCCCGTGGACGCGGCGCACGACCTGGCCCGCGCGGCGCGGCCGGGCACGGCCGAGCTGTTGGTGGTCGCGGGCACGGGCCATACGTTCGGCGTGCGCCATCCCTGGGCGGGGCCGACGCCGGCCTACGAGCGCGTGGCGGAGGCCACCGTGGCGTGGCTCGCGCGGCACCTCGCGTGACGACGCTCGCCCGCGTGCGCGAGGCGCTGGCCGGGCGCGCGCCCCGAGTCGTGGATGCCGCCGAGGCGAGGCCGGCCGCCGTGGCGCTTGTACTGCTGGAGGGCTCCGCGGGGCTGGAACTGCTGTTCATCGAGCGCGCCGAGCGCGCGGGCGACCCCTGGTCGGGCCAGGTCGCGCTGCCCGGCGGGCGCCGCGACGCCGGGGATCCCGACCTCCCGGCAACCGCCCTGCGCGAGACGCTGGAGGAGACCGGCGTCGACCTCGCCGGAGCCGAGCGGCTCGGCACGCTCGACGACCTGTACCCGCGCACGCCGGTCCTGCCGCCCGTCGTGGTGCGCCCATTCGTCTTCGCGCTCGCGCGGCGCCCGGTGCTGACGCTCTCGGCCGAGGTGCGCGACGCGTTCTGGGTGCCGCTCGCCGCGCTGCGCGCCCCGGGCGCCCGGCGCGACACGCTGGTGGCGGTGCGCGGTGTGGAGCTCACGTTCCCCGCCTACCACTACGGCGGCTACGTCGTGTGGGGGATGACCGAGCGGATCCTGACGCCGTTTCTGGACATGATCGGGTAGCTGTCAGCGGTGAGCGGTCAGCGATCAGCCATCAGCTGTCAGCTTGTCCGTCTCAACCCATCTCCTGACATAGTTTTAGCGAAAGCTACTATTCGCTTGACAGCACCATAGAATTAGTGTAGACTAATGACCTACGTAATCGCTTCTGCTGAACGCTGATAGCTGACAGCTGAGAGCTCTCAGGATGCCCATGCGGCAGGGAGAATAGGGCATGCCCGCCACGCTGCGCGACACTCCTCATTCGCTGACGCGGTCGGTGGAGGACTACCTCAAGGCGATTTACCGGCTGTCCAGCCAGGGCGGCTTCGCCGCGACGAGCGACATCGCCGACCTGCTCGACGTCGCGCCGCCGTCGGTGAGCGGGATGGTGAAGCGCCTTTCGGAAGCCGGATTGATCGAGCACGTGCCCTACCGCGGCGTGCAGCTCACCGCGCAGGGCCGGCGCGCGGCGCTCGTCATGCTGCGCCGCCACCGCATCCTCGAGGTCTACCTCATCGAGCGGCTGGGCTACGACTGGGACAGCGTGCACGAGGAAGCGGAGCACCTGGAGCACGTCGTGTCGGACCGGTTGATCGAGCGTATGGCGCGCGCGCTGGGCGATCCGCCCTACGACCCGCACGGTGCCCCGATCCCGACGGCTGGCGGTGAGATCGAAGAGGCGGAGCTGAGCACCCTGGCCGACGCGCCCGTCGGGGCGCTCGTCGAGCTGCGCCAGGTCGAGGACAACGACCCCGAGCTGCTGCGCTATCTGGCTGGCCAGGGCCTGACCCCCGGCGCCCGGGTCACCGTGGCGGAGCGGCAGCCGTTCAACGGGCCAACGATCGTGCGCCTGGGCGGGGAGACCCGGGTCGTGGGGCGCGAGCTGGCGCAGAACCTGTGGTGTCGCGAGGTGAAGTCATGAGCAAGCTGTCGCGCCGCGAGGCGCTGAAGCGCGGGCTGCTGGGCGTGGCGGGCGTGGCATCGATCGCCACGCCGCCGGCGCTCGCACGGGCGTCCCAGCTGGGCGCGCACGTCGATCCCCACGCCGTGATGACCGGCGGCCTCCCGGCGGGTGCGGGGATCGACCCCGTCGCGTTCCTGACCAGGTTCGACTACGGAACCGTCAGCCGCGAGGCGGGGCGCACGGTGCGCGAGTACCATATGGTCGCGCTCGACCGTAACCTCGAGGTCGCGCCCGGGCTGTTCTATCCGGCGTGGACCTACAACGGCGGCGTGCCGGGCCCCACCCTCCGCGCCACCGAGGGCGATCTCGTGCGGGTCCACTTCCACAACACCGGCAGCCACGAGCACTCGATCCACTTCCACGGGTTCCACCCGGCCGAGATGGACGGCGTGTTCGAGCAGATCGCGCCGGGCGGGCGCTTCACCTACGAGTTCGAGGCGGCGCCGTTCGGGCTGCACCTGTATCACTGCCACACGATGCCTCTCAAACGGCACATCGCGAAGGGGCTGTACGGCGCGTTCATCATCGACCCGCCGAAGCCGCGGCCGCCCGCGCACGAGATGGTCATGGTGATGAACGGCTTCGACGTCAACTTCGACGGCGAGAACGAGGTGTACGCGGTCAACACCGTGCCGTTCGCCTACCAGATCCACCCGATCCCGCTGCGGCGCGGCGAGCTGAACCGCCTCTACCTCGTGAACACGCTCGAGTTCGATTTGCTCAACTCGATCCACCTGCACGCCAATTTCTTCCACGTGTACCGCACCGGTACGTCGCTCGTCCCGCACGATTTCACCGACACGCTCAGCATGGGCCAGGGCGAGAGGCACATCCTCGAGTTCACCTACCAGCGGGCCGGCAAGTTCATGTTCCACGCCCATCAGTCGGAGTTCGCCGAGCTGGGCTGGATGGGGCTGTTCGACGTGCGTGGCGGCGCCGAGGCGGCGGACTGAATGACGGCACGCCAGTGGCTGCTGTTCGGCATCCCGCTCCTGCTCCTGGGGCTGTTGTCGCTGGTCGTGCTCAAGGGCGGCACCCTGTCGTCGCTCGCGCGCGGCTTCCCGCCGGTCGAGGAGCTGACGATCGAGCGGGCCCGGCTTGAGCCGGGCAAGATCACCGTCGAGGTCGTCAACGGCGGTCCCGATCCGGTGACCGTCGCCCAGATCATGGTGGACGACGCGTTCTGGACCCACACCATGACCCCCGGCCGCACCGTCTCCCGTTTGGGCCGGGCCACGATCGAGATCCCGTATCCCTGGGTCGAGGGGGAGCCGCATCGCATCGTGCTGGTCAGCTCCAACGGAATCGCCTTCGAGCACGAGATCGCCGTCGCGACCGCCACTCCCCAGCCCGACGCGCGCTACTACTTCGGATTCACGCTCGTCGGTCTCTACGTGGGCGTCCTGCCCGTCGCCATCGGGCTGCTCTGGCTGCCGTTCCTGCGGCAGCTCGACCGCCGCTGGATCCATTTCGCCCTCGCCCTCACCGGCGGCCTGCTCGTGTTCCTCGCCGCCGAGGCGCTGCACGAAGCGCTGGAGACGGCGGAACGGGTGGCCGGGGCGTTCCAGGGAATCGGGTTGGTCGCGCTGTCCGCTCTGGGCACGTGGCTGCTCCTGCAGGCGGTCTCGGGAAGCGGGAAGCGGGAAGCGGGAAGCGCCGAGCGGATGCGGCTCGCGTTCCTCATCGCCACGGGCATCGGGCTGCACAACCTGGGGGAGGGGCTCGCGATCGGCGCGGCCTACACGCAGGGCGCCGTCGCCCTGGGTGCCTTCCTGATCGTCGGCTTCATGATCCACAACACAACCGAGGGACTCGGCATCGTGGCCCCAATCGCCCGGGACCAGCCGTCCCTCGGCACCCTGGCGCTCGCGGGGCTGATCGCCGGCGGGCCGACCATCGTCGGCGCCTGGGTCGGTGGGCTCGCCTACTCCCCCGTGCTCGCCACCGTGTGCTTCGGAGTCGGGGTCGGCGCGATCCTCCAGGTGGTGGGCGTGCTGTACCGCGTGGTCCGGCGCGAGACCGAGGGACCCGTGTGGACGCCCCTCAACGCCATGGGAGTCGCGGCGGGACTGATCGTGATGTACTCCACAGGACTTCTGGTGGCACAGTGAACAGAGACACAGACGCACAGACAGACGCAGCAGACGCACAGACGCGCAGTGGGCAGCAGGGAGCAGTGGACAGGCCTGTTCACCACGCTCTGTTCACCGCTGTGCGTCTACGCGTCTGTGCGTCTAGCTTGCTGTGCGTCTGTGCATCTGTTGTCTCCGCCCAGTCGCCCATCCGGGACAATTCCTTCCTGATCGAGGAGGCGTACAACCAGGAAGCCGGGGTGGTGCAGCACGTCAACGCGTTCCTCCGGCCCCGGAGCGGTGGTGAGTGGCTTTACGCGTTCACCCAGGAGTGGCCGGTCGGGAGCGAGCGCCACCAGCTCAGCTTCACGCTGCCGGTGCAGCACCTGTCCGGGCTCACGCGGGTCGCGGACATCGCGCTCAACTACCGCTATCAGCTCGTGGGCCCGGGCGGGCGCGCTGCCGTCGCGCCCCGGCTGTCGGTGTTCCTGCCGACGGGCGACCACGAGCAGCGCGTCGGCGCCGGCGCGTGGGGCCTCTGGGTGAACGTGCCGGTGAGCGTCACGTTCGGCTCGCGGCTCGTCACCCACTGGAACGCGGGCGCCGCCGTCACGCCGTCGGCCAAGGACCCGCTGGGACAGACAGCGACCATCCGGGCCTACAACCTCGGCGGCAGCGCGATCTGGCTAATCCGGCCCGCCTTCAACCTGGTGGTCGAAGCCGTGTGGGTTCGGGGCGAGGAGGTCACCGCGCCGGGAACGACCGTCGCGCGGGAGGAGTTTTTCATCAATCCCGGCATCCGCTGGGCCCACGATTTCTCGAGCGGGCTCCAGATCGTTCCGGGCATCGCGTTTCCGATCGGCGTGGGGGCGAGCCGGGGGGATCAGGCCGTGTTTCTGTATCTCTCGTTCGAGCATCCGTTCTAGAGGGAAAGACGTAGGGGAAAAACGTAGAGGAACGACGTCAACAGGAGACGTCAAGGAAAGGCGTTTCGCCTCGGCGTCTTTTCTCTACGTCTCTTCTCTATGTTTTCTCACTACGTAGTATTTACGTGCTTACAGCTTTCAGGATGGCCCCAAGCCGCCTGTCACGGGCGTCCCGCAGCGTGTCCAGTCGCTCCGCATACGTTTTCTGAATGGCCCGGATCAGGGCGCGCTGCTGCTCGGGGTCGAGCTTGTGCCAGGTGGCGAGCCCGCCCCACCATCCCTCGAAGGTGCTGAGCAGTCGCTGGAGGAAGACCGGGACGCCACCCTCGCCCGCCGCGAGGTGGTAGGTGAGGTGCGGCCCGGCGGCCGCCCAGCCGAGCGCGGGGCCGAGGGACACGGCGCGGTCGAGGTCCTCCACGTCGATCACGCCGCTCAACACCAGATCGATGCTCTCCCGCCACACGGCCGCCGCAATGCGTCCCGCCACGAAGCCCGGCACCGCCTTCTTGAGGACGATCGGGGTCCGTCCCAGCGCGCGCAGATAGCCGGTCGCGCGCTGCACGGCCGCCGCGGCGGTGCGCCCCTCCGGCACGACTTCGACGAGCGGGATCAGGTCGGGCGGGTGCAGCGGGTGGGTCACGAGACAGCGGTCGAGCCGGCGGCAGCGGCCGAAGATCTCGGTGGGCGCGAGGCCGCTCGAGGACGACGACAGCAGGGCATCGGGCGCCGCCACCTGCTCGATGGCCTCGAACAGCTTCTGCTTCGCGAGCACGTCCTCGGGGATCGCCTCGATCACCCAGTCGGCGTCCTGCACGGCCTGGAGCAGGCTGCGCCCCTGCTGCAGCTCGAGCAGGCCCCGCTCGACGGTGCCCGGCGTGGTCCGCTGCAACGCCGCGAGCGCGCGGGCGCGGCGCGGCACCTCGGTGAGGGCCCGCTCGACGGCGCCCGCGTTGGCGTCGAACACCCAGACCGGCCAGCCGGCGGCGGCGCACAGCGCGGCCCAGCCGCAGCCGATGTCGCCCGTGCCGATGACCGCCACCTTGCGGGGCAGGGCGGTCATCGCGCCGCCACCTCCGTTGTCGCGCCGAGCCAGGGGAGCACGCGCTCCAGGAACAGCGCCCGCACGAGCTGCGGCCGCACGGACGTCGCGACGCGGACCCGGGCCCCGTCGGGGTCGATCCGCGTCTGGCCGCGCCGCTCGCCGGCCTCCAGCTCGACCATCATGCGCTGCGGCAGGAACGTGAGCACGTCGGGCCGGATCAAGGCGGCGATCGGGAGCACGTCGTTCACCACGCACGCATCGATGCCTTCGTGACGCCGGTGGAACTCCAGGTAGAAGCGCAGCGCGTCGTGCAGCCAGCGCGCCCCTTCCGCCGGGGCGTGGCCCAGGCGCTCGATCTCCGCCCCCGACACGAGCACGCGTCGCGTCACGTCGAGCCCCACCAGCTCGGTCGGCAGCTCGGCCCGCAGCACGGTGTCCACCGCCTCCGGGTCGCACCACGCGTTGAACTCGGAATGCGCCGTGGTGTTGCCCGGCGCGCCGACGCTGCCCGCCATCGCGATGTGGCGGGCCACCCGGCGGCGCACCAGGTCGGGCTCGCGGCGCAGCGCGAGCGCGAGGCTCGTCAGCGGGCCCAACGTCACCAAGGTCACCGGGCCGTCCTGTCGCTCCAGCATCCGCTCCAGCGTCTGCGCGAAATCGAGCGCGACGCCGGACGGCGCGACCTCCGCGTACCCGAGCCCCGACTCGCCGTGGGTCTCGAGCGCCACCGCGAGCGCCCGCCGCAGCGGCCGCCGCGCGCCGATCGCGAGGGGCAGTCGGCGGCCCGCGCGTCGCACGATCTCCACCGTGTTGCGGAACGCGTGCTCGACCGAGGTGTTGCCGTAGGACACCGTGATGCCCCGCACGTCGAGCTCGGGCGACGCCAGCGCGAGCAGCAGCGCCAGGCAGTCGTCGACGCCGGGGTCGGTGTCGATTATGAGGGGAAGGGGGAACAGAGACGGGGAAGGCGTGGACGGAGCGGGTGGCTGGCGCACGGCTCTACGCTAGGGCGCGCCAATCTCCTTTGCAATAGTCTCGCGCAGCCGGCGGAACTCCGCGGCGCCGCCGAACCCGAAGATGCGCTCCACCACCCGGCCGTGGCGGTCGAGCAACACCGAGTACGGCAGGCCGCGGTAGTGATAGCGTGCCTTCATCCGCCCACCGCCCACCAGGATCGGGAACGGCGGCCGGAACTCCCGCACGAACCCGAGCATCGCCCGGCGGTCCACGTCGTCCGAGATCGCGGCGATGTCGAAGCCCCGCCCGCCGAGCTCCTGGTATAGCCCGGCCATGTGGGGGAACTCCTCGCGGCAGGGGTCGCACCAGGACGCCCAGAAGTTCACCAGCGTCACCCGGCCTCGGTAGTCGGCGAGCCGGACGGTGTCGCCCCGGAGATCGGGCAGCGCGAACGCGGGCTCGAACAGAGCGCGCGCGTCGGGCGCGGCGCCGGCGAGCAGGCGATCGGCGTTGAAGGTGATGAGCCGGCCGCGGCGGTCCAGCGCGACAGCCGTCTCGGTGGAGTCGAGGCGACGGGTCTCGAGGATGCGGCCGGTCGCGGCCTCGAGCACGTCCACCCGCAGCCGCGTGCCGCCCGAGTCCGCCGCGCCGAGCGCGTAGAGCCGGCCGCGCGGTCCGAGGGCGAGGGCGACGCCGGCCAACGCCTGGCGGACGCCGATCTCGCGGCCTCGCGCGGGCAGGAACTCCGGGTCGGTCTCCACCGGATAGAGCCCGCGCCGCGTGGTCCAGACGACGTCGCCGCCCGCGGCGTACTTGCGGATCTCGTCGCGCGCCAGCGGCGCGAAGTACACCGCGCCCGAATCGTCCACTGCGACCGCGCCGGCGTTCACGAGCTGCGTCAGGAACGCGCCCGGTGGCACCCGCACCGTCCCGAGCCGCTCGACCGGCCGGCCCAGGGTGTCGAGCACGACGAGCAGCGGCGCGGTGTCGGACTCGGGCGCGAACTGGGGCACGCGATAGGGCGAGCGTGCGGCCACGATCCGCCGCCCCCCGGCGCCGGCGGCGTACACGGCGACGCGGTGCGGGCTCTCCCACTCGCGCACCAGCCGGCCGGCGGTGTCCAGCACCACACCCTCGCCGGTTCCTTCGCTGACGAGCACGCGGTCGCCCAGCCGCGCCGCCGCCACCGGTAGCGCGAGCGCGGGGTCCGTCACGGTGCGTACCAGGCGGAGCCGGTCGTCGAGCACGACCAGGCGGGAGCGGTCGGGATCGGGCGCCCAGAACCGGTCGCCCATCGCCGCCACGGGCGAGCGGCGGAAGAAAAGGAGAGAGTAGCCGCCGGGCGCCGCCGGTCGGCAGGACAGCCCCGCCACCAGCAGCGCGACGCCCGGCAGCGCCCGCATCAGCTCGCTGCTTCGATCGTCTTGATCTCGATCGTATGCAGGCCGTTCTTGAACCGGTGCGTGCCGGTCACCTTCACCTTTCCCTCGGCGAAGGGCAAGAGCTTGGCGTTCTGGGCATCCATGGGCTTGGACGAGATGGCGGCGTACAGGTTGCCGTCGGTGCCCAGGATGGCGAGCTGCACTCCGGCCTTGGCGCAGCCTTCGGCGCACGCTTTGTGGCCTGCGCCCGAGGCGCCCATGGCCACGTAGCAATTCACGTCGATCACCTGGCCCGTGATCGTCTTCTCGTCGCTGGCCTGCATGGCCTTCATCTCCTGCGCCGCGAGCGGCAGCGCGAAGAGCGCGAGCGCGGCGGTCGAGGCGAGAATGCGCTTGAACATGATGCGGTACCTCCGGTTGAGGGTGTGCGACTCCATAACTACGCCAGCACTCGGGCGTTCGGTTTTGGGCCTATATTGCCCGCGTGACGCAACCGTACCGCGCGCTGATCGATGCATTCGGCCGCGCCTGGGAAGGGGGCGACGTGGATGGCGTCCTCGCCGTCTTCACACCCGACGCCGTGTTCCAGGAGAGCCCCTTCAGCCCCAAGGACACGGGCGCCGCCGCGATCCGCGCCTACTGGAAGGACCTCCCGGCAAACCAGGCGGAGGTCAGCTTCCGCTCAGGCGAGATCTACGCCGTCGGCCCGTGGTTCGCCACCGAGTTCCACTGCAGCTATCGCCGGCGCCGCACGGGGCAGCGGGTGGACACCAGGGGAGCGATCTTTTGCGAGACGAAAGACGGCAAGATCAGCGAGATGCGGATGTACTGGCATCGGAAAGAATGAGGCTAAGGGGCTAAGAGGCGAAGAGGCTAAGAGGCGAGCACCTCTTAGCCTCTTAGCCGCTTGGCTGCCGTTTGACGTACTGTAGCGCCCATTCGATCAGCTCAGCACTCCTCGTTCCCACTCTCATGGCGAGATTGACCGCGTCTTCCTCCTCGAATCCCTGATCGAGCATCAGGTAGGGGATCAGCGTGGCGCCGACGCGGTTGCCGCTGCCGCAGTGAAACAGCACCTTGCGGTCGCCGGCGAGGTTGGCGACGGTGTCGCGCACGCGCGCGAGGGTCTCGTCCGTCAACGCGGCGTGGGTGACCGAGATGTTGATGTACTCCATGCCCGCCGCGCGCACCGCGGCCGGCTCGTCGTCCATGGGCCGGGGCTCCATCGGGTCGCGGATGTCGAGCACCACCTCGCATCCCGCGGCTTTGAGGGCGCCGAAGTGATGCGCCGCCGGCTGGCCGCCGGTGACGATTCCGGGCAGCGGCTCGCAGGCGTTGGGGACGCCGGCGATGGCGTCGAGGAGTTGGCTCAGGAGCGGGCCGTGGCGTAGAGTTCGGGATGAAGCTAATGCACGGTCCAAGCCGGCTGAAGACCTCCCGAGACGGCCAGAGACGGCACAACACGGCCAGGGACGGTCGAGGGTTGCGCCTGGTCGTGGCCTACGCCGCCGTTACCTGGGCCGTCTTGGGCCGTCCTGGGCCGTCCTGGGCCATCCAGTCTTCAGACATCCTCCTCGCCACCACCACGTCCACGCGCGACGCCGGCCTGCTCGACTCGCTGCTCCCCGTGTTCGAGCGCCGCAGCGGGTACCGCGTCAAGGTGATTGCGGTCGGCAGCGGACAGGCGCTGGAGCTGGGCCGGCGCGGTGACGCCGACGTCGTGCTGGCCCACGCGCCGGAGCAGGAGCGCGTCCTCACCGACTCGGGCTATTTCGTGCGGCGGCGCCTCGTGATGCACAATGACTTCTTGCTCGTCGGGCCGCCCGGGGATCCGGCTGCGTTGCGCGGCACGACCGACCCCGTCGCCGCAATGCGACGGCTGGCGGGTCGCGCGCCGTTCGTGTCGCGCGGCGACCGGTCCGGGACGCACCAGCTCGAGCTGGCGCTGTGGCGCCGCAGCGGCGTGCGGCCGCCCACGCCGCCCCCGGCGGGGGCCTGGTACATCGAGTCGGGGCAGGGGATGGGCGAAACGCTCCAGATGGCCGAGCAGAAGCACGCCTACACCCTCACCGACCGAGCCACCTACATGGTGTGGCGCGACCGCGTGCAGCTCGTGCCGCTGGTCGAGGGCGATTCGTTGCTGTACAACGTCTACCACGTGCTCGAGGTCAGCGCGCGCAACGCGCCCCGCGTCAACCGTGCCGGCGCGGAGGCGCTGGCCGATTACCTCATCAGCGCCGAGGCCCAGGCGATCATCGCGGAGTTCGGGAAGTCGCGGTTCGGGCGGAGCCTGTTCGTACCGGATGCGGGAAAGGCGGACCGATGGTAGGCTGGAACTCCCCTCCCCCGCGGTGTAGATTCAGCCCCTAGAGGCCTCATGCTTCCAGCGCTGTACCTCCTGCTTGCTCCTCTCGCTGCCGTCCCAGCCGACGACGATCCGCCGGTGCACGTCTGGCTCCGAACGGACGGTGTGTATCAGCTGGGCGACCGCGTCCGCGTGTACGTCGCAACCGCCGACGACGGCTATCTCGTGGTGCTTCGGGCGGACGGGTCGGGCCGCGTGCGGGTGCTGTTCCCGCTCGATCCCGGGGACGACGACTACGTGCGCGGCGGGCGCGACTTCGAGCTGCGGGGCCGCGGCGATCGCGACGCGTTCTTCGTGGACGATCGCGAGGGAACGGGCATCGTGCTCGCCGCCTGGTCGCGCGATCCGTTCCGCTTCGACGAGTTCGTGCGCGGCGACCACTGGGACTACCGCACCCTGGGGCCCGTAGCCGACGATCCCGAGGCGGGGCTGCAAGACATCGTGCATCGCATGGCCGGTGGATCGCGGTTCGAGTACGACGATGTGCATTACAGCGTGGGTGGGGTGGCCGGCAGCTACTACGGCGGATCCGTCCCGTACGGCGTCGGCGTAACCCTGTCCTTCGGTTACCCGTCCTACGGGTTCTTCGGCTACCCGTTCTATCGCTATTACGGTGCCACCGCCTGCTACGGGCCGGCGTTCTATGGTCCGTGGGGCATGTGCCCCTACGGCTCGCATTGGTTCACGAGGCGCGGCTACGCGTTCCCGTTCTGCTACACGTCGCCCCAGGGCGGCGTGTATGGCTGCTACGAAGACGGCTACCACGGGTCCGTCCGCTCGAGGTCGCCGCGGTTCCTGGTGTCCCGGCAGCGGGAGGTCGTGCGGTCGGTAGAGCCGCGTCGCCGCGTAGCGGTCGCCGAGCCGCGTCGTCGCGTCGCTGACGCGTCCGAACCCCGGGGCCATGCCCCGGGGTCACCCCGCGGTGGCGGCTACGAACCTCGCGGTGGCGCCGCATCGCCGTCTAACCCGGAGCCTCGCCGCTCGCCGGCGCCGGCACGGGCGGCGGTTCCGGTCAAAGTGAGGCAGTAGGGCCGCTCCCCGTCCGTCTCCGTCCGCCCCTGTCCCTCCCTCTCAAGCCCACGCTCCGCACCGTCGACGGCCTCGCCATGGTCGTGGGGATCATGGTGGGCTCGGGGATCTTCCGCACGCCGGGTCTGGTCGCGCGCGACCTCGGCCGGCCGGGGCTCGTGCTGCTCATCTGGGTGCTCGGTGGCGCGCTCGCGTTCGTGGGCGCGCTGCTCTTCGCCGAGCTGGCGACGCGGCTTCCGCGGGCCGGCGGCAAGTACGTGTACGCGCGCGAGGCGTTCGGCCGGCGCGCCGGATTCGTGGTCGGCTGGGTCGAAGGGCTGGCGATCTATCCTACCGCGATCGCGGCAATCGGGGTGGTCTGCGGCGAGTATTTCGGGCGAATGGGCGGATGGACGGATGGGCGGAACGGAGCAGCGTTCGCCCGGCTGAGCGGGGTCGGCTTCGTCGCACTGTTCACCGCGATCAACCTCGTCGGCGTGGCGTCGGGGCGCTGGGTGCAGAACATCGTCACCGCCGCGAAGGTGCTGGCGCTCGCCGGCGTGGTCGTGATCGCGCTCGCGGCGGGCACGGGCGCGGGCTGGCGCGGCGCCCTGCCCGGCGCGCCGCACGGCGTGGCCGTATGGGGCGCGCTCGCCGTCGCGTTCCAGGCGGTCATCTGGACCTACTACGGCTATGCCGACGCGGCGAAGATCGCCGAGGAGGTGGTCGAGCCGCAGCGCACGCTGCCGCGCGTCCTGCTGGGTGGGATCACCGTGGTGACCGCACTCTACCTGCTCCTCAACGTCGCCTTCCTGCACGTGCTGCCGCTGGACCGGCTCGCCGCCTCGAGCCTGGCGGCGGGCGACGTGGCCGACGCGATCTTCGGATCCGCGGGCGCCACGATACTGGCCGCGATCGCGCTGCTCGTGGTGCTCGCGTCCCTCAACGGCAACGTGTTCGTCACGCCGCGCGTGCTGTTCGGGCTGGCGCGCGACGGGCTCGGGCCGGCTGCGCTCGCCCGCGTGAACCGCGGCGGCACGCCGTGGGCCGCGATGCTGGCGGTCGGCGCCGTGGCCGCGGTCCTCGCCGCCACGGGCACGTTCGAGAAGCTCATCGGCCTCGCCATCGCGCTGGTCCTCCTGATCGACGGGTTCGCCGTGCTGACGCTGTATCGCCTGCGCGCCCGCGCCCCCGACGCGCCGTTCCACGCGCCGCTCGGCGCCTTCCTCCCGGCCGCGTTCGTAGGGGCGTACGTGGCGCTGCTGGTGGGGATGGCGATCGCGGCGCCGGTGACGGTCGCGGCGGCGGGGGGCGTGGTCGCGGTGGCGTATGCCGTGAGCAGACTCTGGGGGAAGGGGGAAGGGGGAAGGGGGAAGGGTACGACCGAAACGGCCTGACCCTTCCCCCTTCCCGCTTCCCTCGTCCCCTAGCTTTCGATTATGCCCGATCTCACCATCGCGCGCGGCACCTGCCACGCTCTCTTCGCCTACGAGGTGGGGTACGCGGTGGACCTCGAGGTGGCGGAGCGGCGGCTGGCGGCGGCCCAGCGTCAGACGGTGAAGCAGCGGCGGCGCGCGCCGCCGCATTTCGAGTACCGGCCGGCGCCGTTGCGGGTGGCGTGGGACGCGGCGGTGATCCAGGTCGGGGGCTACCGCACGGCGCCCGGTGTCGAGCTCGTGCTGTACGACTTCGGTGCCGTCTCGGTGAGCTACGCGATCCCCATCGCCGGGCCGCTGGAGGGGCTGCCGGCGCTGTCGGGGGATCTGTGGGGCAACGAGGCGCTGGCGGGGGACTCGGTGCGCCGCGTGGACGAAGTGCTGCGGGCGCTGGGGGATGCGGTGGTGCGGCCTGGGGCCGCCCCGTTCGTCGAGGACTATGCGATCTTCGAGATCGAGGCGTTCGCGGATCACTGTGAGGCGGCGGCGTTGTGGACCGAGCACGCGCAGACCGTGGCGCGGGTGCTGCGCGCCGAGACGCGGCCGTTGTCGCAGCAAGAGGTGGCCGACGCGACGGCGTCGCGGCTCTCCTTCGGGCCGAGCGACGCCACGCTGATCGACACCGACGCCACCCTGCTGTTCGATCCCGATGGGGACGACGTGCGCGACGTGATCGAGTTCGCCAACATCCAGCTGCTGGAGATGCGGTATCTCGACGGGCAGCTCGACCGGGCGCTGGACCGCGCCTACGAGCTGCTCTCGAAGCGCCGGCACTTCCTGGGGGCTCGCGCGGGGCCGGACCTGCGGCGGCTCGGGCGGCTCCAGCTCGACGCCACGGTGCTGTTCGAGCAGGTGACCAACGCGCTGAAGCTCATCGGCGAGCAGTACCTGACGCGGGTGTACGGGCTGGTGTCGCGCCGCTTCCACCTGGCCGAGTGGGACGCGAGCATCACGCGAAAGCTCGAGACCCTGGAGAGCATCTACTCCAAGACCTCCGACGAGGCCGCCGCGCGGCGCATGGAGGTCCTGGAGTGGATCATCATCGTGCTGATCGCGGTGTCGATACTCGTGACGGTTTTGCCTTAAGGGGCGACATGGACGGGAAACGGCCCTGCCACCCTCCCCGCTCGCGTGAACCCCGTGGCACCGTCGCGGGCACGTGGGTTGGCGCGGCGGCGGGCCCGGTAACCCCGCGGCACCGCCGCGGGGTTAACCCACCCAGACGTAGTGCGCGGTTGGCCGGCATGCGGTGCAGCATGGGCGTGCGGTGCACCCCGCGGCCTAGTTGCCGTGCAACCCCGTGGTCGCACGTTGCCGGAAATGCCTCCGGGTGGGTTAACCCCGGGGCGACGCCCCGGGGCACACCGTAAGCAACTGCCGCACCGCAAACACAGGCCAGCACATGGTGCGGGGCGTTTGGCCAGCATGCCCGGCGCGGCGGGCTGGTGCGTGAACCCCGTGGCACCGTCGCGGGCACGTGGGTTGGCGCGGCGGCGGGCCCGGTAACCCCGCGGCACCGCCGCGGGGTTAACCCACCCAGACGTGCGCCGCTTATCTTCTCCCCATGATCCGCCTCGCCCTCGCCCAGTTCCGGCCCGTGAAGGGCGACTACGCCGCCAACGTCGAGCGGCTCGGCGCGCTGTTCGCGCAGGCCGCGAGCCTCGATCCCAAAGTGGATCTGCTCGTCACGCCCGAGGCCGCGACGTCGGGCTACTTCGTCGAGGGCGGGGTGCGGGAGGTCGCGGTGACCGCGGGCACGCTGCTGCGCGATCTCGCCGAGGCGCATCGGGCGGCGAAGGCGCCGCCGCTCGACGTGGCCGTCGGCTTCTACGAGGTGTTCCAGCACCATCTCTACAACTCCTGTCTCTTCGCATCGCTCGGCAAGAAGCCGGTCGTGCGCCACGTGCATCGCAAGGTGTTCCTGCCGAGCTACGGCGTGTTCGACGAAGAGCGGTTCGTCGAGCGCGGGCACGAGGTGCGGGCGTTCGATACGGGTTGGGGCGGGCGTGCCGCGATCCTGATCTGCGAGGACGCCTGGCATTCGCTGGCCGCCACGATCGCGGCGGTGGACGGGGCACAGCTGATCGTCGTGCCGAGCGCGTCGCCCGCGCGGGGCACGGCGGGCGTGGGCGACGGCCCGCGCATCCCCGAGAGCCTGGCGCGCTGGGAGCGGGTCGTCCGCGGGATCGCCGCGGAGCACGGCGTCTACGTCGCGCTCGCGAACCTGGTGGGCTTCGAGGGCGGCAAGGGGTTCGCGGGCGGCTCGGTACTGGTCGATCCCTGGGGCGAGATCGTCACCCGTGGGCCGCTGTTCGAGGAGGCGCTGGTCACGGCGGAGCTCGACCCGGACCAGATCACGCGCGCGCGGGCGGAGACCCCGTTGCTGGCCGATCTCCAGGTAAACCTCCCGCACCTCCTCCCCGCCCTCACGAAGCGGGAAGGGGGAAGCGGGAAGCGTAGAACCCCGCAGCCGAAGTTCGATCCGCCGGCCGACGGCACGCGCGTTTCCCGCTCCCCGCTTCCCGCTTCCCGGGTTCACCTGGTGGGGAGAGGGGTGGACGACGGCGACCCGATGGCGATCGATCCCGAGTTGACGCGCCGGTGGCTGGTGAGCTTCCTCGCGGACGAGGTCCGGATGCGTCGCGGGTTCACCAAGGGGATCGTGGGGCTGTCGGGCGGCGTGGACTCCGCGCTCACCGCGTTCCTCGCGGCCGAGGCGCTGGGACGCGAGAACGTGATCGGCGTGCGCATGCCGTACCGGGCGTCGAGCCCCGACAGCCTGACGCACGCGCAGCTCGTGATCGATCAGCTCGGCATCTCCGCCGAGACGATCGACATCACCGCCGCGGTGGACGGCTACCTCGAGCAGGTGGGCGACGACGATCCGCACCGCCGCGGCAACGTGCTCGCGCGCCAGCGCATGATCGTGCTGTTCGACCTCTCCGCCAAGCACCGCGCCCTCCCCCTCGGCACCGGGAACAAGAGCGAGCGGCTGCTCGGCTACTTCACCTGGCACGCCGACGACTCACCGCCGGTGAATCCCCTGGGCGACCTGTTCAAGACCCAGGTGTGGACGCTGGCGCGGCACGTGGGGGTACCGGAGGTGATCCTGCGCAAGCCGGCCACGGCGGACCTGATCAAGGGGCAGACCGACGAAGGCGACCTCGGCATCTCCTATCCCAAGGCCGACCGCATCCTGTATTATCTGATCCGCGGCATGCGACCCGACGAAGTGGCGGCGCACGGCTTCACGCGCGAGGAAGTCGAGCTGGTGCGCCAGCGGCTCGAGTCCACGCACTGGAAACGCAAGCTCCCGACGGTGGCGGTCACGTCGCAGACGGCGATCGGCGAGTTCTACCTCAGACCGGTGGACTACTGATGCCAGGACGGCACCCGCGCGAGTCCGAGGCGGTGATGACAGAGCTGATGATGCCGCAGCACGCCAACGTGATGGGCAACGTGTTCGGCGGCCACATCCTCTCGCTCATCGACCGCGTGGCCGCGGTGGCGGCCATCCGGCACTCGCGCAAGCCCTGCGTCACGGTCTCCATGGACAAGGTGGACTTCCGCGAGCCGATCCACGTGGGCGAGCTGGTCACGGCGTACGCGCGAGTCAACTTCGCCGGCAACACTTCGATGGAGGTGGGCGTCAAGATCGTGGCCGAGAACGTGCTCTCGGGCGAGAAGCGGCACACCAACTCGTGCTACGTGACGTACGTGGCACTGGACGAGAAGGGCGAGCCCACCCCCGTGCCGCCGATCGGACCGGAGACCGCCGACGAGAAGCGGCGCTATGAGCGGGCGGCGGCGCGGAGAGCGGAGCGGGTGATGGGGCTGCGATACGAGCGGGGACGGGGGGAATGATGGGGAAGGGGGACGAGGGAAGGGGGAAGGGTAAGGCGGGAAACGCTGGCGAAGGGTTGGAGTGCGAGTCGTAGCGGTATTCAGCGGTGGCGGGGCCAAGGCGCTGGCTCACGTCGGCGCCTTTCGCGCGCTGGAGGAGGCCGGGCTCGTGCCGGCCCACATCGTGGGGACCTCGATGGGGGCGGTGGTGGGCGCGGCGCTGGCGTCGGGCGTCACCTGGAAGGGCGTGCGCGGCGCCGCGCTGGCGCTGTCGCCCGACGAGGTGGCGCCGCTCGATCTTCTGGCGCTCGTCACGGGCGTGTTCTCCTCCAACCTGCTGCGCCCCGAGGCGCTCGAGCGGATGATCGCGCGGCTCGTGACACCGCGCAGCTTCGCGGAGCTCCGCATCCCCCTCACCGTCACGGCCGCCGACCTGGACACGGGCGACCTGGCGCTGTTCGGCGCCGGGGGACGCGAGCACGTGCCGCTGCATCAGGCGCTCTACGCCAGCTGCGCGCTGCCGCTGTACTACCCGCCGATCACGATCGCCACACGGCGCTATGCCGACGGCGGCCTGCGGGCGGCGTTGCCGCTCGACACCGCGCGGACCGTTCCCGCAGGCCCGGTCGATCTCGTCGTCGCGGTGCACGTGGGCCCCGGGTTCGACGAGACGCTGCCGCCCGGCGCCCAGCCCGACCGCCGCATTCCGCCGCTGGTCCGTGCCCACGGCGAGGCGCTGCGCATCATGATGGCGGCGCAGATCGAGCGCGACATCGCGGCGTGGCCGGCCGACGGGCCGAAGCTCGTCCTGGTGCGGCCGGTGAAAGAAAAAGAAGCGACGTTCAAGATCCAGGAAGCGGAACGGTTCATAGAGGCGGGCTATCGAGAAACGCGCGAAGCGCTGGCTACGAGCGTGCGTGGTGCGTAGTGCGTGGTTTTCGACGGTGGTTATCCGGCCGGCGCGTCCCCCGCACTCTTCCGTCCTCAGCTAGATTAGCCTCGTGCCGCCCAAGTCCTTCACCCTCTCCCAGGCCAACGCCACGCTTCCCCTCGTGCGGCGCATCGTGGCCGACATCACGACCCTGTTTCCCGAGTGGACCGACCTGGTGCAGCGCTACGAGCTGATCGCCGCGCCCGCGCGGCCCGAGAAAGGCGAGTCGGCCGAGCAGGTGGAGCTGCGTGAGCGCATCGAGGGCGTGGCGCGGCGCATCAACGAGTTCCTGCGGGAGCTGGAGCAGGTGGGCTGCGTGTTCAAGGGGTTCAACGAAGGCCTGGTGGACTTCCACGGCCAGCTCGACGGCCGCGAGATCCTCTGGTGCTGGAAGCAGGGCGAGGAGCGGATCGAGCACTGGCACGAGGTGGAAGCGGGATATGGGGGGCGGCAGAGGGTACAAATGCAACGCGAAGAGGCTAAGGGGCTGAGTGGCTAGCCCCTTTGCCTCTTAGCCTCTTAGCCCCCTTAGCTTGTGTGAGGATTCCATGCGCAGCCTCTGGCTCTTGATCCACTATCTCGGCTTCACCCTCTGGCTCGGCGGCGGCATCGCCACCATGGTGGCCGGCGTGACCGCCAAGCGCTGGCCGCCCGACGAGCGGCTCGCCGCCTACCGGCTGACCTCCGCGATCCAGCGGATCCTCGTCGGGCCGGGCGCGATCGCCGTGGTGCTGTCGGGGCTGGTGCTCTCGATCAACGTCATGAAGGCCATGACCGTGCCGGGCACGCTGCTCGTGATGATGGCGGTGGGTCTCCTGGGCGCGCTCATCGTGGTCGGCCTGTCGGTCCCGACCGCCGCGCGGCTGGGCCGGCTGGACCTGGATCCGCGGGGGGAGCTGCCCGAATCGTTCGCGGGGCTGCGCAGGCGGCAGGTGTGGGCGGCGTCGCTGGGCGGAGGGCTGGGGATCGTGGCGCTGGTGGCAGGGGCGATGCTGCGAAGCTAAGAGTCCCCAGCCAGCTTCCCGATTCTCTGCCTCACGTCCCTGACCGCCGGCTGCAGCTCCTGGTCGGCTCCCTCCCACAGCTCCACGAACCGCCCATAGTACTCGCGCGCTTTGGTCCGGTCGCCCCGCTCCTCGTACAGCTCGGCCAGGCGCTTGTAGGTGCGGGCCAATGTCGACGACTCCTCGAAGACTCCCCACATCCGTCGTGCGGCCATCGCGCGCTCGTAGGCGACGAGCGCCGAGTCGGGCTCGCCGGCCAGCTCGTACGCGCGGCCCAGCTCGTGCAGCCCGCACAGGCCGCACCCACCCTCGTCGTACCATGCGCGGTACTCGGTGATGGCGTCGCCCGCCCGGCCTTCCGCCAGAGCGACTGCGGCCGTGGCGCTGTGCCGCGCGGAGTTGCCACGCCGTATCCCCTCGGGTACCGCCGCCTCGTACTCCCGCATCAGCGCCCGGGCCCGCTCGGGCCGGCCCGCCTCGGCGTACGCCACCGCCAGCGGCACGTACGGGCGGTCGGCGGCTGGGATGCGCGACAGCGGGTACCGCTGGAGCGCCGCCTCGAGGATCTGGAGCGCCGCCGCGCGCCCGTCGCGGAACCGGACCTCTTGCTGCGCGATGGCTGCGGCCCCGCCGAGGTAGCTGCCCGGCAGGTCGCGCTCTTCGCTCACCGCCATGAAGCGGCGCCGGGCGCGCTCGGCCGCCGCCAGCCGGCCGCGCACCTGGTCGAGCGCACCCTGCAACGCCGTCCCGGCGGCCTGCCACGAGGGCGCGGGGGTCGAGCCCAGCAGCGTCCGGACCTGCGCCTCGGCGCTGTCGTAGTGGCCCTCGGCCGCGGCGAGCGCGGCGCGGGTCGAGGACACGTCGGGGTGGCCGGGTGCCCGTTGCTCGAACAGCGCCAGGGTCCTCCGCGCTTCCGTGAACTTGCCCAGCCCTACCTGCGCCTCCGCCGCGTTCACGTACAGCGGCGCGATGTGCCCCAGCGCCATGCCCCGGAGCGCCAGCGACTCCGCCTCCGCGAATCGGCGCTCCTCCGACAGCGTCAGCGCGAGGTTGTTCAGCGACGTCAGGTCTTCGGGGTCCACCTCCAGGGCCGAGCGATAGGCGCCGATCCCCTTGGCGCGGTCGAACTCCACGTTCGCGTAGTAGTACGCCGTGGTCACGTAGCGCTCCAGCGGCGGCAGCCGATCGCGGTAGCGGAACGCCTGTGACGTGGCGGTCAGCACACGCGACCGCTCGGCACCAGAGTTGCCCAGCACCACCGCGAGCTTGCGGTACGCCATGGCGAACGCGGTGTCGAGCGCGACGGCCTCCTCGAGTAGCGTGATGGCCCGCTCCTGGTCTCCCTGGTCGTTGACGCGCACGCCCTGCGAGTATTTCTGCAGCGCCGCGAGTGAGCCGGTCGTTACCTGCTCCAGCCGCTGCCGTCCCTGGATGGTGCGCAGCGACTCACCGATCCGCTCGCGCAGCCTCCCCGACAGCCGATCGATCGCTTCGATGATCACGCCGTCGTCCTGGGCGGTCTCGCGGACCGCGACCAGCACCGCCCCGTCCGCGACCGACACGACCTCGACCGTCAGCACGTAGCCGCGGCCCACGGGGCCGACCTCGCCCCGCACGATCGCCTTGGCGCCCTCGCGCTCGGCCAGCTCCCGCGCCAGGGCTGGGTCGAGCGGCGTCCCCGGCTCCCGGTTCATGCGGCGCAGCGCGGCGGCGGTCGCCGCGGCGTCGAGCAGCGTCACCACCGGCGACTGGGCCAGATCGATCCGGAACGCCTCCGTGACCGAGGGGCCGAGCGTCGAGTCCGTCGTCCGGTTCGTGAACTCGGCGAGCACCAACCGGTCCCGCTCCGCCAGGACGCCGCTCGCCACAAGCGTCCCGACCGGCCCGATACCGAGCACCCGCATCGCCATGTAGCCCGCAGTGGCGAGGCCGAGCATGGCGAACGCGCCGACCCCGCCGAGCAGCGCCTTGCGCCAGGTGAGCCAATGGTGCACGCCCGCGGGGGGCGTCACCCGACCCGCGGTGCGCACCATCGCGCGGCGACGCTCGACCAGCCCGGTCACGATCATGATCGGTAACCCGACGGCGAGCAGCCCGGCGCTCCAGGGCAGCACCCAGGTCGGCAGCCCGACGACGCGCGCCAGCAGCGACACCACGCCGAGCACGGCGAACGCGCCGAGCAGGAAGAGTCCGGTCACGCGGAGTGGGTGGCCGCGCAGGTACGCGCTGGGGACCGCCGCCGCGGCGTACGGCACCGCGCCCGTCGGCGTCGTACCGCCGGACGGCGTCGCCATCCCCTCGAGCTGCGCGTGCACCTCCTCCGCCGACTGCCAGCGGTCGGCGGGGAGCTTGGCGAGACAGCGCAGCACGATCGCTTCCAGCGCCGGAGGGACCGACCCGCGCCACTTCGTGAGCGGGTCGGGGACCGCCGTCACCTGCAACGCCAGCACCGCTTGCGGCGATGTCCCGGTGAACGGCGGCCGGCCGGTCAGCATCTCGTAGGCCAGCGCCCCGACCGCATAGACATCGGCGCGGTGATCGGTGTTGGGATCGGCGGCCGCCTGCTCCGGCGCCATGTAGGCCGGCGTGCCCAGCGCCACGCCCAGCGACGTGAGCGCGCTCGCCCCGGTGGACTGCGACACCGCTTTCGCGACGCCGAAATCGGTGACCAGCGCGTGCTTGCCCGAGAGCAGCACGTTGTCGGGCTTGATGTCGCGGTGCACGATGCCGTGGGCGTGCGCGTAGGCCAGCGCGTCGGTCACGTCGCGCAGGATGCGCACCGCCTCGCCGACGGGCAGCTCGCGGTCGCGCGCCAGTCGCGCGCGCAGCGACTCGCCCTCCACGTGCGGCATGACGTAGTAGAGCAGGTCGCCCGCCGCGCCGGCGGTGAGCAGGGGGACGATGTGCGGGTGCTGCAGCCGGGCGGCGAGCTGGATCTCGCGGCGGAACCGCTCGCTGCTGACCGCCGCCGCCATCTCCGGCGGCAGCACCTTGATCACCACCGACCGGCCCAGCGCCACCTCGTCGGCGAGGAACACGCGACTCATGCCGCCGCCCCCCAGCTCGCGGGTCAGGCGGTAGGAGGAGCCGAGAGCAGTCTGGAGACGGTCTGTCAGGTCGGACACGGGATCAATGATAGTGGCTAAGAGGCTAGGAGGCTAAGAGGCTCTTCGCCTTTTCCCGCCCCCCGTCTTGCATTCAGTCACCACAGGGCACTCCGGGCACCTCGGCTTCCTCGCCACGCAGATCCGCGCCCCCAGCTCCATGACCGCCTGATTAAATCGCCATGCTCGTTTACCGTTCTTGGGCACGAGGGAACGGGCGAGGTCCCAGATGTACCCTTCCCCCTTCCCCCGTCCCCCTTCCCCTACAAACACGCGTCGCAATACGCGCCTGACGTTGGTATCCACCGCGGGCACCGCCCGTTCGTAGGCGAACGATGCCACCGCGCCCGCCGTGTAGCGTCCCACGCCGGGCAGCTTGATGAGCGCTTGAGGGTCGTCGGGCAGGGTGCCGTCGTGATCGCGGACCACGGTGCGCGCGGCTTGGTGCAGGTTTGCGGCTCGCGCATAGTAGCCCAAGCCCTCCCACGTCTCGCGCACCGCCCGGGGTCGGGCCCGCGCCAGGTCGTGGATCGTGGGAAAGCGCGCGAGAAAGCGCGGGTAGTACTCGGTGACGCGTGACACCTGTGTCTGCTGCAGCATCACCTCGGACACGAGCACGCGGTACGGATCGCGCGTCCGGCGCCACGGCAGGTCGCGCGCGTGGCGTGCGTACCAGGCCAGGAGCTTGCGGCGAAACGCTCGCGCGTGGTCAGGGGGAGAGGCCGAACGCATCGCCTTCCAAGTTACTCATCTGCGAGAGACCGGCTGCCGTGTACCCCGGGGTGCCGCCGTGGGGTTACCGGCCCGCCATGCGCATGGCCTGTGCGTGCGGTGCGACGCGGGCGCGCCGTGTAGCCCCGGGGCGTGGCACCGCACCATGCGCTGGCCTGCATGTACGGTGCGCGACACGGGCCTGCGGTGTACCCCGGGGCGCCGCCCCGGGGTTAACCCACTCGGGCGGCGTTGCGACCCGCTCATGTGCTGAGTCCGGCGCGGCACCGCGCATCCATGCGGGTGGGTTGACACCGCGGCGGTGCCGCGGGGCTACCCGCGCACCATGCGCCGGTCTGTGCATGCGCTTCGCCACACGCACGCCGTGCCCCCTCTCCGCAATTCGCGGAGAGGGGGACAGGGGGTGAGGCTTGCGGAGCCGTGGTCAGGGGGTGAGGATACACGCCCATGGGAACCGCGGCTGAGCCGATCACGGTGACGCTCGACGTGCGGCGCCACGCGGGGCGCTGGGCGCTCCTCGTGGCGGGGCATACGGGCCGCTTCTCCCTCTTCGTCGCCGACCTGTTCCGTGCCCTCCCCGAGTGGCGCATCTGGGTGCCGCGCACCATCGAGCAAGCCACCCTCGTCGGGTTCGGCAGCCTGTTCATCGTGCTGCTCGTTGCGGGGTTCGCGGGCGCGGTGACGAGCCTCCAGACCGGCTATCAGTTCACCGGCCAGGTGCCGCTGTACGTGGCGGGCGGAATAATCGTGGAGTCCATGATCCTCGAGCTCGGCCCCGTGCTCACCGGGCTGATCCTCGCCGCGCGCATCGGCGCCCGCTACGCCGCCGAGCTGGGCTCGATGCGCGTCACCGAGCAGATCGACGCGCTCGAGAGCCTGGGCCGCTCCCCCTTCTCCCACCTGCTGCTCCCCCGGGTCCTGGCCGGGCTGCTCGTGATCCCGACGCTCGTCATGGTGGCGAACGCGTTCGCCATCCTGGTCGGCTGGCTCGTCGCCAAGGAGTCGCTCGGTATCTCGAACGCCGACTTCGCGTTCGGCGCCAAGTACTTCTTCAAGCCGCTGGACCTGTGGTATTCGGGGATCAAGTCGGTGGCGTTCGCGGCGGTGGTCACGATGATCCCGTGCTACACCGGCTACAACACCCAGCAGGGGGCCGAGGGCGTGGGCCGCTCGACCACGCAGGCCGTCGTGGCGGCGTCGGTGATGATTCTGCTGCTCGACGCGGTGCTCACGAAGCTGATCCTGGGCGCCAACGAATGATCGAGCTGCGCAACGTCTCCAAGCGGTTCGTCGATCACGTCGTGCTCGACGGCGTGGACTTCGTCGTGCGCCGCGGCGAGACCGTCGCCCTGCTCGGCCCCTCCGGGGTGGGCAAGAGCGTGCTCTTGAAGCACATCATCGGGCTGATCAAGCCCGATTCGGGCGAGGTGTACGTGGACGGGCTGTCGGTGCCCACGCTCAAGCGCAAGGAGCTGTCCGCGCTGCGCAGCCGCATCGGCTACGTGTTCCAGAACGGTGCGTTGTTCGACTCGATGGACGTGCTCGAGAACATCCGCCTCGGCATCACCGACCAGAAGCTGTACGCCGACGAAGACTACTGCGGCGAGCGAGTGAAGGAGTGCCTGCGCCTGGTGAACCTGGCGCCCGAGGTGGCGGCGAAGATGCCGGCCGAGCTGTCGGGCGGGATGCGCAAGCGCGTGGGTATCGCGCGGGCGATCGCGGGCAAGCCGACCTATCTATTGTATGATGAGCCGACCACGGGGCTCGATCCGCTGAACGCCGACGTGATCGACGGGCTGGTCGAGCGGCTGCAGCAGGAGATCGGGGTGACGAGCGTAATGGTGACCCATGACGTACGGGGGTCGTTCCGCACCGCCGACCGAATCGCCCTGTTGTGGCAGGCCAAGATCCGCGCGATGGGGACGCCGGAGGAGATCCTCCAGTCCCACGATTCCGCGGTGCAGCAGTTCCTCGAGCGCGACCTCGAGATGGCGATCATCCAGCAGGAGGCGGAGGGGGCGCGGGCGGCGCGGCTCAGCGGGACGCGGCGCACGACCGGCGAGTTCCGGAGGATCGAGTAATGGATCTCGGCTACAAGCAGGAGGTCGGTGTCGGGGCGCTGGTGCTGCTCGGGCTCGCGCTGTTCGTGTTCGGCATGTTCTGGCTCACGGGCCGCTCGATCCGCTCGACCGGGGTCGAGGCGCGAGTCGTGTTCAGCAACGTCAGCGGCCTGAAGCAGGGTGACCCGGTGCTCGTGTCGGGCGTCAAGAAGGGACGCGTGGCGCGCGTGAATCTGGAGCGCGTGGGGCGGGTCGAGGTGACGATCGAGGTGGGGAGCGACGTGCGGCCCCGGCTCGACGCGACGGCGGTGGTGACGGCGCTCGACTTCTTCGGCGCCAAGTTCATCGATTACTCGCCCGGCTCCGAGGACAAGGACTTCCTGGCGCCGCGCAGTCTCATCCTGGGCGACAATCTACCCGGGCTCACCGACATCGCCGGCGGCCTCGCGACGCGGGCCAACGAGCTGATCGGCAACGCCACCACTCTCGTGTCGCACCAGCTGGGGGAGGACATCCACAACACCCTGGTGGCGACGCAGCGGGGGATGAACGCGCTGGCGGAGATGGGGGGCGGGCCGCTCCTGGGGAAGACGCCCCGGACCCTGGCGTGGCCGGGGCGGGCGCTGACGCGGGTGGACTCGATTCTCGCATCGGGCACCGGGGCGCGGGTGGACTCGATCAGTGCCAACCTCGCGGCGCTCACCAATCACCTCGGCACCGCCACGGCGGCGTTGGATACGCTGCTGGGCAAGGTGAATCGGGGGGAGGGCTCGCTCGGCAAGATGGCGAGCGACACGCTGCTCTATCACAATCTCAATGAGACTCTCGCGGCCCTAGCGAAACTCCTTGATGATCTCAGGGAGCGGCCGGGGCGGTACCTCACCGTCAAAGTATTCTAAAGGCGTGGGGTTGTGGGGATGTGGGGGCGTGGCGTCACCTGGGTCGGCTGCCGTAGGAGACCGTGCAGGGCCCGCATCGTGTTACCGAACCCATCTTCCAGTTCCTTGACGACCGGCGCTGACAGATAGCCTAGCTCACCGGCCAAGCGAATGAGGCACTCGGCTTCGGCGGCCGAGCCCATCGCGATGCGCAGATGCCTCAGGTACAGCCCTGGTGTGCCGAGCGCGTACCCTTCGACGATGTTCGCCTCTACCGAAACCGCCGCTCGCCGCATCGGCTCGAAGAGGCTGCGGGTCCGGGGGTGCGTCGGAGCGTCGGTGCTGCGCAGCGCCAGCACCGCCGTGTGGTGGGCACGCTTCCCGGCTTCGAGCGATCGGTACCGGTCCACGCCCTAAGCATCACCGCGGCGCTCCCGAACCGGAGTAGCCAAACTTGCAGATCAGGGGCGTTTTCACGCGTACCTACGTTCCCACACCCCCACATCCCCACGCCTTTCGTGTTACGCCCCCACTTCCCCACGCCTTTCGCCCTTTATATTCGGCGCATGCTCAGCGTGACGTTTCTCGGCACCTCAGCCGCAAGACCGACAGTCGAGCGCAACGTCTCCGGCCTCGCTGTCGTGCGCGAAGGCGAGACCCTGATGTTCGAGTGCGGCGAGGGGACGCAGCGCCAGATGATGCGCTACGGCGTGTCATTCGCGCTGGGGGACATTTTTTTTACTCATTTTCACGCCGATCACTTTCTCGGTGTGATCGGGCTGATGCGCACGCTGGGGTTGCAGGGGCGTGAGGAGGCGATGCGGTTGTGGGGGCCGCGCGGGGCGAAGAAAGTGCTCGAGGCGGCGCTCACCCTCGGCATCGAGCGGGTGCCGTTCGGGGTGGAGATCAAGGAGCTGCGTCCCGGCGACATAGTGGAGCGCGACGGTTATGGGATCCACGTGTTCGCGACCGAGCACGGCGGTGGGTCGGTGGGTTACGCGCTCAGGGAGAAGGAGCGGCTGGGCCGGTTCGATCCGGAGAAGGCGCTGGCGGCGGGGATCCCGGAGGGCCCGTTGTGGGGCAAGCTGCAGCGGGGGGAAACGGTCGGATTGGCGGATGGGCGGATGGTCGGACCGGCAGGCATTGTCGGATCTGCTCGCCCGGGTCGGACCGTCGTCTTCACGGGTGACACGCGGCCCTGCGCGTCGGTGGTGGACGCGGCGCAGGGGGCCGATCTCTTAATTCACGAGGCGACGTTCGGGGACGAGGAGAAGGACCGGGCGAAGGAGACGGGGCATTCGACGGCGCGCGAGGCGGCGCAGGTGGCGCTGGCGGCGCGGGCCAGGAAGCTCGTCCTCAACCACGTCTCGGCGCGCTACTCGGTGAGCGCCGAGGATCTGGTTACTGAGGCGCGGGAGGTGTTTCGGGAGACGGTGGTGGCGCGGGACGGGATGGAAATCGACATCCCGTTCGCGGATTGAGAACGGCTCAAGGGCGATCAAGTCAGAACGGACGCACTATGACGCGAGGTGGCTCCCATGAGGCGAGAGTACGATTTTTCGAAGGCGCGCCGGAATCCGTACGCGAGCCGGCTCAAGCATTCGGTAACGATCCGGCTGGACACGAGGGCGCTCGCGTACTTCAAGGAGCTCGCCGCGAGCACCGGGATTCCTTACCAGACGCTCATCAACCTGTACCTGCGCGACTGCGCGGCGACGGGGCGGACGCTCGACTTGCAGTGGAAGCCGGTGCGGAAGGGTGCGGCCTGAGAGGCGGGGCGGGGATTCAGGGTTGCCCGCCGGGGCCGCCGGCTCTAAGTTCCGCCTCCGCCGGGGCTGTAGCTCAGCTGGGAGAGCGCCTGGATCGCACCCAGGAGGTCAGGGGTTCGAGCCCCCTCAGCTCCACTGGACTGCAGTTGTCAGTTATCAGTCGTCAGGTCACAGTAGCTCCGGTGAGATCTGCGGCAGGCTTTAGCTGACAACTGAAAACTGACAACTGACTACTGTCTTTTGCCCCTTGGTGTAACTGGCAACACGCCTGACTCTGGATCAGGAGAGTCCTGGTTCGAGCCCAGGAGGGGCAACTCGAAGCGCGATG